>JBGPHP010000016.1:0-25174 GCA_041484445.1 Gemmatimonadota bacterium
GGCAACCTCACCTTCATCCAGCTCGCCTTCGGCTACCTCGTAGGACGCATCGGGGTCGCGATCCTCCTGCTCCCCGGCTACTTCGAGGGCACCCAGGACACCGCCTATCAGCGGCTGGAACGGCGCTTCGGCCCGCGGGCCCGCCGCGCGGCGTCGGGCGTGTTTCTGGTGACCCGCTCGCTCGCCGACGCGGTGCGCGTGTTCGCCACTGCGATCCCGCTCGCCATTATCACGCACTGGAGCATCCCGGCGGGAATTCTCGCGACGGGACTCATCACCCTTGGCTACACCTGGGTCGGCGGCCTGCGGGCCGTCGTCTGGACCGATATCGTGCAGCTCGGCGTCTACATCCTGGGCGGTGTGGCGACGCTCGTTGTCGCCCTTCACCAAGTGGGCGGCGTGCACGCCATGGGCGCCGCCTACGACCACTTCAAGCTAGTCTTCATCGACTTCAGCTTCAGCTTCAGCCACACGTATACGTTGTGGAGCGGGCTGATCGGCGGCGCGCTGCTCTCGGCCGCCTCGCACGGCACCGATCACCTGATCGTGCAACGCCTCCTCGCCGCGCGCGGACTCTCCGACGCGCGCAAAGCGCTGGTCGGTTCGGGGGTATTCATCATCTTCCAATTCGCGCTGTTCCTGCTCGTGGGGACGAGCCTGTGGCTCGCCGGCGCCGCCCACGCGGGCGTGCCAGGCGATCAGATCTACCCGACCTTCGTCGCCACGCGACTCCCGGCGGGTCTCGCGGGTCTCGTCGTGGCCGGGTTGCTCGCCGCGGCGATGGGCACCCATGCCTCGGCGATCAATTCGCTCGCGTCCGCCTCGACCAACGACTTTTACGCTCCCCTCACCGGCGAGCGGGACCCGGTGCGCCTGCTGCGGGTGGGCCGAATCCTGACGCTGTTCTGGGCCGTGATCCTGATCGCCGGCGCGATGCTCTTCCCCGACCGCCGTACGCCGGTGGTGGAACTGGCCCTGCAGGTCGCCTCCCTGACCTACGGGGCGTTGCTCGGGACCTACCTGCTCGGCGGCTTCTGGGCGCGGGCACGCGAGCGCGACGTGATCGTCGCGATGGTATTCGGCGTCCTCGTGATGATCCCCGTGGTGTTCGCCGCCCGGCTGGCCGGCCTGCTGCACGATCCCGCATGGCTCGTGTCGCTGAGCCATCTCGGGTGGCCCTGGGACGTGCCGCTCGGAACGGCGGTGACGGTGGCGGTGGGGATGGCGTCGTCGCTCACCGGTGGAGCGCCGGAGGGAAAGGCGAGCCCGGCGTGACTCCCGCGTCATCTTCCCTCGCCTCATCCGCCGCCGCCTCACCCACCGTCCTGCTGGGTGTGGATGTGGGGGGGAGCCACACGGCGGCGGCGATCGCGCGACCCGACATGACGGTGCTGGCCCGCGCGGAAGGTCCCGGTGTCCCGATGCGCTCGGGCGGTGCGGCGGCAACGGCGGCGGCGGTCGCCGACGTCACGACCCGCGCGGCGCACGCCGCCGGCGTCACGCTTCCCGTGGACCGGGCCATGGTGGGCGCGGCGGGAGCGGGCCGGGCGCTCGAGCGCCACGATCTGAAGCAGGCCCTCGCGGCGCACGGATTGGCCCGCTCGCTCGAGGTCGTGGCCGACGGGGAAATCGCGCTGGCGGCCGCGTTCGGGACCGAGTCGGGGATCCTGATCAACGCCGGCACAGGCTCGATTGCCTACGCGCGCGACCGGCAGGGCCGGCTGCGACGCAGCGGCGGCTACGGCTGGCAGCTGAGCGACGAAGGCGGCGGCTACTGGATCGGGCGGCGCGCTTTGGCCACAGCGGCCAAAGCGCGCGACGGCGGCGGGGACGGCAGCGCCCTGATGGCGCGGCTGCTGGGCGCGCTCAAGCTGCGCGAGTTCGACGACCTGGTGCGCTGGTCGGCCGCGGCCGCGCCACCGGACGTGGCCGCGCTAGCGCCGCACGTCCTGACCGCCGCCGCCGCGGGTGACTCGGCGGCGCGGCGCATCACCGCGGACGCCGCCGCGGAGCTGGTGCTGCTGGTTCAGGTGGTCGAGCCGATGTTCCCGCCGGACGACCCGTTGCCGGTCGCCGCCGCGGGAGGGTTGTTGCGGCCGGGGAGCCCGCTGCTCGATGCGTTCGCCGTGCGCCTCGCGGCGGCCCTGCCACGGGCGCAGCTGCGGGACGTCACCGTGGACGCGCCGCTCGGCGCCCTCCGGCTCGCCGCCGAGCTGCAATAGCTACTTCAGGACCTTCCTGCGTCGGGCTGCGCCCGTTGCCGCACGCGGCTGTGCCGCACGCTGTACATGAAGTAGATCACCACCCCGATCGCCATCCACAGCACGAACCGGAGCCAGGTGAGGGGCGGCAAGTTGGCGATCAGGTAGAAACAGAAGGCGACCGACACGAGCGGCAGCACCGGCACCCATGGCGTCCGGAACGGCCGGGGGCGGTCCGGGTCACGGCGACGCAGGATGATGATACCGACCGCCACGAGAATGAAGGCGAACAGCGTGCCGATGTTGGTGAGCTCGAGCACCCAGCCGATGGGCGCGAACGCCGCCGACACCGCCACGAAGATGCCGGTGATGATCGTCGTGATGTGCGGCGTCTTGAACTTCGGGTGCACCTTCGCCGCCCACGGCGGCAGCAGGCCGTCCCGCGCCATGGACATGAAGATGCGCGCCTGCCCCAGCTGGAACACGAGCAACACCGACGTCATCGCCGCGACCGCGCCCAGCGCCAGCACGCCCGCCGCCCAATCGGCGTGGATGTACTGCAGCGCGACCGCGAGCGGGTCGGGGACGTTGAGCTTGTCCCACGGGATGAGGCTCGTGAGCACCAGCGCGATGGCGATGTAGAGCAGCGTACACAGGATGAGGGAGGCGATGATGCCGAAGGGAATGTCCTTCTGCGGGTTTTTGGCCTCCTCGGAGGCGGTGCTCACCGCATCGAACCCGATGTAGGAGAAGAAAATGATGGCCGCACCGGCGCCGATTCCCTTGACCCCGTTCGGCGCGAAGCTGGGGGTGTGCCACAGCTCCGTGCGAGCGAATTTCAGACCTACGAACAGGAACAGGAAGATGATCCCCACCTTGATCGCCACCATCATGGTGTTCACCCACGCCGATTCCCGCGTGCCGATCACGAGCAGGAACGTGATGAGCCCCACGATGGCGAACGCCGGCAGGTTGAAGATGATCGGAATGGGACCGAGGTGCGGGGCGGCCGCCACCAGGGCCTGGTCGTGCAGCGCCGTCCGCAGATCCGTGACCAGCCAGCGCGGCATCTCGATACCCATGCCCCGCAGCAGCGAATCGAAGTAGCCCGCCCAGCCGATCGCCACGGCGATGTTGCCCACGGCGTATTCCAGAATGAGGTCCCACCCGATGATCCAGGCGAACAGCTCGCCCAGCGTCGCGTAGGCGTAGGTGTACGCGCTGCCCGAGATGGGGATCAGGGCGGCGAACTCGGAGTAGGTGATCGCGGCGAACGCGCTCGTCACACCCGCGAGGATGATGGAGACGACGATCGCCGCTCCCGCGCCCACGTGCCCCGAGTCTCCGGCGATCGCCGTGCCGATCGCGGCAAAGATGCCGGCGCCGATGATGGCGCCGACGCCGAGCGAGGTCAGCTGGATCGGCCCGAGCGAGCGGCGCAGACCCCCGCCGCGCTCCCCATCGGCGATGCACTGATCCACGGTCTTCCGGGCAAAGAGCTGCTCCCGGGCTGGACGAGCCACGCCACTGTTCATCACGACTCCGGGATTCGAGGGGTCTGCGGCTATTGCTGCAAATGCACCTCGGTGACGGAGGCGACGGGCCGGCCGTCCCGGGTGTGCGCGGGCAGGAACTGGTATCCCATCATTTTCTCCAGCATCTCCTGCCGGCATCCGCCCTTGGGGGGCGGTTCCACCGTTACGCGCGACACGTGGCCGTCACTTTCTACCCAGAAGCGCACCGTGAAGCGGCCGCGGGCGCACGTCGCCGGCAGCAGCACGGTTCGCGCGTAAGGCGGAGTAATGTACGCGCCGTCCCCGCCGCGGCCAGGACCGGAATCGTTGCCGACGCCACCATCCGTGCCGGCTCCGCTACCGCCGCCGGTCCCCGGACCCTGACCAGGTCCGCCTCCCGTTCCCGTGCCCGCCGCGGGTGTCGCCGGTGTCGGGGCGATCGGCGGGGGCGCCAGCGGCTCGTCGGGCGGGGGCGTCTCAGGCTTCACCGGGACGGGATCGGGAAGCTCCGCGGTGTGCACCGGGGTGGGGGCCGGTGTGGAGACAGGGGCCGGAGCCGCAAGGGCGGGCAGCTGGATGTAGCGCGCGGCGGCTCCCTCCCCTCCACCGCCCCCGCCGCGGGGCCCGGTCGAGTCCCCGCCGCCGGTGACCCATTGCACGCCGTAGCGGACCAGGAAGAGCAGGATAGCGGCATGGAGCATGACCGAGGCGACCGCCCCTCCGGGACGCCGCCGGGGTGGCGGCAAGCGAAAGGGCGGCGGCGGTGGGGGGGGGCGCCGCATCACAGGCTGCGGTTGGGTCGATTCGGTCACGGGAAGTAGATACCCCGGAACGCAACGCAGGGGCACGGCATCCGTGCCCCTACGGGTCGAGCGTGCTTCGGGTGTCTCGGAACGGCCGTTACTGCGTGGGGGCTGTCTCCGGCGGCGGCGTGAAGCCGATCACCTGGACCCCCGCACCCTTGGCGATGTCCATCGCATCGATCACGTCGCCGTAGATGCGGTTGGGCGCCGCCTTGAGGAAGAGCAGCTTGGCCACACGCTGGTCGAAAATCTGGTGCAGCGCCGCGTCGAGCTGGCTCTTGGTGTACGGCTGGGTATTGATGGCGTAGCCGCCGTCCGCGGTGAGCTCGAGTACGATCTGCTGCGATTGCGGTTGCGGCTTCTTGTCGTGTGACTCGGGCGGCACCTGCGCGTTGAACGTCTTGCGCGACAGGGGCAGGATGATCATGAAGATGATCAACAGCACCAGCAGCACGTCGATCATCGGCGTGACGTTGATGTCGGAGGAGAGCCCGCCCTCGCTACCCGTTTGCATGGCCATGGTCGCCCCCTAGTGCCCCGGCGCTGGCGTCAGCTTGCGCTGCTCGGTGATCGCCCCGATCACCCGGACCCCTGCCCGCCGGGCGATCGCGATCGCCGTCTGGACGCGCTCGTATTTGATGTTCGCGTCGGCTTTGAGAAACAGGATCTTGTCCGCCGTGCGCGCGGCGTAGATCGCGACCAGCTGGTTGGCCAGATCCGCGTCGCTGATGAAGCGCATCCCCATGTAATTCCCGTCGGCGCCCGTGAGGTCGAGCCAGAACCTCCCGTCCTGGTCGATGCCCAGGCGGATCTCACCTTCCTTCTCTTCCGCCTTGTCCGGGTTCAGGGCGCGCGGAATCGTGGCCTGGAATCCCTTCGTGATCAGGGGGGTCACGATCATGAAAATGATGAGCAGCACCAGCATCACGTCGATCATCGGCGTGACGTTGATGTTGGCGTTGACGGGCGCCTTGGTACTAGCGGCTGATCGGGCCACTGGACTGTGAGGCCTTCTGGGCCTGGAATTCCTTGGTGAAAATCGATCGGCCGAACTCCGAGCCGACGCTGCGGATCAGGTAGTCGATCAGCTCCTTCGACGTGTACGTCATCTCCACCGAGATGAAATCGATCTTGGTGGTGAAGTAGTTGTAGAACCACACCGCGGGGATCGCCGCGATCAGACCGATGGCGGTCGTGATCAGCGCCTCGGAAATCCCGCCGGCCACCGCCGAGAGCGAGCCGCCGCCGCCCGACGCCATCATCCCGGTGAAGGCGTTGACGATGCCCATGGTGGTGCCGAGCAGTCCCACGAACGGCGCCGTCGCGCCGATCGTCGCGAGGATGCCGAGTCCGCGCTTCAGCTCCGAGACGATGATGAGCATCTGGCGCTCCACCGCGCGCTCCGCCGAGTTGATATCGGCGGCCGTAATCGTCGCGCGGTCGCGCAGCAGCGGCTTCACCTCGGCCAGCGCCTCGCCCAGCACGCGCGCCACGTGACTCATCTTCGTCTTCTCGGCGAGCGCGATCGCCGCATCGAGGTGCTCTTCCTGCAGGAAGCGGGAGAACTCGGGGACGAACCGGACCGTCTCACGCGTGGACTTACGCAGCTGCCACCATTTCATGAAGAAGGTCGAAACCGACCAGATCGACATGAAAATGAGGATGATGACGATCCCCTTGGCGAATCCCGCCGAGTTTGACCATAGGTCGATGATATTCGGCATCCGAGGCGGCTCCTCTGTCCGGCGGTTAGTGTTTCAGGTTGTAGTTGATGGGAATCTGGATCAGCACGCGCACCGCTTTGCCGTACACCCGGGCGGGGCGGAACAGCGACTTGAGCACCGTCTGCTTCGCGGATTCGTTGAATCCGGGGTTGGCGGTCTGCGTGATCTTCAGCGAATTCGGCTCGACGCGCCCCATGGTGTCGATGATCGCCTGGACCATGACGACGCCTTCGATCCCCGCCTGCTGTAACAGCGGCGGATACACCGGCAGCGGGCCCGCCAGTCGCTCCGGCTTCTCCTGCACCACGTCCACCGAGAGCACCGCGTCGGCCGACGGCACGATGCCGGTGGCCGAGCCGCCCTCGACGCCCACGCCGGAGAAGTCCTTCGGATCGAAGTGCTCCTGCAGGTTCACGGGCGGGATGTTGGTCGGGATGTCGGTCGGCGCCACGACCGTCTGGAAGCCCTTGAACTGCACGTCGAGCTGCGGGGGCGGCGGCTGATCGGGCTGCTTCTGCTGCTCGGGGTTGATGTACACCATGGCGGTGTCCACCTTCAACGAATCGTCGGTCTGACCGGCCGACAACGTCGCCCACACGGCCCCGCCGATGACCAGCGTGTGGAAGACGAGCGAAGCGATGCTCGTCCCCGCCAACCGGCCCTTCTGGCTGGCCTTCTTGGATTCGATCAGCACGTCGAACACAGGATGCTCCTCCAGCGCAATGGCTATCGAGATACTACCGATTCCGGCTTACCCGCTAGTGGGGGGATCATTACAAAACGATGACAGTGACCCCGGCCTCGGCGGCAGCTACGTCCGGATCCGGAACGCCACCGGGACCTGCACCAACACCCGCACGGGCCGGCCCCAGACCCGCGCCGGGCGAAACCGCGCCGCCCGGATCGCCGCCACGGCCGACGCGTCGAATCCCGCCTCGCTGTGTTGCAAGACGCGCACCGAGCCGGGTTCCGCTCGTCCGAGCGTGTCCACGACCACCTGCACCAGGACGACCCCCTCCACTCCCGCCTCGCGCAGGCGCGCCGGGTACACGGGCTGCGGCGCGGCGAGCAGTACCGGGCGCTCCTGGACGAGCGAGTCAGGCAGTGGCGAGCCATTCCCCGTCCCCCAGGGATCCACCGGCACCCCCAGCTGATTGCCCGGACCGATTGGGGCCGGCGCCGAAACATCCGGCCCACCGGGGAGAGGCTCTATCACGGGAAGCGGGGGGAGGTTCAGGACGTCGAGCTCGACCCGAAATGGCTCCGCGCCTTCTGATCCGCCCCCATGCACCGGGGGCGTGGAAGGGGGATCGGTCGGGAACCCGTCGATGATCATGATCGGCGGCACCACGGGCGCCGGAAGCGGGGCTCGGAACAGGGCGCTAATGGCAACGACGTGCAATCCAATCGCACCGACGACCCCCCGCCAAGGCAGGCCCAGCGGACTCGGGCGACTCTCGAGCAGTGTCTCGAACATGACGACCTCCGGTCACGGGTTCCTCCTCATCATCGGAGGCGCGCGTGGCGGGGTCGTGCAGCGAAGATGACGGTTCGATGACGAGCGGATGATCAGTGCATCCGGCGCCGGAGCTCGATCTTCTGCTCGATGAGGACACGCACCGCCCTGCCGTGTGCGCGGCCCGGGCGAAAGCGGGCGGCCAGCAACGATTGCACCGCGTGATCGATGAGCTCCTGGATTACGTCGGACCGCACGACCTCCACGGAACCCGGCTCCACGCGGCCCAGCGTGTCCACAATGGCTCTCAGCAGCGCGCTGCCGTGCAACGACTCGCCGCCAACGTCGGCGAACACCAGGATCGCCCCTCCCATGCGCGGCCCGGACTCCACGCGTTGGGGCGGAACATCCAACCCCTCGCAGCGTGGCGAGCAGCTGTACAACGTGTCGGGGTCCGGGGCGCGCGCCACCGCGACCTTCGCCGAGTCGAACCGGGCGCCGAGCGTGGAGTCGAGTTGCGCGAGTCGCGGAACCACCAGCGTCGGATCCAGGGTAAGGGCCCCACGGAACGCGACGAGGCTGGCCGAGTCGTCGCCCTGGTAGTAGCGCACCATACCCAGCAGGACCAACGCGTCGATGCGCCGGGCGGAATCGGTCCACGTCGTGGAGTCGGTGATCCTGCGCAACAACGCGACCGCGCTGTCGAGGTTGCGCTCGCGCAATTGCGCGCGCGCCTGCGCCAGCACATCCCCCGTCCCCTGGGCCGTTACGCGCGACGATCCCACGCCGCAGGCGACGGCGAAGCACAGCCAGATCGGCCGATGGGCGCTCACCGAGCCTCCTGGGTCTGGGGCGTCGGCGCCGCGGCGGGAAGCGTCACCGTGAACGTCGTGCCCCGCCCCGGCCGGCTCTGCACGTCGATCGAGCCGCCGTGCGCTTCCGCGATCCACTTGCAGATGGCGAGCCCGAGACCCGCGCCGGGCCGGTCGCCGGTGCGCGTGCGCGCCGTGTCGGCCTGGTAGAAGCGGTCGAAGATGTGCGGCAGGTCCCCGGGCGCGATGCCGATCCCCGTGTCGGACACGCCGAAGCGCACCCGGCCATCATCGCGCTCCAGCCACAGCCGCACTCGCCCGCCCTGCGGCGTGTACTTCACCGCGTTGCTCAGCAGGTTCATCACGAGCTGACGAAAGCGACTCGGATCCGCCTGCACGACCACCGGCCCCGATCCGGCCTCCACGCTCACCGAAACGCCCGCGGGCTCGGCCAGCAGCTCGGCCGTTTCCTCGGTGTCGAGCAACAGGGCCCGCAGGTCGATGGGCTCCACATGCAGTGGCGCTGTCCCCTCATCGGCCCGCGCCAGCGTGAGCAGCGTGTCTACGAGCTCGGTCATGCGGTTGATCTCCTGGAGGGTCTCCTCCAGGTCGGCCAGCGCCTCCTGCGGCATCCCGGGCGTCGTGATGGACCGCTCCACTCCGGCGCGCAGCACCGTGAGCGGCGTCTTGAGCTCGTGGCTCGCGTCGGCGGTGAAGCGGCGCAGGGCGGAGAAGCTGCGCTCCAGCCGGCTCAGCATCTGGTTCAGCGTATCGGCCAGGCGCCCGACTTCGTCTTTCACGATCGGCACGGGGACCCGGCGATGCAGCGTCCGCCCGTCGGTGATCTCGCGAACCTCCGTGGTGAGCCGGTCGACGGGCTCGACCGCGCGAAAGGCGAGCCACCATCCCAGCACGTAGGCGGCCAGAATGCCGAGGGGGAGTGTGAGCAGGAACGTCGTTAACAACGGCCTCAGGCCCAGCTCGACGCTCTCCGGCCGGGCGCCCGCCAGCACCGCGCCACCCACGGGGGCGACCACGCCGAGCGGATGCACCACGTAGCGAAACGTCGGCCCCCCCGCGACCAGCGGGATGGTCCCTTGCACGCGATGCCCGTGCGCCGAGAGGATCAGGCGACGGAACTGCTCGAACTGCTCGTAAATGAGCGTCGTATTGGTCGAGGTGTACACCGGCTGTCCCAGCGAATCGGTGATCATCAGGAAGTCCGGCACTGCGTCGAGCGTCGCTTGCAGCTCGGACACGAGCGTGGGACGTCCACTGGGATCGCGGGTGACCACGTTTCCGCCGGCGCGCGACACGCCGGCGAGAATGCCGGCCGTCAGATCAGCCTCGGAGGCGATACGGCGATCGAGCTCCTGGTAGGACGCGTGACGGCGGGAGAGGTACAGCGCGACGGTAAAGGCGGTGAGGGCGAGCGCGAGCGCGGTGGCATACCACGCCGTCAGCCGGCCCCGGAGGGTTTCCACGTCACTCCTTCACGACGTAGCCGACGCCGCGCACCGTGTGGATCAACTTGTGCTCCCGCGCCTGGTCGATCTTCTTGCGCAACCGGGTGATTACCACGTCCACGATGTTCGTCCCGGGGTCGAAATGGTAGTCCCAGGCGTACTCGGTGATGAGCGTGCGGGGCATCACCCGCCCCCGGTGGCGCACCAGATACTCCAGGACGGCGTACTCCTTGGGTGTCAGCTCGATCGGCCGGCCGCCGCGCCGCACCTCCCGGCTGCCGGTGTCCAGCACGAGGTCGGCCACGCGCAGCTGCGGCGGCGCGATCGCCTTGGGCCGGCGCCCCAGCGCCTCGACGCGGGCGAGCAGCTCTTCCAGGGCGAACGGCTTGGTGACGTAGTCGTCGGCGCCCATCCGCAGCGCCTGGACCTTGAAGTCCACGGCGTCCTGGGCCGTAAGGACGAGCACCGGGACCGCGTTGCCGCGATCGCGTAGCGTCCGCAGGACTTCCCGTCCTTCCATCGAGGGGAGACGCAGATCGAGCACCACGACGTCGTAGTGCCCGTCGGAGGCGAGCCGCAGCCCCTCCGCACCGTCCGCGACCAGGTCCACCTGGCTCCCGGCTTCGGCGAGTCCGCGCTTGACGTACTGGCCGACCGTGCGGTCGTCCTCGATGACGAGGAGTTTCACTCGGCCGAGGGGAGATAGACTTTGAAGTTCGAGCCGACCCCCACCTGCGATTCGACCTCGATGCGGCCGGAGTGGTCGGCGACGATGCCGTAGCAGATCGAAAGACCCAGACCGGTGCCGCGTCCCTGCGGCTTCGTCGTGTAGAACGGCTCGAAGATCTTGGAGAGCTCTTCCTTGCGGATCCCGATGCCGGTATCGATGAATTCCACCAGCACCTCATCCGCCCCGCGCCCGGGGCTGCGGCTCGAGCGGACCGTGAGGACGCCGCGCGAGTTCATGGCGTCCATGGCGTTGAGCATGAGCGACATGAACCCCTGGATGAGCCGCTCGGGGTCGACCACCACCGCCGGCAGGCCCAGCGAGAACTGACGCTGCACCGTGATGCGCTTGAACCGGTCGTGGTGCTTCAACAGGAACAACGTCTGCTCCAGCAGCTGGTTCACGTCCACGCGCTGCTTCTCGCCGGTCTTGGGACGCGACAGATCCAGCAGGCCATCCACGATGCGGCGGCAGCGCTGCACTTCGGCATCGATGATCTTGAGATACTCCTCGAACCCGGCGCGGGCGGGACCGGTGAGATCCTCGGCCCGGTGCGTCAGCGCCTCGGCGCAGGCGAGGATGGTCGCGAGCGGGTTGTTGATCTCGTGCATCACGCCTGCGGCCAGCTGCCCCACAGCCGCCAGCTTCTCGGTCTGCCCCAGGCGCTGCTGGGCGCGCCGCCACTCGGTCACGTCTTCGGCGATGGTGATCACGTGCGTGATCCGCACGTCGTCGAGACGCATCGGGATCTTGGAGACCCGGAAGTAGCGCGAATCGCCGCTGGCGGTGGATTCCATCTCCATCTGCTGGATTTCGCCGGTCTCGAACACGCGGTCGAACTCGCGCCGCAGCAGATCGCGAGGCTGCCGGTCCAGCACGCCGAAGATCTCCCGCCCCACCGCGTCGTCGCGCGCGACGCCCTGCGTCCCGCTCTCGCGCTGGCGGTTCCAAGCGCGGATGACGTAGTCGCGGTCGATCACGTACAGGCCGACCGGCAGTGAGTCGATGATGCGGGCGACGAAGGCGCGCTGCGAGTCGGCCTCTCGCGCGGCCAGCGCCACCTCCGATGCGAGATCCTGCGACAGCTCGGTGGCGGCGATGACCGACGCCAGGAGGCGGGCGACCACCCGCCCCACATCGCTCACCGGCCCGTCGGCCCGCCCGCCGTCGACCCGGAGCTCGAGGGCGCCCAGGCCCTGCTCCTCGAACACGAGCGGGAACCGCAATCGCGTCCCACCCCCCGCGATCCGCTCGCGCTCCACCTCGCGGCGGAACCACTCGTCGTTCGGGGCAAACGTCCGCTCGCCCCCCAGGGCCGTCGGCCCGGGGAGCGGGCGGAACCCCGTGCCCTCGGCGGCGCGCAGCCACAACCGCGCGTCTCCCAGCGCCAGACCACGGCGCAGCACGGCGGTGACGCGGGCCAACGCGTCTTCCGTTACAAACCCGGCGGCGAGGATATCGGCGACGTCCGCGAGGACGCGGAGCCCGGCGGGAGGTGACTCGAGGGTCGACCCTGGCATCGCCTCGCTAACCTAGGGGCCGCCGTGGTCGTGCGCCAGCGGGACGTCGATCCGGGCGCCGACGAACGCGTGCACGTGCCGCTCTGTTCCGGCGAACCAGGCCGGGCCCACGACCAGCGAGAACTTGGTGCCGTTCTCCTGACCGACGCGGAGCGCCGGCAGGATCGCGACCGAGCTCCACCGCTTGCCTTCCGGCAACGGCGACTTCGACGCAAGGTACCCGCCCACTTCGAGGGTCAGATCCACCCCGATCCGCGTGGGGGTCGAACCCTCGCTCCCGACGTCGAAGAAGTTGGCCGTCCCGGTGCGCAGGCCCAGCGCGAGACCTGCCACGAAACCACGCTGGTGACTGATGATCGACGCGCGGTTGTCCCCGAAAAACCCGGCCCGTACCGAAGCCGCGATGTTGCGCACCGGTCCGAGGCCGACCGGCTCCACCAGGCCGAACTCTCCGGCCTCGATCGACCAGTCCCCCCCCAGCGTCCCGGCGAACCCGAACGACAGTGCCTGGCCGGCGAGCGGCGTGGACAAGGCGGTGAGCAGCGTGAACATTGGCGCGATGAATCGACGCACGTTTGTGCTCCTCTCGGGGACGGCTTCGGGTACACTGCTCGGATCGCGCGCCTGGATGCGTGGCGCCGTTTGGATGCCCCGCAGCGCGGACGGCCGGCTCGTGTTCAGCCTCGACGCGCAGCGGCGCTGGACCCTCTCCTACCACGACGCCGGGGCGCCCGTTCCGCTCGTCCTCAACGCCGAGCTGGCCGTCGGACTGGGGGAGCGGTGGGTACCCCTGGCGGACCTGGAAGATGTCACCGTATCGCGCCGTTCGGCACCGGAGGGGGCCGCGTTGGTGGTTGCGGGCACGACGGACGGCGTCGCCGTGGAGGCGGCATTCGCTCACGGGTCCCCGGGGGAGGCGGCCGCCATCACGGTGACGCTCTCACCGGACCGCTCCCAGGGCCTGGCTCGGGGCGTCCGCTACGGGCAGCTCGCACCCGAGGCCATGCTGCCAGGCGAGGAACCGCTCACGGCGTTGGTCAACGGCTATCACTCCTGGAGTACCAATCGGGTCGTCACGCTGCCACCCGAGGAGGGTGAGCTGGCGAGCTTCGGCGTCCTGGGACTGACGCGCGGCCGGCGCGGTCTCGCCCTCGCTTTCGATCCCGGGGAGCCCGGGGAAGCGGCGGTCCATCTGGGGCCGGCGACGCTCGAGGCGCGGTCCGACTGGCTGCCGCCCCGCCCCGTCCGCCCGGCCGGCGACGCCGCGACGCTCCGCATCGGATTCGACCCGGCCGGCGACGCCCTCTCCGCCTTGTCGCTGCTGCTGGCGCCGGGTGCGGCCGACCGAGACCGTTTCGCCGCCGCCGCGCCAGCCGGGTGGTGCTCGTGGTACGAGCTGTACGACAAAGTCACGGAAGCGGACGTGATCGCCAACCTCGAGCTGTGCGCGGCGCGGTTCGACCGCCGGTTTCTGCGCACCATCCAGATCGACGATGGCTACCAGCGGGCGGCGGGCGATTGGGACGTGAATGCGAAATTCCCGCACGGCCACCGGTGGCTGACGGATCGCATTCACGAGCAGGGCTTCCAGGCCGGCTTGTGGATCGCCCCCTTCGCCGTCACGCCGCCGTCAGGAATCCCCGCGGCACATCCTTCCTGGCTCCTCAGCGAGCAGGGAGTGCCGCTGGTGCTGTGGGACAACGCGAGCTGGGGCGGTCCGGTGTACGCGCTCGACGGTGGCCACCCCGAAGTGCAGGCGTGGCTCGGCGCACTGGCGCGCCGTGTCGTACAGGAGTGGGGCTACGACTACCTGAAGATCGACTTCCTGCTATACGCCACGCGGGGCGATGCCCATTGGGGCGGCGCGACGCACGCCGAGGCGTACCGCTCCGGCCTCGCGGCGCTGCGGCAGGGGATGGGGACGGACGGCTTTCTGTTGGGGTGCGGGGCACCGCTGCAGCACGCGGTGGGAATGGTGAACGGCATGCGGATCGGCGGCGACGTGGACGCCTCCTGGGGCGGCATCCAGGGACCGGCGCGGGCCGCCGCGCTGCGCAGCTTCTACCACCGCACCACCTGGTTCAACGACCCCGATTGTCTCGTCGTACGCCCGCCGTTGTCGCCGGACGAAGCGCGGGTCTGGGCGTCGATCGTCGCCCTCTCGGGGGGCATGACGCTGTTCTCCGACGACCTGCCGAAGCTCCCCGCCGACCGCTTCGCTCTGCTCGAGCGCACGATCCCCGCGGCGCCGGTCGCGGGACGCGCGCTCGATCTGGCGGCGCCGAGCGCCGAGCTCGCTCCGGCCATCGTGTCCCAGGAGATCGACCCCGTCCGCCTCACGGGACCCTGGCGATTCCGGATCGGTGATGATGCGGCGTTCGCCGCGAAGGACTACGACGACCACTCGTGGGAATCGATCCGGGTGCCAGCGACGTGGGAGAGCGCGGGACATGCCGGATACGACGGCACCGCATGGTACCGCACGCGGTTCTCGCTCCCGACCCCGTTCCCCGAGCAAACCGGTGGGCGTCTCGATCTTCCCGTCTGGCTCGAGCTTGGGCGGCTGGACGATGCGGACGAGACGTTCGTGAACGGGGTGAAGGTGGGGCAGCGCAGTGAGTGGCAAGCGTTCCGCCGTTACCCGGTATCCGCCGATCTGCTCGAGTGGGGCGGGGAGAACGTGGTCGCGATCCGCGTGTTCGACGGCGGCGGTGACGGCGGGTTCTGGAGCGTGCGGCGTGATCCACCGCCCGGCCGCTGGATCGTCGAAGGAGCGCCGCAATGGTGGACCGTGGCGTTGGTCAACTGGGAGGACGAGGCGGACGACCGGTCGGTGCGGCTGGCGGAGCTGGGAATTACCGCCGATCGTTGCTCGGCCTACGACGTCTGGGGCGACACGGCGTTGCCGGACGCCGGCGATGTGATCACCGTGCGACTCGAGCCCCACTCCGTGCGCGTCCTGGCCCTGCGCCCGGCGGCCGCGCGGCCCCAAGTCATCGGAACCACCCGGCACCTCGTTCAGGGCGCGGTCGATATCAGCGCCGAGCGCTGGGATGCGGCGACGCGAACCCTTCACGGGACAGCGGTGAACCTGGACCGGCGGGCGTACGCGATCACGATCGCGGTGCCCCGCGGGCTCGAGCCGACGGATGCGACGGCGGATCCGGAATGTACGGTGACACGGCTCCCGACCGGTCATGCGGTGATCGCATGGCCGGAAGGAACCGGTGGGAAGGATGTCGCGTGGTCGCTGCGCTTTCGTTAGGCTACTTCAGGCCGGTCAGCTGGATCCCCCGGACGAAGTACCGTTGCGCCACCACGAACAACACGACGAGCGGGACGACCGCGGTCACCGCGGCGGCCATCTGATAGGGCCAGTTCGTATAGTACAGGCCGTGGAACGACGCGATGCCGACCTCCACGACCTGCATCCGCACCGAGCGCGTGACGACGAGCGGCCACAGGAAACTCTTCCATTGATCCACCAGGCCGAATACGGCGAGCGTCCCCAGCGCGGGCCGTGACAGCGGCAGCACCACCTTCCAGAAGATCTGCCACTCCCCCGCCCCATCGAGCCGCGCCGCGTCCTCCAATTCGCGCGGCAGCGTCTGGAAGAACTGCCGCAGCAGAAAGATCCCCCAGACGGTGACGAGCTCGGTGGTGATCAAGCCGGCGTAACTGTCCACCCACCCCAGGGCGCTCACGATCAGAAAGCGGGGAATGAGCAGGACCACGGCCGGAACCATCAGCACGGCGAGGAAGGCGAAGAAGAGCCGTTCGCGGCCGGGAAAGCGCAGCCGGGCGAACGCGTACGCGGCGGCGGCGCTGGTAAGCACCTGCCCGGCCACGACCATGACTGAGACGACCCCCGAATTCCAGAAGAAGCGCCAGAACGGGAGGGCGGTCAGCGCCCCGGCATAGTTGGCGAACCGCGGGTGGGCTGGCAGGAGCGCCGGGGGATAGCGCAGCACTTCGAATTCGTCCATGAGCGAAGTGGTGAGCATGTAAAGGAAGGGGAGGACCATGGTCACGCCGACGATGGTGACCACCGCGATGCCGGCCCACCCCGCTCCCCGCACCGCCACGGCGCGCGCGCTACGCATACTGCACTCGCCGGCCGAGCAGCCGGAATTGCACCCAGGTGGCCGCGAACAACAGACCGAACAGCAAGAGCGACAAGGCGCTCGCCGGCCCGAACTGGAGGAACTCCCACGCCATCTGATAGATGCGATAGACGAGCACGTCGGTGGCGTGCAGCGGCCCGCCATCAGTCAGGATGTACACCAGCGTGAAGACCTGAAACGACGTGATGATCCCGGTCACGAGCACGAACAGCGTCACGGGGCGGAGCAGCGGGAACGTCACCCGCCAGAAGCGCCGCCACGCCGTGGCGCCGTCCACCCGCGCCGCATCGAGGTAGTCCTGCGGGATGCCCTGGAGTCCCGCCTGAAACACGACCATCTGGTAGCCGACCTGCACCCAGATCGAAACGAGCATGACGGCGACGAGCGCCGTGTGCGGATTCCCGAGCCAGTCGACGGGCGCGAGTCCCACGAGGCTCCCGAGATAATTGAGCAGGCCGAAGTCGCGGTGATATATCCACTGCCACACGAGCGCGATCGCCACCGCCGACGTGACGTAGGGGAGGAAGAACACCGTGCGGGCGGCTTTGGAGGCGCGCGAGTGGCGCTGCAACAGCAGCGCCATCCCCAGCGCGATGGTCATGGCCACCGGAACATGGAGCGTGTAGAGCAGCGTGTTGCGCAGCGAGATCCAGACGAGCGGATCGCGTACCACCGCCGCGAAATTGGCGAGGCCGACGAACGGCCGGGCCGGCTCGATCGGACTCCAGCGGTGCAACGCGAGATACACCGCGAAGAGCATCGGCCCGAACGAGAACGCCGCCAGATGCAGCGTGGCCGGCGCGAGGAAGCCCCAGGCTGCGACGGTCTCACGCAGCGCCCGCGGCCGGGCGCGCGACCGCTCGATCCATCCGAGCAGCAAGACCCCTAGCGGCCCGAGGGACGCGACGGCGAGGGTGACCGCGAGCCAGACGCCGGCGCCCGCCTCTCCGGCGTGCTCCCGCAAGAGGACCCAGCGGGTGCGGCTGATGCGCACCAGCACTTCGGCGAAGCGCACGCCCGATTCGGTCACGCGACGCACCATGGCGGGACCGCTGTCGGCCGCCGTCAGCTCGGCTTCCCGGCCGATCGGCGCCAGCCGGGCGACGAGGCTGCCGCCCCGCGGGGACAGGCGCGCGGCGGCCCGCGCGAGTACCAGACTCGTCTCGTTGAGCCAGCGATCGGTCGCGTCGCGCTCCCCCTGCACCGCCTGGAGGTATCCGGCAACGCCGACGATCACGGCCACGCCCCAGCAGGCAATCACGGCCCGGCGCCGGCGCCAGCGCCTGCCCGTCACCGCGAGGCCGCCGATGATCGCGAACGCCACCAGGAACATCAGATTCCATCCCGCGAGCACGGGCTCCGTCGCTACCGGGGTCACCGCGACCGCGCCCACGACGTCCCAGTCGTCCCGGTCCTTCAGCGGCGCGAGCATCGCGCCGCCGACGAACCGGGTCGCCTCCCGCTCACGCAGCTCGGCGAACACCGCCGCCGACAGCGTGGCCCCGGTGGCCCGCACCAACGGCGCCGTGCCGTGGTACACCTCGATCCGGCCGGCCCAGCCCGGCAGGCGCCCCAGTCCACGTGACTGGGCGAGCAGCTGCACGAGATCGTAGCTCGTGAGGCCCGGATCGGACGGCGTGACGATGGCGAGAAAGGCGGCGGCGGTCCGCGCCGCGCGGGCCGCGGCCTCGTGCTCGGCCCGCCGGGCCACGGCGTACCCCGTCACGAGCGCGCCCAGCCCCGCGGCCGCGGCGACGGCCACCGCTCCGATCCGCCACGACAGCTTCATCGGAAATCTCACTGCGCCAGCAGCCGGTCGAGCCGCAGCGCCATCTCGTGCGCCGCGACGGCGGGATCGACGTGCTCGAGGGTGATCCGGTCCATCATGTCGGGGAGGGCTTCCTCTACTTCCCGCCAACGCTCGATGCGCGCGCCCCACGGAATGCGCGCATGCCGGCTGGCGCGGAGGAACACCGCTTCCCACCCGGTCGTGTCGAGGATCGCCTGCACCTGGGCGGCGGCCGTGAGGCTCGGCAGCTCGAGACCGCCCGCGGCCCGGATCGCCTGCGCGACCGAGTCCGCCAGGTACGCGGCCAGCTCGACCGACAGCCGGCGATGCGGCGCGCTCACGGGAACGGCGAGTCCCGATGCGTACATCACCGTCTGTGGCTCCGCGCCGGCGAGATGCGGGATCTCGACGAAGCCCACGCGCAGGCGACCGTCGGCCGTGTAGGGGCGGAGATTCGGAATCCAGAAGTGGCCGGTCGTGAGCATCGCGACCTTGCCCGAGTAGAACAGGCGCAGGTTGTCGCCCAGCGTGCGGCGCAGGTTGTAGGCGCGTGGGACGATGCTGTCGCGCGTCACCCAATCGGTGTACCAGTGGATCGCCGCGACACTCGCCGGGGCATCGAGACACCCCGTCGCGTGTGTGCCATCGGGACAGAGGATGTCCCCGCCGCCCGACCAGAGCCACGCCGCCCAGAGGAAATAGCGCCGGTCGTACGCGGTGCCCCATTGATCGACCTGACCGTCCCCGTCGGTGTCGCGCGTCAGCGACTGGGCAACCCGGAGAAAATCGTCCCAGGTCCAGTCGTCGGACGGGTACGGGATGCCGGCGCGGTCGAACAGGTCCTTGTTGTAGACCAGGACCATCGGCGTGTAGCCCTTGGGCAGGGCGTAGATCGCCGCCCCGCGCCGGAAAATGCCGAGCACCGTCGAGTCGTAGCGGGTAGGATCGAGACCGAGGCGCGGGAGATAGGGCGCGAGATCGAGCAAGATGCGTCGATTGGTGAACGCGGGGACGTCGATGTTGTCGAGCAGCAGGACGTCGGGCGGATGGCCCGCCACGATCGAGGTGAGGATCCGTTCGCGGTATTCCGCCTGCCCCGTGCCGGCGCTCTGCTGCTGCACGGTGATGCCGGGATGGGACGCTTCGAACGGGGCAAGCACCCGGTTCTCGAGATCCGCCTCGCGGTAGTCGGCCCAATTGGCGAGCTCCAGCTCGGTGCGGCCGCTCCCCGCCGCCGTCCCGCCGCAGGCGGCGACGACGATGCCAACCGCGAGAGCCCAGCCGACCTTCATCCGACGCGCACGCCCGTGACGTCGAACAGATGCACGTGCACGGGATCCACTTGAACGCCCACCCGCGTCCCGGACGCGAGGGTCGGGATCCCCGGGACTTTGGCCACCAGCGAGACCCCGCCGGCATCGAGGTGCACCAGGGTGTCGCTGCCCAGCGGCTCGACCATGCGGACGTCCGCGTCGCCCACGCCTTCTCCCACGGCGCCGAGCGACACGTGCTCGGGGCGGACGCCGATCTGGACGGAGCCTGTCACGTTCGCCGGCATGCGGAAGCGCAACGATCCGCACCCCACCACCCGTTTCTTCTCCGGCTCCGGCGCGCCGACCAGCACGTTCATCCCGGGGCTGCCGAGGAACGCCGCCACGAAGGCATCGGCCGGCGCGCGATACACGTCGGCAGGCGGGCCGACCTGCCGCAGCCGCCCTTCGTGCAGCACGGCGATGCGTTGCCCCATGGTCATGGCTTCAATCTGGTCGTGCGTGACGAAGATCATCGTGGCACCCAGGTCGCGGTGCAGCGCCAGCAGCTCGGCGCGCATCTCGACGCGCAGGCGGGCGTCCAGGTTGGAGAGCGGCTCGTCGAACAGGAACACCTGCGGCGCGCGCACGATCGCGCGGCCCAGCGCCACGCGCTGCCGCTGGCCGCCCGACAGCTTTCCGGGCCGACGGTCGAGCAGGTCGCCGAGGCCCAGACGATCGGCCGCCTCGCGCACGCGGCGGACGACCTCCGCCGCGGGTGTGCGCCGCATCTCGAGGGGGAACGCGATGTTCTCGCGCACCGAGAGGTGCGGGTAGAGGGCGTAGTTCTGGAATACCATGGCGACGTCGCGATCGCCCGGCGGCAGGTGCGTCACGTCGCGGGCGCCGATGCGGATCTCGCCCGCAGTCGGCTCTTCCAGTCCGGCGATGCAGCGGAGCGCGGTCGTCTTGCCGCACCCTGATGGGCCGAGCAGCACGAGGAACTCCCCGTCCGCCACGTCCAGGGAGAGGTCCTGAAGCGCCGGTGTTCCGGAGTCGAACTGCTTGGTGAGCTGGCGGAGAGAGACGGACGCCATGAGGCGACTAACCTATGACCCTACTCCCGGTTCAGGTAGACGTCCAGATCGAGGTTGTGCGTGACGAAGATCAGTTTGCCCGAAGGATGGAAGGTGACGTCGAGGTCGAAACGCGTGAAGGCCGGCGTCCGAGGCCGTGGGAACGTCTGTAAAACCTGCCAATTCACCATGTCCACGAGGATGTTCTCGGACGGGCTACCGTTGTCTTGTGTAGTGACGAACATACGCCGCTCGCTCGGGCTCAAGGCGAGGTCTATGCAGAGGTAATCGAACAATCCAAGAGTCCTGATCACACTGTCCGCCTGCGTATCGATCTCCACCACGCCGCGAGGTACGCCGTCGACAACGGACGCATACAGGCGTCGCCCATCCCTGCTAAGGACGATTGCGTCCGTGCTGCCGATTCCAGCTAGCCCTCCGACCGCAATGTGGGCCAGCACCGAATCCAGCTGCGGATCGACAACCAGGATGCCTCCGTCCTGATAGCGTGTCGCGTAGAGCTTCGCGTCTCCATCCAGCACGGCCAGGTCGACAACGAACTCCTGCCCCGGCTGCGAGAACGGCAGGAGTTGACCTACACGGCTTACCTGGGCACGATCGATGATCCCAATGGTCCCGCTGCGCGTTTCACCCACATAGAGAAGGTTCGGGTCCGCACGGGACTGAACGATGCCGATCGAGGCGAATGAGCCGGTTACCTCGGGCAGCCAGGTCAACGTGGGCCGGTGAAACCGCTCGACAAACTGAGTCACGTAGAGTACCGGATCACCCGGAACGCACAGAGGCTGAGACAGTATGTCACCAGCGTACGGGTCAGGAACCACCGCAATCAGTCTGACGGAGTCCGGGTCAACGACGACGATGTTGCGCCCCGCTGTCATGTAGAGGCGGCCATCATCCGGACAGATCGTCACCCCGTCAGCGGCCGCGGTGGCACTTGGTCCAAGGCCAGTGACGATTGTTTTCACGAACGCCCCAAAGGGCAGCGTGAAGGGGACCGTGTCGACCCGCATGTTCCCCGCAGTGTCGGCCACGCTGATCTCGATCGCGTTGGGACCGCCGTGCAGTAGGTTCGTTACTGTCTCGTGGAGCGTCAGACCAGTGCCGTCGAATTGCCCCAGCCGCCAGGCCGACAGCAGGTTGGTCGTGTCGGTGGCAGGTCCGTTCACCCCCCCGAGACTGCGCACGCGCACAGCGCCCAGGTCAACCACTCCGTCGGCGTCGTGCCACGTCAGCCGGAGATCGACCAGGCGATCGCCATCCTCGTCGTAAGTGGTATCAACCGGAGACAGAACCTGGAGAGAGGGTGGCGTCTTGTCGTCCGGGCGGGTTGCGTCGCGATCGATACACCCCGAACCGACTGCGCCCAGCGCGAACCCCAGAACGACCTGGAGCCACGAACGCCGACTACCCATACAAGCAACGTAAGAAGCACTGGCCTTACGTCAATGAGCCTAAAGTTCTCTTCACTCCGGCCGAAGCCGGAATTCTATTTCGTGCTCGTCGGCAAGCTCGAAGCTCACCGCGGCGTGCCGACACCCCATGTGCTCCGTGACCCGCGCCACGAGCCGCTCCTCATCCACGCTCGCCTCGGTGAGCTTGCGTCCCGGCGGCAGCGCCGGCGCGACCGTCAGGTCGAGATGCCCTCCGGCGGTGCGACGCACCCGCACCTGTACACGCTCCGGTGACGCGCTGACCCGGACGTCCAGCGTCGTGTGGCCGACGTGCAGCCCACGCCATTCGCAATCGCGCCAGCCCGATGGCAGATGCGGTGCCAGCGTGAGCCGGCTGGCGAGTGCATCGGGTCGCGCCCCGAGCATCCCCTCGATCAGCGGAGCGACGAGCATCGCCGCCGACCACGCCTGATCGGGACAGACGCCGGCCGGCGTCCCCAGATCTCCGTCCAGCACCTCCGCGAAGGACCCTTGCCCGTGGGCGAACGGCAACCGCGCGTTCGCCAACAAGTGCGTGAGTCCCTGCTCCGGCCGGTGACACGCGTACTCGGCCAGGCTCACCCACCCCGTGTAGAGGGGCCACACGGCACCGCAGTGATAGCCAGCAGGACTGTAGAGGGGATCCTCGCGCGGGATCAGGCGCACCCCCCATGGGGCGGAGAATCCGGCCGCGCCGATAGCGTCGAGCCAGGCGGTCGCCGGCGCCGGGTCCACAGCCTCGAGCAACAACGCCACGGCGGTGAGCGCGGTGCGCGAGCGCTGCGCCGTCCCGTCGGCCATGATCCCCAGGGAATACCCGTCCGCCGTGCGGAACCGTTTGGCGATGCGCGCGCGCGCCCGTGCGGCGCGCTGGGCCAGCTCGTCCGCCAGAGCGCGGTGCCCCAACCCCCGCGCCACAGGCTCGAGGGCGGCGAGCGCCGCCACCCAGATGCTCGCGAGGTACAGCGTGACGTGTGCACCCGATAACGGCCCCGTCTCGATCCAGCCGTGCCCCACCCGCGTATTCTCGATCAGGCCGTCGTCGTCGGTATCGGTCTCGAGACAGAACCGGTAGGCGCGTTCGATCTCGGGCCAGCGCTCGGCCAGAAATGCGAGATCGCCGGTCCACGCCGCGTAACGGCCCGCGAGCAACAGGTACAGCGGGGTGGCATCCGCCGCGTCGTAGTGGGCCAATCCGCTGGTGGTGTACTCGTGGATCACCTTGCCGCTCACGTCCTGCGTCGTGCCCAGAAACCGGAGCACCAGGCGCGCGCTCGCGTAATCGCCCGCAGCGAGCAGCGCGAACGCCGACCAGCAGGCATCGCGCCCGAAGTACCAGGCATAGCCGGGGCGTCCGTCCCCCCACCCGGGGCGCGACGGCGCATACCCCGCCACGAGCGAGCGTCCGATGCCGGGAGTCTCCACGAAGCACGCGTCGATCCTGCTCTTGGCCCACTCGAAGGCGCGATTCAGCCCCTCATCGGGCGAGCGCAGCCGGACGAGGTGCTCCTGCACCTGACCCTCGTGCCGCAGCCGCTGGGCCGAGAGCCCGGCGACGCCGCGGCGACCGATTGCGGCCACCGCGCCGTCGAGCTCAGCGCGAGACGCGCCGCCCAGCACGGCCATCCGGAACGGCGCCTCGAGCGCGACGCGCAGCTCGCAGACGAGGAGCGGCCCATCGTCGGACGGGCGCACGCGCCACTCGGCGACTCCGGAGACAATGAACGCCGCGCGCGGCAGGCCGGTCGAGTCCGTGACCAGGAGGGTGCTGCCATGCGGGGCCAAACGGTAGCGCAGGTCGCCGCCCGCGCCGGCGGGATACGGCCAGGTGCGCCGCAGATCCACCCGCCAGCCGAGTATCAGCTCGACCGGCGCCCGCAGCCCCCGGGCGCGCCCCACCTTTTCCGGCCGATAGTCGAGCAGCACGATCGGGTGGTCCAGCGCCGTCGTCACCGTCTCCTCGACGATGCGCGCCCGGCTCACGAGATGCCGCTGGACGAGGAGCGGCGTGATCTGCGCGTCCCGGATCAGCGGGGCTTCACCCCCGAGCGTCACGGTGAAGTCGCGCATCAACCGGTAAGGATGCGCCCAGATCTCCCGGATGCCGCGCTGCTCCCCACCCACGACCAGGACGCGCCGGCCGGCGAGCGTGATCGCCTCGTCGGCCAGGGCGCGGCTCGCGACGTGCAGCGGGGACTCGAGACCGGGGAGCGGTCCGTCGAGCCGCACGCGGTCGGGCAGGACGAGATTGGGATCTTCGTAGGCCGCCCGGCCGGGCTCCGGCCACCAGGCGACGGGGGCGTCGCGGCGCTGGTGAGGAATCCCCTGCCCCGTGATCGCGTTCTCGATCATGGTGTGGAGTTGACGCTTCAGTAGGGGATCCTGCGCGCCCGGGACGATGAAGGCGCCGATGCAGAGCACGCCACCCGGGCCGACGTCGTACTCCCACGCCACGATGCGGTCGGCATTGAGATGGATGTAGGCGCGCTCGCACGCGACGACGCGGCCCCGCCGGGGGCGCCGCCCGCGGGCGTAGGTCGTCCGCACGAACCGCTCACCGTTGCTGGGCGCCCACACGTAGGTCCCCTGGCCCAACCGCTCGAACAGCGGATGCGGCCCGAATCCGGCCAGTCCGCGCACGTGCGGGCCGTCGCCGAACTCGTCGTCCGCGTCGCGCCATACCCGGACCGCCGTGTCGTTGGGACCGTCGGCCTCGAGCCCCAGTGCGACTACTCCCGCCGCGGCGCGCTGGGTGAGCAGCAGCCGTCCGCCCCGCTCGACCCAGGGCATCACCACGTCCGCCGGCAATGGCGGCGGCTCGTCCTCGGCGTGCACCCAGAGGCAATCGCTCTCTTGGAGCGCCTCGGACCAGCGGTCGAGTGACAGGCGGCGCGCGGCGACGTCGCGGAGCGACGTCAGCAGCTCCCAGGTGGCATCGGCGCCCGGACCGACCGCGAGCAGCGCGACGCGCTGCACGTCAGAAGTCCACGGTGAGGGGCTCACCCACACGCCCGCGGCCCGCCTGGCGCCCGTCGACGCGCACTCGGAACATGCCGCGCGCACCCGTCACATCCACCGTGTGTCCGGCGACCCGCAGGCCGGTGAGGCTCGCGGCGCTGACGCCGAGTGAGAGCGGATGAACGGTGAGCCCGGTGTCGCCGTGCGGCAGCACGCCCAGCAGATGCGAGACGATGAGATCATTGATCCAGGAGTGCTGGTAGTCGTCGATGCCACGGTAGCGGCTCGGCCGTCCGGTCA
>JBGPHP010000017.1:0-25170 GCA_041484445.1 Gemmatimonadota bacterium
CCGGTCTGCTTCTTGTGCTTCCCCTGCCCTTCCGCTTTGCCGCGCAGCGTTTCGCGGTAGGCGATCTTCTGCTTTCCGATCAGGGCGTGCACGCCGAACTTGCGCGCCAGGCGCCCCACCACGATCTCGAGGTGCCGCTCACCCAGGCCGCGGATCAGCGTCTGGCCGAGCTCGCCGTTGTACTCGTGGTGGAAGGTCGGATCCTCCTCGTGCAGCTTGTGCAGGCCGGTGGACAGCTTGTCCTCCTCGCCCCGCTGCTTCACCTCGACCGACACCGTGATCACCGGCTCCGGGAACGGGATCTTGGGGAGCACGATCTGGTGGGTCGGGGTCGAGAGCGTGTCGTTGGTGTGCGTGTCGCGCAGTTTGGCGACGACCCCGATGTCCCCCGCGTGGAGCTCGGCCACCTCGGTGCGCTCCTTGCCCACCGCCACGCAGAGGTGATTGAGCTTCTCGGTGGCCTGCCGGGGCGCGTTGTAGACGTCCTGCCCGTTCCGCACAGTCCCCGAGTAGATCCGGAAGTACGTCACATCGCCGACGTGCGGCTCGGAGATCGTCTTGAACACCTGTGCCACAAACGGGCCAGCGTCGTCGGGCGTGAGCGTGATCCGGTCGGCGCTTCCCCAGCGCTGCGCTTCCACGGGCGGCCGCTCCGCCGGCGACGGCAGCAGCTCCACCATTTTCGCCAGCAACGCGCGGGTCCCGTAGGTCAGCTCCGCGGCGCCGCAGAACAGCGGGAAGAGCTCGCCCTTCGCCATCCCCGCCTTCATGGCGTGGATCGCCTCGTCGCGCCCGATCTCCTCACCGCCCAGGTAGCGCTCGAGCAGCGCATCGTCGGTCGCGGCGATGCTCTCGATCAGCTCCTGGGAGTACTTGGTGAAGCGGTCCTGGTACTCGGCCGGCACGTCCACTTCGTCGTATTCGCCCGCTTTGGTCCCCTTCTTGTACATGTGGCATTTCTTCGAGAAGAGGTTGATGATCCCGTGGAACGCCGGCCCTTCGCCCACCGGGATTTCCACCGGAATCACCTTGGGTGTCAGCCGTTCTTTGATCGAAGCGAACACTTTCTCGAAATCGGCGTGCTCCTTGTCCATCAGGGAGACGAAGAACATCCGCGGCAGACCGCGTTGCTCGCAGTAGTCCCACACCTTCTCGGTGCCGACCTCCACGCCCGCCGTGGCCGACACGACCACGACCGCCCCATCCGCCGCCCAGACGCCGGCCAGCGCGTCGCCCGTGAAATCGAGATACCCCGGCGTGTCGATCAGATTGACCTTGGCGTCCAGCCATTCGGCGACGGCCATGGCCAGGTTGATGGAGTACTTGCGCTCGATTTCGTCTGCGGTGTAATCGGTGAGGGCGGTCCCGTCCTTCACGGACCCGTGGCGCTTGCTGGTGCCGGCCACGAACGCGAGTGCGTCGACGAGGGACGTCTTGCCACTCGCGCCGTGGCCCACGACCGCCACGTTGCGGATCTCACCTGTCTTGTAGACGCGCATGGGCGCGGACACTCCTGCGTGGGGGACCGAAAATATGCGGATGCGGGAGGGAGACGGCTAGACGACGCGTGCCGGCGCTTCGTCCGTCCGTTTCGATTTCGCGACCCCCAACGAGGCAGCCCACCCCACCAGCATCACCGCCGCGGCCACAAGAAACGACGCCGTGGGTGACACCCGATCGTACACTTCGCCGATGATCTCGGGCCCGGAGAAGCGCCCCAGCGCGCTGAGCGACTGGGCCACACCGAGTACCGTTCCCTGCTCGTTGGCCGCGGCGAACGTCGAGACCAGCCCCGTCGCCGCCGGAGACATGATGCTGTTGGAGAACGCCAACACCACGGTCCACGCGTATACCGCGCGTGTCGTCCCCAGGAACGGCACGACGCCGATCGAGACGGCCATGCCGAGCATCCCGGCAATGAGCAACCTCCGGTCTCCGTACCGGCGTGTGAGAATGCGGAACAGGCCGCCCTGCACCGACGCGGCGACCAGGCCGACGATGATGAAGAAGTAGCCCAGCTCCGCTTCCTTCCATCCCAGCCGCGCAGCCGCCCACAACGGCAGCCCCACGGTGTAGCCGGCGAACGCGAACGGCGCGATGGCCCAGACGAGCATCAGCGGTCGGAGCTCGGGGTGCGCCAGGGCCTCGGCCATGTGGCGGAACGGCCAGACCTCGCGCGCCACGCGATGCTCCTCGCGCAGCGACTCGGGAAGGATGAAGTACGCGGACACGAAGTTGATCAGCGACAGGGCGACCGCCACCAACCCGGGCGCGGCATGCCCGCCGAGTCGCACGGCGAGGCTCCCGATCCCCGGACCCACGGTGAACCCGAGGCCGAACGCCATCCCGATCAGCCCCATCCCCTTGGAGCGGTCCTCGGCCGTCGTGATATCGGCGATGTACGCCTGGGCGGCGGAGATGTTGCCGCCGGCGAACCCGGACACCAAGCGGGCGACCAGCAACAGCCCGTACGACGGCGCAAAAGCGAACAGGAGGTATCCGCCGGCGTTGAGCAGCATCGTGGTGAGGAGAATCGGCCGTCGGCCGATGCGGTCCGACAACCGGCCCAGCAGCGCCGTGGACAGGAACTGCATCAGCGAGAACGCCCCGATCAACGCGCCATAACCGATCCCGTGCGCGCCGAAGCGCTGGGCGTACCCGGGAAGAATCGGCATGATGATGCCGAAGCCCACGAGGTCGATGAAGACCGTGAGCCAGATGACGAAGAGCCGGGGCGCACTCATGGACGGCGTAATGTAGCGCCGGTACGTTACTCCAGCCTCAACGCCCGGAGCACCGATGACCGACTGGCATCGCCTCGGCACCAAGGACGAGCTGCTCGCCCGCGCGCCGTTCGCCGTGAAGCTGGAGCGCCACGCCATCGCGATTTTCCATTACGACGGCCGCTTTCGCGCGATCTCCAGCACGTGCAACCACAAGGGCGGCCCGCTCTCCGAGGGGCGGCTGCATGGCGAGTACGTCATGTGCCCCTGGCACGCCTGGGAGTACAGCGTGCTCACCGGCAAGGGACCAGAAGGGTACGGCGAGGACGCCGCGGCGGTGTACGTCATGGAAGAGCGGCCCGACGGGGTCTACGTCGAGACTCCACCCGTTACGCCCCGCAAGGTGATGAAGCACGAGCCGCATCCCCTGCTCACCGCTGCCCCGAAGCCCGCGGGCGCGCCACCGCGGGTGCTCGGCATCGCCACCACCGCGATGGACGACGTGAACCCGCGGTTCTCCACTTCCGATGCGCTGCTGGGGCACGCGATGCGGCACGCGAAGGACGCGCTGCACGCCGACACCCAGACGATCCAGCTGCGCGACCTGAAGTTCCGTCACTGCGAGGGGAACTACTCCAAGGCGTCGCACGCCTGCATCTGGCCCTGCGCCATCACCGAGCGGGATCCGCACGACCAGCTCACCGCCGTGTACGCGGGGCTCGTGAACTGGGCCGACGTCGTCCTCATCTCCACTCCGATCCGCTGGGGAAACGCCTCTTCACTCTACTACAAGATGGCGGAGCGGCTGAACTGCATTCAGAACCAGATCACCATCCACAACAAGGTGCTCATCAAGAACAAGGTCGCGGCGTTCATCATCACCGGGGGTCAGGACAACATCCAGGGCGTCGCGGGCTCGATGTTCACGTTCTGGTCGGAGCTGGGGTTCCTGTTCCCGGCCTACCCGTTCATCGCGCACTCCCGGGGCTGGGACGCCGAGGACATGGAGAACAACGTGCGGCAGGTGAAGATGAGCGAAGGCCTGGCGGAAGCCTCGCGGGAGCTCGTGACCCGCGCGGTGGATTTCTGGAGGATCCAGGACGCGCACAAAGACGAAATGGACAAGCCGATGGAGCGGGCGGGCCGAAAGGCGAATTCCCTATGAGCAATCGGATGGACGTGGCGAAGGCCTACGAAAAGGCCCTGTTCGCGGGGAAGATGGACGAGGTCGCCGGTTACTTCACCGACGACATCGTCTACTGGTGCGCCGGCGCGCCGCCGCTCGGCGGCGAATGGAAAGGCCGCGATGCCGTCATCCGCTCGATGAACAACCGGGAGCAAGGACTGGGGGCCGCCGACTGGGGATACGAAGACGTGTGGCGCGTCTGGTACGAAGCCGACGAGCGCGTGATCGTGGAGATCAGGGAGCGCAGCTGGCTGAAGGACGATCCGGCAGACGCGATGGACCAGCGGACGTGCGTGGTGCTGAAGTTCAGGGGACAGCTGATCTGCGAGATGAGAGATTACACGGATAGTCACATCTACGAACAGTTTCTACAGAAGCACAGGAAAGACCTGCCGAAATTCGCTGGTCGATAGTTGGTGACCGACTAGTGATTCACCTCACACGGTCGTCGTGTTCCGAGCCGCATCCCTAACGTCCATGGTTCCTGTCCGTCTGATTCCCGACTTCAACAGGATACACGTATGCGACGCCGCACTGTGCTTTTCACGCTTCTCTCACTGGTCGTTGGCGCCCCAGCGCTGGCGGCAGCCCAGGCCCCCGGAAGTGAGCGACACGAGATCCGCCGCGACCTCCGTCACGACCGCCGCGATCGCCACCGGGATATCCGCGATATCCGCGGGGACCGTCGCGACATCCGGCAGGATCTGCGGCAGGGCAATACCGCTGACGCGCGCCACGATCGGCGCGACCTGCGGCGGGACCGGAGAGACGTGCGCCGGGACACGCGCGACATCAGGAGTGATCGCAGGGAGCGCAGACGTGATCGGCGGGAATTGCGCAGGAAATAGTCAGACAGACAGGGGCTCAGGCGCGTAGCGGTTGTTAGTCCTTAGTGACTCAGGACTGCAAACCGCTATGCACCTGAGCGTCTACGCGACTGTCTGAAACCTGTCAAACTCCCGGTCGTTGCGACGCGCCATCCAGTACAGCGGAACTCCGAGTACAACTGTCATTCCGGAGTACATCCACGCTTCTCCGATCGACCTCATCTTCGCGAGGTAACCCCACCCCGATTGCCCCACCACACCGCCGGCGTCGGCGAACAGGGCATCGAGTGAAATGATCGTCGCCCGCTGTGCGGACGGTATGTGGGCGTTCAAGTATCCCTGCTTCACGGGACCCATCGTTCCCAGGGCGACCCCGTACACCAGATACAGCGCCACGACGACGAAGAACCGGAAGGGCGCGGCGGTCAGGCCGATGACCCCGCACGCGATCACGGCGACGGCTTGCACGGCGGTGGACGCCGCGAGCAGACCGGTCCGGGTGCGGATCACCCGGCTGAGGGGCCGCACCAAGGCGTTGCCGAGGATCATCGAGAGCGACAACAGGGCGGCGATCAGCCCCGAGACCCATACCAGATCGCGCCCCAGCAGATCCAGAAAGTAGCGTTGCCAGCTGTAGAAGCCGAAGATCATGAAGCTCATGTTGACGAGCGAGGCGAGCATGACGGGCCGCACCACCCGGTGGTGCAATCCGAAGCGCATCCCCTCCACGAACACCCGGCGCAGCTCGGCCGGCACGCGGCGCCACTCGAGGGCCCGGGGTGTGTAGCCGATCTCGGTCATGCCGAGCCAGGCGAGCAGCAGCAGCGGGAGGAATGTCGCGGCCCGGACGACGTAGGGGACGGCGAGATCGAACTGGCCGAGCAGCCCGCCGCTCAGCGTGCCGGCCAGCATCGCCGCGCCGAACACCATCTGGCCCTTGGCGAACACGCCTTCCATCGGCTCGGTGAACCCGGTGGCTTTGAGCGCGTCCACCAGCCACGCGTCCACCGCCCCGGTGTAGAACGTGTACCCGAGTCCGAGCAGCACCGAGGTGCCCATGAACGGCCAGAAGCCCCAATGGAACCACGCGGTGGCCACATAGAGCAGCGTCGCGACGAGCAGCGTCCCCACGCACAGGATGAGCGACACGCGGCGTCCCAGCGTATCGGCCACCACGCCGGTCGGGATTTCGAACACCACCATCCACGCCGTGAAGGCGGCGTTGGTCAGCATCACCTGGAAGATGTCGAGCCCCGCATGGAGCTTGAACAGCGTATCCACGCCCCAGATCAACGAGGCGGCGAAGTTGAAGAGCCCCGTGATGAGCAGATACGTGCGGACGATCCGGGCGGGCGTCATCCCTCGATCGCCGGTGCGGGCAGGGCGGCGGCGGGCGGCGCGCGCCAGGCGTGCCACCCGGTGGCGGCGAGAATCACAGCGCCGCCCGCCACCACCCGAATTCCCGGCGTCTCGCCGTGGACCAGCCACGCCCAGATCGGCGACAACACCGGCTCCACGAGTCCCACGAGCGCGACCTCGATTGCCCGCACCTCGGCGACCGCACGCGCCAGGAACACATAGGCGAGCGCCAGCTGAAAGACGCCGAGGTACAGCACCACCAGCCAGTCGAGGGGCCGGCCGGCGACGATCGGCAACGCCAGCGGCAGCGCGATCAGCAACACGAGCACGTTCCCCGAGACGGCCGCGGCGACCACGGCCCCATGTCCGCCCCGCTGCTGCCGCGCCACCCACCGGTACCCCATGACGGTGAGCGCCCAGCTCAGGGCGCACCCGGCCGCCATGAAGTTGCCGAGTCGCGGGTTGGGCGCGGTGGCGAAGCGGCGTCCCGGCTCGGAGAGCAACAAGACCATGCCGAGGGCGAGGAGCATCATGAACTCGAGGTCGCGCCGGCTGACGTGCTCGCGCAACAGCAGGGGCGCGAGCGCCAGGATGAACACCGGGTGCGTGGCTTGTATGAAAATCGCGCTGGCCGCCGTGGTGAGCTTGTTGGCCAGAATGAAGAACAGCCCCGCTCCGGCGTAGGCCACCCCCACCACGGGCGAGCGCCAGCTGAAACCGCCGCGCGCCTCGGGGATGAGCACGAGCATGGAGCAGGCGGCGACCAGCGCGCGGCCCGCCGCCAACTGCCACGGGCCGAACGCGCACAGCTTGATGGCTGCCCCGCCGGTCGAGAACAACACGGCGGAGGCCACCACGCGCAGCCGCGGGCTCACGGCAGCGTCCGCTCCAGCCAGTCGTGGGCGATCGCGCGCAGGTCCCGGTGCTCGATGTCCGCCTGCGCGTTCAGCCGCCGCATCGTGGCATCGTCGATCTTCCCCGCCAGCTCGGCCAACGCCCGCTGCACGTCCGGATGACGCTGCAGCAACGCTCCCCGTACCACCGGCGCCGCTTCGTAGGGCGGGAAGTAGTGGCGGTCGTCCGCCAGCGCCACGAGGTGCAGTGCATCGAGCTGCCCGTCGGTCGAGTTCCCGGCGATCACGTCGATCTTTTCGTCCGCCAGCGCGCGGTAGGTCAGACCGAGGTCCATCGACGTCGGCGGGGCGGAAAACCGCAATCCATAGGTACGGGCCAAACCGGGGAACCCGTCTGCGCGATTGAGAAATTCGTACCCGAACCCGGCCTTCCACGTCGGCGCGACCCGGGCCAGATCCGAGATCGCGTGCAGCCCGAGCCGCTGCGCATCCGCCTCCCGCACCGCGATGGCGAACGTGTTGTTGAACCCGAACGAGGGGAGCCAGACGAGCCCCCAACGGCTCCGGTACTCGCCCGCCACCGCCCGCGTAATGCTGTCGGCCGACGGGCCCGGGGCGTGCTTCAGCACGGCGGTGTAAGCCGTGCCCGTGTACTCGACGTAGAGATCGATCTGCCCCGCGAGAATCGCCTCGTGACAAACGAATGTGCCGCCGAGGTGGAGCTTGCGCTCCACCGGTAGCCCGGTGCGCCGCTCGATTTGCTGCGCGGCGATCTCGGCGAGCAAATCGGATTCGGTGAAGTTCTTGGCGCCCACGACGATCGTGTCGCCGCGAGAGCAGGCGAAGAGGGAGAGATTGGCGAGCAGGGCGATCGTCGTGCCTCTTACCGCCACGCGAACCTCCGTTCCACGAGCCCCAACAACCCGTCCGCGGCCAACGCCAGCAGCGCCGCCGGCAACGCTCCCGCCAGAATCAGCCGGTCATCCACCACCGCGACCCCACGGAAGATGTACACCCCCAGCCCGCCCGCGCCGATCGCCGCGGCGATCGTGGCGGTCCCGACGCCCACGACCGTCGCGACCCGGATCCCGGCGAGGATCACCGCTGCCGCGAGCGGCAGCTCGACGAGCCGCAACAACTCGCCATCGGTCATGCCCATGCCGCGCCCCGCCTCGCGGATCGCCGGGTCGATCCCCACGATCCCCGTATAGGTATTGCGCACGATCGGGAGCAGCGCGTACACGACGAGGGCCGCGATCGCGGTGCGGGCGCCGATGCCGCCGAGCAGCGGCAGGGGGATGAGGAACCCGAACAATGCGAGGCTCGGGATTGTCTGGAACACGTTCGCCAGCCCCAGCACCGGCCGGCGCCACGACGGGCGGCGCGTGAGGAGAATGCCGACCGGCACGCCGATCGCGACCGCGATGGCCGTGGACACGAGAACGAGTAGCACGTGCTGGCCCAGCAGGCCCGCGACTTCCCGCGAGTTGCTCAGGTAGAACCGTATCAGACTCATGCCGCCGCCTCCAGGAACGCACGGACCTCCGGATGGGTCGAGCGCCGGAACTCCTCTGCCGTGCCGAGAAACACCAGGCGTCCCTCCTGCATCAGCCCGATTCGCGTGCCGAGCAGGAACCCTTCGCGCACGTCGTGGGTCACGAACACAATCGCCTTGCCGAGACGTCCTTCCAGCCCTTTGAACTCGCGCTGCAGCTCGGCGCGGGTGATCGGGTCGAGCGCGCCGAACGGCTCGTCGAGCAACAGGAGCGGCGGATCGACCGCGAGGGCGCGGGCAACGCCCACCCGCTGCCGCTGCCCGCCGGACAGCTCGTGCGGACGCCGGCCGGCGAATTGATCGGGCGCCAGCCCCACCAGCGCCAGCAGTTCGCGCACGCGCGCGCTGATGCGAGCGGGCGCCCAGCCCTCCAGTCGGGGAACCAGCCCGACGTTCTGCTCGACCGTCATGTGCGGCAACAGCCCGACGTCCTGAATCACGTAACCAATGCCGCGGCGCAGCCGATACGGGGCCACCCCGGCCGCCGGCCGCCCGTCGAGGACAATCTCCCCCCCACTCGGCTCGAGCAGCCGGTTGATGAGCTTCAACGTGGTGGTCTTCCCCGAGCCGCTCCGCCCGAGCAGCACCAGCGTCTCCCCTGCCGCCACGGAGAAGGAAACGTCATCGACAAGTACTCGCCCTCCCTCCCGCTTCCCTCGTCCCGGCAGTTCATAGCCCAGCCCCCGCACCTCGAGCACGGCTGTCATTTCGGCCCGGCCAGCACCATCTGGAATCGCCCGTCTTCGCTGGTGCCGCGCCACCGCACGTCCAGGCGAGCCTGGTCGAGAATCCGCAGGAACGTGTCGGCGGCGTATTTGTAGGAATGATTCATCTCCACCCGCTCGCCCCGCCCGATCGTGAGCGTCTCGCCGCCTACGCGCGCGGTCACGTCGCGTGCCGCCAGGAAATGCTTGCGCAATGGGTGCAGGCCGGGGAGGCGGTCGTCGGTTACGTCTTCGAACACGATCTCGCCGTCGTCAGCGCCGACGCCCACCGACTCGAGTGGGGCCCACGCGAACCGACGGTTCAACGGGTTGTCGTAGCCCGCCACCGTCTGGGGTCCGGCGTAGATCTCGCCGTCTACGAGCAGCAGATCTTCCTGACGCAGCAGCGCGCGGAGCGCGCGTGCTTGAGCGATCGGGTCGAACGCCCCCAGCGTGTTGCCGAGCAGCAACACGAGACGGGGCGCCGCGTCTTCGTCCGGTGCGAGCGCCGCCAGATGGTCCGCACGGGTGATATCAGCCTTCATCGCCTGGGACCAGATCCCCGCATCGAGCGCGCGGCTGCAGGCCATTTCCACCAGCGCCTGGCTCGCGTCCACCGGTGTGTACCGCACGTGCGTCCCCAGCGCCACGAACGACTCGAGCAGCAGCAGATCCTTGTCACCCTGCCCCGATCCCAGACTGACGACCTCGAGCATGCCGCTCCGCACGAAGCCGCCCAACTCCTTGGCCGAGCGGGCGATGAGGGAGCGCGAGCGGACGAAATTGCGATAGGCCCCGTCCGAGCACAGGGCGAGCCAGGCCCGCACCGAGAGCGGAAACCAGTAGAAGAACTGCTCCGCCAAGCGGCGGGCCCGGAGCGAGGAAACAAAATCCTCGGCAATAGCATTCTCCGTCAGGAGTGCGTGAACCGGAATCATGGCAGGAGACTTACGGGTTGACGATTGTTCGGGCAACCCGTATGGTGTTCGAACCGGGTAGTAACAAACCCCCAGCATAGGAGGACCGGATGCAGATCGTCGAAACTCAGGAGCTCGTCCCCAGCTGTCATCGTCCCGAGATCGTCGAGACGAGCGAGCTCGTTCCCACCTGCCACACCTGAGGGAACGCCTGATGCACGAGGGGGCCCGGATGAGCTTCGGGCCCCTTTTGCTTGAGGGTCGCTCCCCGCTGCTGGGCTTCGGCGCCTGGGCCGTGGGGGGCGCCGGCTGGGGCGATCCGGACGACGAGGTTCAGCGGCTCGCGACCGTTCGGGTGGCGCTGGAGCGGGGGGTGACGTTCTTCGATACGGCGCCGACCTACGGCGACGGCGCATCTGAGCGACTGCTCGGGAAGGCACTCAAGACCAGCCGCGACCGGGTCGTCATAGCGACGAAGGTCGGACCGCGGGACGATCCGCAACGCTCGCTCGAAGACTCGCTGCGCCGGCTCGCGAGCGATTACGTGGATCTGGTGCAGCTGCACGAGGCACAGGACCGCTGGGAGTGGCAGATCGAAAAGCTCCACGGGCTGGTAGAGGCTGGAAAGGCCCGCGCCGTGGGACTCTGCAATGCCGCCCATCACCAGATCCGGCGCGCGTTGGAGATCGTGCCGCTCACGTCGTATCAGGGCCCCTACAACCTGTTCGATCGGGACGTGGAGGAGCGCGAGCTGCCGCTGTGCCGCGAGCGCGAGGTGGCATTTCTGGCCTACCGTCCCCTGGCGTCGGGGCTGCTCGCGGGCACCTACGACGATCCCCCGGCATTTGCCCCGCGCGACCACCGCGCCGCCATCTACTGGTTCAAGGGCCGGGAATTCGTCCGGCGCCAGGCGGTGATCGAGCGGCTGCGTCCGCTCGCCCGCCATGAGGGGGTCACATTGCCGGTGTTCGCGTTGCGCTGGCTGCTCGGTCGCACGGGGGTGACCGTCGTGCTGGCGGGGGCGCGCAGCCCGGCGCAGGTTGAAGAGAACCTGGCAGCCCAGGCCGGGGCGATGCCGGCTGAGGTCGTGGCCGCGGTGGACGACATCGTGGCCGAAGCATTCCGGCTGCCGCGCGCGTTGCCGCGCGCCATCCGGGAAGCGGATACCTGGGGGCCACGCGAGCGGTTCATCGTCGAGAGTCTCGATGGGACCCGGACGGCGGAGGCCATCGCCGCCGAGTGGACCGACCGCGGAGACCAGCCGATGGTCGCGGCGCAGGTGAAGGTGTTCGCCGACCAGCTGCTGGACCGCGGACTTGCGGGAATGGCATGAACCGAACGGCCAGCGTTCTCGTTCTCGCGCCGCTGCTCCTCGTCGCACCATTGGCGGCGCAGCGAGATTCCGGAGCGTTCGTCATGCGGGAGTTTCGCTTCGCGTCGGGCGAATCGCTCCCCGAGCTGCGGCTGTTCTACCGCACCCTGGGCCGGCCGCAACGCGACGCGGCGGGGGTGATCCGCAACGCGGTGCTCATCCTGCACGGCACCGGCGGGACCGGGTCGCAGTTTTTCTCGCCCCTCTTCACGCCACTGTACCGCACCGGGGGACCGCTCGACACGGCCACGACGTTCGTCATCCTGCCCGACGACATCGGGCACGGGCACTCCAGCAAGCCCAGCGACGGGCTGCGGGCGCGGTTCCCGCACTACGGCTACCACGACATGGTGGCAGCGGAGTATCGCCTCGTGACCGAGGGGCTGCACGTCACCCACCTGCGGCTCGTGATGGGCACATCGATGGGCTGTATGCATTCCTGGCTGTGGGCCGAGCGCTACCCCGCCTTCATGGACGGCGTGGTCCCGCTCGCGTGCTTCCCGACGCAGATCGCCGGACGCAACCGCATGCTGCGCAAGATGATCCTCGACGACATCAGGAATGATCCGGCCTGGCGCGGCGGGGACTATGCCGACCAGCCCCCCGCCCTGACGGCCGCGCTGCAGGTGCTGTTCATCATGTCCTCCAGCCCGGCGGTGCTCCAGCGCACCGCGCCGACCCGCGATTCGGCGGATGCCTACATCACGTCGTGGCTCGCGACGCGACGCGGCACGACCGACGCCAACGACATGCTGTACCAGTTCGACGCGTCGCGCGACTACGACCCGAGTCCCGACCTGGGGCGCATCACCGCCCCCGTGCTCGCCATCAACTCGGCGGACGACCTGATCAACCCGCCGGAGCTGGGCATCATGGAGCGGCTCCTGCCGCGGGTGACCCACGGGCGGTACATCCTCCTTCCCATCTCGGAGCGGACGCGCGGTCATGGCACGCACACGGTGGCGGCGGCGTGGGAAGAATGGTTCGCGCCGTTCGTCGCCGGACTCGTGCCGCGGTAGCGTTCAGGGTGAATCATGGGTGATCTGAAAGTCGGTGCGTTCTACAACCCTCACCTCGGGGAGGCGCTCGCCACGGCCTCGGGGATCGACCACCTCGCCATGGCCGATCCGCCCCGAGGAGACGATCCGTGGTGGCCGAGGATCCGGGAACGCTACACCCTGCTGCTCCACGATTACCTGGGCCAGCTGTCCGAGCCGCTGGACGAGCACGCCATCCAGCGCGCCCGCTCGCTGGCCGAGCTGTACAAGAGCCCCTGGGTGGCCGAGCACTTCCAGTGCCTGCACACGGAAGACGGGACCTACAACCTCAACTACGTGTTCCCGCCGCTCTACACCGAGGAGTTTCTGGAGCGTTTCGCGGCCAACGCGAGCGCGCTGCAGGCGCGGCTCGACCAGCCGCTGGTGATGGAGAACATCCCGGGCTTCTTCGACGTCGCGGCGAGCCGTCTCCCCGAGCCCGTATGGCTGCGGCGCTTCTTCGACCGCACCAACCTCGGCTTTCTGCTCGACCTGCCCCACATCTGGCTCGAGGCGCACTACAAGGGCGCAGACCCGAAGGCGTTCCTCGGCGAATTCCCGCTCGAGCGCGTGGTGGAGCTGCACGTGGCCGGGGTAAGTGAGGACCGCGATCTCCAAGGGCCGTGGATCGCCCCGACGGCTCCCTCGGACGAGATGCTCGATCTGATGGTGCACGCGGTCGCGCGCTGCCCCAACGCCAAGGCTGTGACGTTCGATGCCTTTTCGCCCACGCTCAGCGCGGATGTCCTGTTCGCGAGCGTCGCGCGGATCCGGAAAGCGCTGCGTAATTGATGGGCGACCGGGCCGTACAAGACGCGCTGATCCGGGCCCTGGCCGACGCGCCTTATCGCGGCTCGCCGGCCTGGCGCACGCGGGAGCTGGCCAATCAGGAGCGGCTCGAACGGTTCGCCCGCTTTCTCGCGCGCCACTATTACTACGAGCGCCTGGTGCACTTCTTCAAGTATTCGCGCGCGCTGGCCCGGGTGACGGGCCGCCCGCCGGAAGCGGTGCTCACGAGCCCCGCGTTCGACGCGCTGTTGCCGACCCTGGTGCTGGGGAGCCGCGCCTCGGCCGTCGCCGTCGCGGGCCTAGCGGTGGAGCACGTGCGCGGGGGAGTCGGCGCGGCCGTCCCCTACCTCGAGGACCTCCTGGCCTACGAGCACGGGATGATGGTGGTCGAATCGGGCGCCCGGTTGTGGCGCGACGGGTCACCCGATCCGGCGGAGCAGCAACGCTCCAAGCCGATCCGAGTGGAAGGCACCATGCTCCTCGACCTGCAGGTGGACCTGCCCCTCGTGTTGCCGCTGCTGCTGCGCCCCTGGACCGACGTCCCGCAGGCGCCGCGCCGACCCACCCGGCTGCTCATCGCGCGGTCCGCCCGCGGCCGCGTGTCGGTGGCGCGGACCAGCAGCGCGATCGCGACGCTGCTCGAGCTGGCCGACGGCCGCAAGTCGATGGACGACCTGGCCCGGGAGGCGGGGCTCCGGCCTGCCGAGCTCGAAGCGACACTCGACGAGCTGGTGGAGATCGGCGCGGTGCGCTTCTCCACCGGCAGCTGAGCCCGCCATGCTCGTGCGCGACTGCATGACGAAGAAGGTGTTCGCGGTCCGGTTCGACAAGAAGCTGCTCGCGGTGCGCGAGATCATGAACTGGGGCCATCTGCGCCACGTCCCTGTGGTCAACGCGTCCGGAGCCCTGGTCGGCATCATCAGTCATCGGGACCTGCTCCATGCGGCGATCTCGTCCGTCGCGGCGGCTGCCGAGGTCGAGCGGTCGCAGTTCCTCAGTACCGTGCCGATCGTCGAGGTCATGAAGACCGAGGTGCAGACCATCGGGCCGGACGAGCCGGTGGGAAAGGCGGCGCAGCTGATGCGCCAGTCCAAGATCGGCTGCCTGCCGGTGCTGCAGCACGGCAAGCTCGTGGGCATCATCAGCGAATACGACCTGCTCGGCGTCGTCGAAAAGCTGTGACACGCGTTCTGTTGGGCCTCCTCCCACTTCTTGCTGCGTGCGCCAGCAATTGGGCGCTCACCCCGGACCGCGGCCACGCCATCGACACGCTGTTCGTGGGCTACACCGGCGCAACGGTTCCCGGGGCGAGCGTCATCGTCATCCGGGATAGCCGGGTTGTGTTCCGCCAGGCGTACGGAATGGCGGATCTGGAGCGCAACACTCCAGCCACGCCCACGACCGATTACCGCCTCGCTTCCCTGACGAAGCAGTTCACGGCTATGGCGACCATGCTGCTGGTGCGCGACGGCCGGCTCACCTACGACCAGCCCGTACGCACCGTGCTCCCCGAGCTGCCGCCCGCGGCGGCGGCCGTGACGATCCGTCACCTGCTGAATCACACCTCGGGATTGCCCGACTACGAAGACCTGATTCCCGACACCCAGACCGTGCAAGTCAGCGACCAGGACGTGTTGTCGCTGCTCGCGTCGCACGACTCGGTGTATTTCCCCGCCGGCACGCGGTACCGCTACAGCAACTCGGGCTATTGTCTTCTGGCACTCGTGGTGGAGCGGGTCTCGGGGATGGCGTTCGCCGACTTTCTGCGACAGCGCATCTTCGCGCCGCTCGGCATGACGCGTACGCTGGCCCACACCGTCGGCCGGGATACGGTGCCGGAGCGCGCCTATGGGTACACACCCGATTCGGGACGCTTCGTGCCGAGCGACCAGAGCGTGACGAGTGCGACACTCGGAGACGGCGGGATTTACACCTCCGTCGAGGACCTGGCGCACTGGGACGAGGCGCTCTACGGCGAGCGCCTGGTGGATCGCACGGCACTCAGGCTCGCGGCGACGCCGCCCGTCCTCCCGGGGGATTCGACGCAGTACGGCTTCGGCTGGTTCGTGGATACCTATCGCGGACTGCGGCGTTGGCGACATACGGGCGAGACGAGCGGCTTCACCAACGCCATCCAGCGCTTCCCCGAGAGGCGTACTACCATCATCGTGCTCACCAACCGCAACGGCGGCGAACCATGGACCATCGCCGAACGGATCGCCGATCTGCTGTTGTTCTGACCCGATCTGACGGAGACCTGCATGACCGATCGACGTGATTTCATCGGCGCGCTCGCATTGGGCGGAGTGGCGCTCGCGGTGGGTGCCTGCGCAACCACGACCAACGCCGCCGGGACGCCCACGCCCTCACCGTTCCCGCCCGTCACGAAGGATGGGCCGTGGGACAACAGCTGGCTCGACCAGCTCACCGCGAAGCACCGGCAGGTGTTCGACATCTCGGCCTACGAGGACGGCGGTGGGCTGTTCTACGCGAAGAACTACTTCAACGCACACCGCGACGGCTTCGGGACGGTCTATCCCGACGTGCAGGCGGTGCTCGGCATCCACGGCAAGGCGTACCCCATCGTATTCTCGGACGCTGTCTGGGCGAAATTCCATTTCGGCAAGCGCAACAAGATCAAGGACCCGCGCACAAGCACCTGGGCGCTGCGCAACGTTCTGTGGCAGCCGCGCGAAGGCGAAGAGATGTACGAATACTCCGTGAACGCGCTGCAAGCGCGCGGCGCGAAATTCATCTTCTGCAACAACGTGCTGCGCTTCATGACGCGCACCCTGGCCCAGGAGACGGGCGTCTCCCCCGAAGCGATGCGCGCCGAGTTGATCGCCGGGCTCCTGCCGAACGTCACCGTCGTTCCGGCCATGGTCGTGGCGCTCGGTATGGCGCAGGAGCACGGCTGCGCCTACGTGTACGCCGGCGGCTGATGGAGGTCCAGATCTTCGGCGTCAAGAAGAGCGCCGAGACGCGTGCCGCGCTGCGGTTCTTCTCCGAGCGCCGCATCAAGACGCACTTTGTGGACCTGGACGAGCGAAGCCCGAGCCCGCGGGAGCTGGAGCGTTTCGCGCGCAAGTTCGGCGTTCCGGCGCTGGTGGACCGGAGCTCCAAGCGGTTCGCCGAGCTGGGACTCGGTGCGTCGCAGCTCTCCGATACGCGCTGGCTCGAGAAGCTCACCGTCGAGCCCCACCTGCTCCGCTTGCCGCTCGTACGGTTTCAGAACGAGGTGACGGTCGGCGCGGCGTCTGAGATATGGAAGGTGTGGTGCGCCAGGTGAGCCGTCCGGTCATCCCGCTGGGCGCGACCGGCACCCAGACGGTCGTCGTGACGCCAGATCTCACGGTCGCGCATTACCATCCGGGGCTGCCCGAGGCCTACGGTACGCCGATGATGATCTATCTCATGGAGGTCGCGGCGGGCACGGCGATCGAGCCGTATCTCCCCGCGGGGTGGGCGTCGGTCGGCGTAGCGGTCAGCGTACAACACCTCGCGGCAACGCCGGTGGGTCGCACGGTCACCGCGACGGCGACGGTGATCGCGGTAGACGAGAAGACAGTGACGTTCGAGGTCGCGGCGCACGACGGAATCGAGCCGATCGGCCGAGGGACCCACGTCCGGGCGCCGATCGAGTTGGCCCGGTTCAACGCCCGGTTGGAGGCCAAAACGCGCTCAGCGTGATCGTTGGCCTTGCGCGTAACATTCCGCGACTCCTATCGTCCGGTGCTGGCATGCCACCTTCCCGCCTCACCTGGCTCGGCCTCCTCCTCGCGGCCGCCACCTCCGGACCGCTCGCGGGGCAGGCCCTCACGCCGCGCGACTCCGCCCGGCACGCGCTGAACCGTCTCGCCTACGGGCCCCGCCCCGGTGAAGTAGACCGAGTCGCCGCTATGGGCGTGATGCACTGGATCGACCAGCAGCTCGACCCCACTCGCCTTCCCGACCGCGTCCTCGCGGGCCGCGAGCGCGAATTCCGCATCCTTTCGACCGACGACGCCGAGCTGGCTCAGATGGTGCGCGAGCAGCGCCAGGAGCGCATCCGGCGACCGCAAGAACGGGACAGCGGGATGATGGGACCCGGAAACCAGGGCGATCAGACGGGCGAGCGGCTGCGCATCGCGGCACAGCTGCAGCAGCTCGCGGTGGTGCGTGCCGTGCTCTCCGAGCGCCAGCTACAGGAAGTGATGAGCGATTTCTGGCTCAATCACTTCAACGTGTATTGGGCGAAGGGCGCGGACCGTTTCTACATGGCCTCCTACGTGGAGCAAGTCATCCGCCCACGTGTGTTCGGGAAATTCGAGGACCTGCTCGTCGCCACGGCGCAGAGCCCGGCGATGCTCTTCTATCTGGATAACTGGGAGAGCGTCGCACCAGGGGCCGCCCCGCCCGCCGTAGCCCGTGGCCTCGTTCCCGATTCAATGCGCCGCCGGCTCCCGACGGGGCCGAACGAGAACTACGCCCGCGAGCTGCTCGAGCTGCACACCCTCGGCGTGGACGGCGGCTACACGCAGCAGGACGTGATCGAGGTGGCGCGTTTGCTCACCGGGTGGAGCATCGCCCGCCCCGCTCAGGGGGGGCACTTCCAGTTCAACGAGTGGGCCCACGACTACGGCGCGAAGACGGTGCGCGGCGTGCGCTACCCTGCGGGCCATGGCATGGACGAGGGGCTCCGGCTGCTGCACCTGCTGGCCATGGACCCCGCCACCATGCGCCACGTGAGCCACCAACTGTGCGCCCGCTTCGTGACGGACGACCCGCCCGACGGCTGCGTGGACGACGCGGTGCAGGCGTGGCGCCAAACCGACGGCGACATGCGCGCAGTGGTGCGAGCGATTCTCCGTTCGCCCGATTTCTGGGCGCCGCAGGCGTTCCGCGCCAAGGTCAAGACGCCGCTCGAGTTCGTGGTGAGCGCGGTGCGCGCCGTGGGCGGCGACCCCGACTCGACGCCCCGGCTGGCGCAGGTCGTGACGCAGCTCGGCCAGCCGCTCTTCCTCGAGCCGTCCCCCGCCGGCTACCCCGAATCGCAGCAGGAGTGGGTGAACTCGGGCGCCCTGCTGCACCGCATGAACGCGGCGGTCGCCCTGGCTGCGGGACGCCTGCCCGGCGTGAGCGTCGCCCTGGACGGCCTCGTGCCCCGCTCCACCGATCCGGATTCGCTGATCGAAGCCGTGGACGCCCGGTTGCTGGGCGGCGGGCTACTCACCGCACATACGCGGGACGTGCTGCGCCATCAGCTCCAGGACATCACCAATCCCGCCTCGGCCCGCACGCTAACCGTCGGACTGGCGCTGGGCGGACCGGATTTCCAGAGGCAATGACCATGGGCATCACGCGCCGCGTGTTCGTGCAGCAAGGCGGGCTCGCCCTGTTCAGTCTTGGATTGGATCCACTGTTTCTCGGACGAGCCGCCTACTCGGTCGGGACCGGAAGCGCGACCGATCGGCGGGTCCTGGTCTGTCTCTTCATGCGCGGCGCCGTGGACGGGCTCAACGTGATCGTGCCACACGGCGACCCGCTGTATTACAGCGAGCGGCCGCGCATCGCCGTCCCCAAAGCCGACGTCGTGGACCTGGACGGACACTTCGGGCTGCATCCGCGGCTCGCGTCGTTGAAGCCTCTATGGGACAACAAGAGACTCTCCGCGGTGCACGCCATTGGCTCCCCCGAGTCGACCCGGAGTCATTTCGACGCCCAGGACTACATGGAATCGGGCACCCCGGGCGTGAAGGCCACCAACGACGGCTGGGTCAACCGCTGGTGCCAGCACGACGTCGCGCACACGAACACCCCATTTCGCGCCGTCGGGTTCGGGCCGCAGCTGCCGCGCACGCTCGCGGGCACGGCTCCCTCGCTCGCGATCGACGATCTCCAGGCGTTCGGCCTGCGGATTCCGCAGGCGCGCGTGCGCGATCGCCTCACCCGTGCCTTCGAGTCGCTGTACGAAGGAGCGCAGACCGGCCTGCTCGCCACCAGCGGGCACGAGAGCTTCGAGGCGATCCGGATGCTGCAGCAGGCCAACCCGCTCCAATACCAGCCGGCGAACGACGCCCGGTATCCGCGCGGGCTGCTGGGCCGCTCGCTGCTCCAGATCGCCCAGCTCATCAAGGCGAACGTCGGCATGCGCATCGCGTTTCTCGACGCGACGGGATGGGACACACACATCAACCAGGGATCGAGCGAGGGGCAGCTGGCCGGCCTGCTGGACGAGTTGGGCGCGGCGCTCGTCGCCTTCAACACCGACCTCGGCGAAGGAATGCGCGAGGTGGTGTTGTTGACCATGTCGGAGTTCGGGCGCGCCGTGCAGGAGAACGGGAACAGCGGCACGGACCACGGCCATGGCACGGCGATGCTGGTGCTCGGCGGGCCCGTGAACGGCGGCCGAGTGCTGGGCCGCTGGCCCACGCTCGATCCCGCAGCCCGGTTCGAGGGGCGGGACCTCGCCGTCACGACCGATTTCCGCGACCTGTTCGGGGAGATCCTCGCGCGGCACCTGGGCGCCACGGATCTGTCGGCCGTCTTCCCCGGGCATCCGCTCACCAGCGCCAACTTTCTCGGGGCGATTCGCGGCTAACGTGGAGCTCAAGGGAACGCTGGCAGTCGTCACCGGTGCGACGGAAGGTATCGGCCGCTCCATCGCGTTCGCGCTGGGCCGATCCGGCGCGGCGCTGGCGATCTGTGCCCGCACCGCGTCCACGGTGGACGCCACGGTGGCCGCGCTCAAGGAGGCCGGGATCGACGCGATCGGCCGCCCCTGCGACGTGTCGGACGCCGACGCCGTCGCGGGTTTCGGGCGGTTCGTCGCTCGGGAGCACGGCGACGCGTCGCTGCTCGTGAACAACGCAGGTGTCGGCCACTTCGCCCCGTTCGAGCAGCTCACCCTCGAGGATTGGGACCAGACGATGGGGGTGAACGTCCGGTCGCTGTATCTCGTGACCCGCGCGTTCCTCCCCGGGCTGGCGCGCAGCGGTGGCGCGATCGTGAACATCGCGTCGCTCGCCGGCAAGAACGGCTTCGACGGCGGCACCGCCTACTGCGCATCGAAGCACGCCGTGCTCGGGTTCTCCAAGGCGCTGATGCTCGAGGTCCGCAAGCGCGGCATCCGGGTGATCGCCGTCTGTCCCGGCTCGGTGGCCACCCCGTTCATGGACAAACAGTCCGTGATGCGACCCGATCGGGAGCGCGTGCTGCAACCCGACGACGTCGCGCAAGCGGTGCTCGGCGCGCTCACGCTGCCCGACCGGGCGATGCTCAGCGAGCTGGATCTCCGGCCTACTAACCCCTAGAGGCGTCAACGTTTCTCTGCTCGACGTCTTTTTGCTAGACGCTTCTTCTTGACGCATCTTGCAGTTATGAAGGACCTGACTCGTCGGCTGCTGGGCGACGCACGGAGCGCGACGTCGGTGCATGCGTTCTGGGACCGGGCCGCCGCCACGCTGCGCGTCTGGAGCGGCGCGGCCAAGGTCGCCTTGCGCTACGAAACGCCGCGGGAGAGGGGCGCGGTGCAGACGGACGGCGTCGCCTCCGGGCCCACGCGCCGGGTGCGCTGGAGCGACGACGCGGGCCGGACGATCGAGGTGGAGCTGCACCGCTCGCGGACCGATCTCCCGGCCGCCGACTGCGATGCCGCCCTCGAGCTGGCGGCGGGGCTCGCCCCCATGGTCGGGCAGCGGGCGGTGCTCGAGCACGATCAACAGCTGGGCAATTTCTCGATCGAGCTGTCGCGCTGGCTGCTGGCCGCTCCCGAGCGCGACCTGATGCTGCGCTACACCCTGCAGAGCGTCATGAAGCTGTTCGACGCCGAGGGCGCGTACGCCGCGCTGCGCGAGCCGGCCGGCGACACGCTCCGGGTGGTGGTCGCGTTGGGCCGGGCGAGCGAGCTCGACGGCATGCTCATCCCGCTGGAGCACAGCACCACCGGTCGCGTGGTCCGCAGCGGCGAAGCGATCATCACCGGCAACATCCGCGAAGAGCCGGATATCTACCTGCCGCCGACGGCGCTCTCGGCCGCACTCGCCCGGGCGGCGATGATCGCGCCGCTGCAGTCGGCGACGGGCGTGCTCGGCGCGATCGGTCTGGTGCGCTATCGGCGCGGGGGCGCCGACGTGCAGCCGCCCCCGACCTTCACCGTCGCCGATCTCCACTTCTTCCTGGGCGTCGCCGCCCACGTGGCCGCCGGCCTGGAGCTGAGCCACGTGGTGCGGACCACGCGCGCGACGGCCGACCGGGCCGTGGCCATGGTGCACGCCAGTCCGCTGCCGCTCGTGCTGGTCGATCTCGACGGTCGCGTCCACCTGATCAACGAAGCCGGGCGCCGGGTGTTCGGCCTGGAGGACGTCGGGGTGGCCGTCGGCGCCCCGGTGGATCAGCTGGGCATTTCCCTGGCCAATGAGGATTTCACCGCCGTGCTGAGCCGCGCGCGCGGCGGCCACGGACCGTGGCACGGCCGCGTGCTCGTCACGCTGCCGTCGGGCGACCGTCGCGTGTGCGATTGCACGATCACCGATCTGGAAGGACTGGGCTCGACCGATCTGCTGCTGGCGCTGTACGACCGGACCGAGGAGCTGCGCGCGCAGCGCGAGCTCGTCGCGCGGGAGAAGCTGGCGACGATCGGTGAGATCGCGAGCGGCGTCGCGCACGAGGTGAACAATCCGCTCGCCACGATCCGGATGGAGGCGGAGCTGCTGAGCGCCGCTGCCGATCCACAGACCGAAGTCTCGGCACAGACCATCATGCGCGAGGTGGACCGCGCCGCGGGGATCGTGCGCAGCCTCATGCAGCTGGCGCGGCGCGCCGACACGACGCCGACGCCGGTTCAGCTGAACCACGTCATCCTGGACGTCGCCGAAATCCGGCGCCGCGTGTTGCGTCCCGAGAGCGTGGACGTGGAGACCGATCTCGATGACCACACCCCCCCGGTGCTCGGCCTCAGCCAGGAGCTGGTCCAGGTCGTGCTCAACCTCGTCACGAACGCCGAGCACGCCGTGCGCGGGCGATCCCCCGCCGTGATCCGCCTCGGCACACGGTCACTGGATGGGTGGGTGCGGCTCACCGTGGAAGACTCCGGACCCGGCGTGCCCGAGGACATCCGGAGCCGGGTGTTCGAGCCGTTCTTTTCGACCAAACGTCCGGATGAGGGCTCCGGGCTGGGGCTGACGGTCTGCCAGCGCGTGGTAAGTGAGCTGGGGGGCCGGCTGTTCGTGGAGGAGTCGGAGCTGGGGGGCGCCCGGTTCGTGGCGGAATTCCCCGCCGCGCCGCAGCGCGGCGAGGAGCAGCTCGATATTCGCTAAGGCGTCAGGCGACGATCCGGTTGCGGTACAGCGTCAGGACGGCGAGACCATACACCCCGATGGCGACGAGCAGCAGGCCGAACGGACGGTCCGTGCCCAGTTTCAGCACCCCCCCCGCGACATAGGCAATGCTCGCGAGAAAACCCAGCGCCAGCGCTTCCATCCGGCCCATCAGAATCCCGAATACGTAGCCCCAGCTGAACCCCGTAAGGGCGAGCAAGGGAAGTCCGAGCCGCAGGATGTGGCCGGGGTCGAGGAGATTCAGCCCTCCGGCGAACATGCAGAACAGACCGATCACCGTGTAGCTCGCCAGGTGCAGCGCGAGCGGCAGGGGCACGGTGTGGATCGCGGCGCTGCGGGTCGGTGACGTCATGCCGATTCACGGGCGTTGGGGACGCGACTAAACTAACCCGCAGGCGAACCACATGCGAGTGACGCGCACTCGCCTACTTCGGCCTCGCGCCGGGAGAGCTGGGTCGCGGACTCGGCAAGCACCTCCTCTCGTGCGCCGTCCGCGATGCCTGGGCGTTGCAGCCTACGCGGGTTCGTCCCTTATAAGACCGAAGAGTATAGATTCCGTCGCATGACCTTCCAGATCCAGCTTTCCCGCAAAGTCAAGCTGATCATCGCGGGCGTCGTGCTCGTGCCGTTCGTCGTGTTCGGCATCTACACCTGGTCGGCGCTGACCTACACGTACTCGGGCGGCGAGCGCGGACCGGGCTACATCCAGAAGTTTTCGAAGAAGGGCTGGATCTGCAAAACGTGGGAAGGCGAGCTCGCGCTCCTGCCGCTCCCCGGGACGTTCTCCCCCGAACGGTTCGACTTCACCGTCCGCGACAACAACGTCGCCCAGTACATCAACGCCTCGCTCGGCAAGCGCGTGGTGCTCACCTACCAGCAGCACAAAGGCATCCCGACCACCTGCTTCGGCGAGACCGAATACTTCGTGACCGCCGTCAAGCTAATACCATGACGACGAATACCTTCGGCGGCCGCGCCACCCTCGCGGCGGCCGGTGGGCGCTTCGAAATCTTCCGTCTCGACGCCCTCGAGCGGCGCGGCTTGCCGATCGCCCGCCTGCCTTACTCGCTCAAGATCCTGCTCGAGAACCTGCTGCGGCTCGAAGACGGCCGCGCCGTGACCGCGGCCGACGTCGAGAAGCTCGCCCGCTGGGATCCGGCCAAGGTGCCCGACGAAGAAATCGCCTTCATGCCGGCGCGAGTGCTGCTGCAGGACTTCACCGGGGTGCCGGCCGTCGTGGATCTCGCCGCGATGCGCGATGCCATGGCTCAGATGGGCGGCGACCCGAAGAAGGTGAATCCGCTCCTCCCCGCCGAGCTCGTCATCGATCATTCGGTGATCGTCGACGAGTTCGGCACGCGGGCGGCGTTTCAAACCAACGCCGAGCTCGAGTTCCGCCGCAACCGCGAGCGCTACGCGCTGCTGCGTTGGGCGCAGCAGGCGTTCCAGGGGTTCCGCGTCGTCCCGCCCGACACCGGCATCGTGCACCAGGTGAATCTCGAGTACCTGGCGCGGGTCGTGTTCACGACCGGCGGGAAGACGCCCCAGGCATATCCCGATACGCTCGTCGGCACCGACTCCCACACCACCATGGTGAACGGCCTGGGCGTCCTGGGCTGGGGCGTCGGCGGGATCGAGGCGGAGGCCGCGCTGCTGGGCCAGCCGGTGTCGATGCTGATCCCGCAGGTGGTCGGGTTCCGCCTGACCGGGAGGCTCGCCGAGGGCGCCACCGCGACCGATCTCGTGCTCACCGTCACCGAGATGCTGCGGAAGAAGGGCGTGGTCGGAAAGTTCGTCGAGTTCTTCGGCCCGGGCATCGCCACGCTACCCCTCGCCGACCGCGCCACGATCGGCAACATGGCCCCCGAATACGGCGCGACTTGCGGCATCTTCCCCGTGGACGCGGAAACGCTGCGCTATCTGGAGCTCACCGGACGCCCCAAGGAGCAGGTGGCGCTGGTGGAGACGTACTGCAAGGAGCAGGGTCTGTTTCACACCCCGGACTCGCCCGCGGCGGCCTATACCGACACGCTGTCGCTCGATCTGGGCAGCGTGGAGCCCAGCCTCGCCGGACCCCGGCGTCCCCAGGACCGCGTCAGCTTGGGTGAGGTGGGGAGGACCTTTCTCGCGGCACTCCCCACGCTGATGAAGCCCACGTCCCCCATCGCGCCGCCGACGCCGGTCAATGGCGGGCGCTGGGAGAGCGAAGGCGGCGGCACCGCGATCGCCGTGGAAGCGCCGCCGCGTCGCACCCACGTGGCGCTGAAGCTGGACGGCGAGGACTGCCAGCTGCATCACGGGTCGGTCGTCATCGCGGCGATCACGAGCTGCACCAACACCTCGAATCCGTCGGTGATGATCGCCGCCGGCCTGCTCGCCAAGAAAGCGGTCGAGAAAGGCCTCGTCAGCCGCCCCTGGGTGAAGACGAGCCTCGCCCCGGGCTCCAAGGTGGTGACCGGCTACCTCGACCAGGCCGGGCTCACGCCCTACCTGGAGAAGCTCCGGTTCCATCTCGTGGGCTATGGCTGCA
>JBGPHP010000018.1:0-25081 GCA_041484445.1 Gemmatimonadota bacterium
CGCACGAGGCGTTGCCGGGTGAGGTCGGCCTGCTTCACAGGCGGGCGAATCTAATGGAACGCTTGGACTTCCGCGCGCTTCCCGCGTTCCTGCAGCCCGGCTACCTTTCGGCCGCTTTTCCGGTGCCGCTCACATCCGTCGGGAGATCTTCACACTCATGCGCATGCTGGTACTCGGCGCGGGCCTGCAGGGGTCGGCCTGCGCGTTCGACCTGCTCCAGCAGGACGCCGTCCAACAGGTCACGCTGGCCGACATCCAGCCCGACCGGGCCGCGGCATTCGTCAAACCGTTCGCCGGGAAGAAGCTGACGCTCGCGAAGCTGGACGTGCAGGATCCGGCCGCCCTCCGATCGACGCTGAGCGGGCACGCCGCCGTGATGAACGCACTGCCCTACTACTTCAACCTCGACGTCACCCGGGCCGCGGTTGAAGTCGGGCTGCACTATGCCGACCTGGGCGGGAATACCGAGATCGTCTTCAACCAGAAGAAGTTGGACGTAGAGGCCAAGGCCCGGAACGTCTCCGTGATCCCGGATTGCGGCCTCGCCCCGGGCATGGTCAACATCATTGCGGCCGAAGGCATCCGGCGCGTGGGCCAGGCGGAATCCGTGAAGATCTACGTCGGTGGGCTGCCGCAGCATCCCGAGCCGCCGCTCAACTACCAGATCGTGTACTCCCTCGAGGGCGCGCTCGACTATTACACGACTCCGTCGTGGGTGCTGCGCGAAGGCAAGCCGGCCCGCGTGGATGCGCTTTCCGAGATCGAGTCGCTGGGATTCCCTCCGCCCCTCGGGACGCTCGAGGCGTTCCACACCGGCGGTGGTATCTCCATCCTGCCGTGGGCCTACGAGGGGCGGGTGCGCACGATGGAATACAAGACGCTGCGCTACCCGGGGCACATGGCCATCATGCGCCCGATCCGCGAGCTCGGGCTGCTCGACCTCACGCCGATGAAGGTGAAAGGGAAGGAGATTGTGCCGCGCGACGCGTTCATCGCCGCGGTGTCGCCCAAGCTCAACAAGCCGCAGGGCCGCGATCTGGTGGCGCTGCGCGTGGACGTCCGTGGTGCGGGCGGCAAGCGGGCCTCCTGGGAGCTGATCGATTACTACGACGAAGCCCGTGGGATCAGCGCCATGATGCGCACGACGGGGTACTCGCTCTCGATCACCGGCTTGATGCAGTCCGACGGGCGCATCAGCGGGCGCGGCGTGCAGACCCCCGACGAAGCGGTGCCGTTCGCCGGCTATGTCGCGGAGCTCAAGAAGCGGGGCGTGGACATCCGGGAGGTATAAGAACCCTTCACGTTCCCTTCCGCCGCCCTTTCCCCTCCGCATGCTTTCGTACCTCATGGACTTTCGCGCCCTGTGGGAGCGTGCGCTCCCCTATCACCAGTTCGTCCAGGAGGCGGCCAACAACCGCGACCTCTGGACGGGGATGTACCGGATTGCCCGGATTCCGGAGTGGGCTGTGGCCGAGGCGCGCTCGACCGGCACGAAACACCACATCCTGGTGGTCGCCGAGGATTGGTGCGGCGACGGCACGAATACCATTCCCTATATCGCCAAGCTCGCGGACTTGTCGCGCTGCCAGGAGGTCCGGGTGCTGCGGCGCGACGAGCACCCCACGGTGATCGATCGCTATCTCACCGATGGCGCCCGGGCGATTCCGATCGTCATCGTGCTGGACCGGGAGCTCCGCGAGTTGGGACATTGGGGTCCGCGGCCCGAAGCCCTGCAGGCATGGGTGCAGGTCGCGCGAAAGACCGCCGACAAAGCGCGGCTGTACCCGCGGATCCGCCGCTGGTATGCGACGGACAAGGGGCAATCGACGCTGCGGGAAGTGTTGGCGCTGTTTCAGAAGGCGCCAAACGCCGTCAGCGATCAGCCGTCAGCACCGGCACTCGTAGCCGGTTGATGGCTGACGGCTGACGGCGCTCAGTAGCTCCAGCTCGATCCAAAGAAGAACTGCCCCCCGTCCTCGCCGAACCCCGCGCCGGCCACCAGCACGCCGTTTCGGCCCAGACGCAGCATCACCTCGCCGCCCCCGCTCTTGTGCAGGTCCCGGGTCGTCAGGCGCCACGCGCTCCCTGACCCGAACACCCGACCCACGTCGTAGAACCCCACCAGCTTCACCTCGAGGATCGTCGGCGCGTAGAGGAGCGCATAGCGCACTTCGACGCCGCCCAGGAGTTTGCCGGGTCCGATGAAGCGCGAGTCGTAGTATCCGCGCAGCGAGCGGTAGCCCCCCACACCCACGTAGGGCCGTCCCGACGACTCGATGACCTGCATCGCCGAAATGCTGGGCGCGCCGCTCATCCGCTCCCCCACGAGTCGTCCGGCGAGGATGAGCTTTTCGAGCGGATGGGCGTACGCCTGGACGGCGACCGTGGCCCGGCTGTAATGCCGCGCTCCGGCGACCAGGGCCTCGGCGAGCACGCCGGCGTGCGGATCCAGCTCGTTGTCGCGAGTGTCGGCCACCAGGCCCGCGCGGATCGCGGCGTCGTTGAACGGCGCGCCGTCGGCCACGCCCGCCGTGCGGTCCCGCGGAAACAGGCCGTCGCCGGGCAGGGCGCGAAAGGTGGTGTGCTCGAGGGTCCCGCCCACGAGGACGCGCACGGGACCTGCCACGCGACGCTGCAGCGTGACGCGCGCCAGCTGCGAGGTGCGGCTCACCTGGTAGAAGTACGGGCTCGTCGGGCTGATGCTGTCGCGGTCATACCGCGACGCGTTGCCGATGCCGAAGTAGCCGAGGCGGTTGGCGCGCAGCGCGTCGAGCGTCACGCCCACGCGCCATTCCTTCCACAGGGCCGGCGCTTGGGCGTCCACCTCGGCCAGGTAACTCCCTTGAGTGCTGGCGCCGGCCGTCACGGTGAGCGCGGCGCGATTCGGCTCGGGGCGCTCGCGAAATCCGATCGGACTGTACACCCGCGCGTAGCCGGCGAGCCACCAGCCGTCGATGCTGCTGTAATAGCCGTAGGGCGTGTAGGTGAAGTCCCAGTACGGCGGCGCCTCCTGGGTCGTCTGCGCCGGGAGACGTGGGGGGGCCGCGCTCGCCGCAACCAGCAGCAGCATCAGCATGGATCGACGCACGATCAGCTCGGCGGCGGTCCGTCGTACAGATGGGCCGTGTCCACGAACCGGGCCTGGGTGCCGTCGTGCACGGCGAAGCGGCTGGGGTACAGGGAGGCCGATCCGAACTCGCCGCGTTTGTTTACCGCGTAGAAGTTGAGCTGGTAGCGCGGCTTGCCGTCCGGAGTCAGGAGGCGGGGCTCGGTCGACCGCACCGCGCGCCGCAGCGATTCGCGACAGGCATCGGTGGGTTTCATGCCGCGCCGCATCTGGTCGACGGTGAGGAATCCCCCGCATACCATGATGTTCAGCTCCCCGAGGCCCGTGGAGCCCGCGGCGCCGACCTCGTTGTCGCAGTACTGGCCCGCGCCGACGACCGCGCTGTCGCCCACCCGGCCGGGGACCTTCCAGGCGAGCCCGGCCGTCGTGGTCACCGAAGCGATATCGCCCGCCGGCGTCACCGCGTCGCAATTGATCGTGCCGGTCGGTGGATGCACCACCATCGGCGTGTTGCCCCCGCCGGGCACGTCGCGCCAGTTGTCGTTCGGACTGAGGTTGGCGCGCCACTCGAGCCACGCCTGCCGGGAGGCGTCGGTGAGCAGGTCCTCTTCCTTGAAGCCGTAGGACAGGGCGAACCGTTTGGCGCCCTCCCCCACGAGCAAAATGTGATTCGTGTACTTCAGGACGAGCTTCGCCACCTCGGACGCCGTCTTGATGTTCTCGAGGGCGCCCACCGCGCCCGCTCGCTTGGTGGGACCGTGCATGCAGGACGCGTCGAGCTGCACGACGCCTTCGGCGTTGGGCAACCCGCCGTAGCCCACCGATTGGTCGGTCGGATCGAGCTCCTGGATCTTCACGCCTTCGACCGCCGCGTCGAGCGGGTCGGCGCCCTGCGCGATCAGTTCGTACGCTGTTTGGACCGGCCGCAGGCTGTTCGCCGAGGAGATCACGACGGGCTGCGCGGCCCAGGCGCGCCGCGGCGGCAACGGCCGGGGCGGCCGCAGCGGATGGGGAATTCCCAGGGCACCGGCGGCGGTGAGACCGCCCGCCGTGGACGCGAGGAACTCCCGGCGCGAAACGTCGTGGCTCACGGGCAAGTTTTAGCCCCGGGCCTTCGCGCTGTCAACTTGTGGAAGCCCCGGGCGGGTTCTACGTTCCGGCCGTGTTCGACGATGATTCCCCGAGCCCGCGAGCCGTCGTCGGCCGCATCCTCGGCCTGGCCACCGCCGGCGCCGTGCTGCTGCTGCTCGTCCTGTTCCTCGACACCGGCCACTTCGACGGGCGCGTCGTCGCCCTGATCGGGATTCTGTGGGGCACCTGGGGCTTCATCGGCGGGCTGTTCAGCAACCTGTTTGAGCCGGCCGGCCGGTTTCTGGCGGACCAGCTCACCGGCAACGTGGCCGTGCCGGGTCCGACGGAAACCCTGCCCGAGGAGACGGCCCGGTTCGAGCGCATGCTCGCGCACGGCCTCGAGCGGCATCGCGAGATCCTCGTGGGGATCCGCCTCGCCGAGATCTACCGTATCAACCAGCACGACGCCGCGAAGTCCGACGCGCTGCTGGCGCGGCTCCGCGCCAAGTACCCCGACGCCCTCGAGCTCGAGCTTGCCGGTTCCGGTTGACGTCTCGTTCGTCATCCCGGTCTACGACGAGCGCGACAATCTCGAGCCGCTGGTGACGGAAATCGCGGCCGCGATGGCGGGCGGGGGCCGGCGCTACGAGATCGTGGCGGTGGACGACGGCTCGACCGACGGGTCGCTCGCGACGCTCAAGGATCTGAAGCGGACCCACCCCGAGCTGCACATCGTGTCGTTCGCGGCCAACGCCGGTCAGACCGCGGCGTTCGCGGCCGGATTCCGTGCGGCACGCGGGGCGGTGATCGTGACCATGGATGCCGACGGCCAGAACGACCCCGCCGACGTCCCCGCGTTGCTCGAGGCACTCGAGCACAGCTCCGCGGCGGCCGTCGCGGGCTACCGGATGCGCCGGCACGACTCGGGGTGGAAGCGGCTGCAGAGCCGCATCGCCAACGCCGTGCGCAATCGGTTGAACCACGAGACGATCCGCGACACCGGCTGTTCCCTCAAGGCGTTCCGTGTCGAGGCGCTGCGCGATCTGCCGCTGTTCAGCGGGATGCACCGCTTTCTGCCGACCCTCGTGAAGCTGAACGGGGGCACGGTGACGGAGGTCGCCGTGCGGCACCGGCCCCGCCGCAGCGGCCGCACCAAGTACGGGATGTGGAACCGGGTGTTCCGCTCCCTCGCCGACGCGCTCGCCGTGCGCTGGATGCAGCGCCGCCGGCTGAACTACCGTGTCTCCGAAGAGCTCCCCTAAGCCAGGATGGCCGCCGCCATGGCCCCCCCGTCCACTCCCCGAAAGCCCCGTCTCGACCCGGCGATCTTCAATCTCCCGGTGGCCCGGATGCGCGAAGGGTACTACTCGGACAAGTACTTCGTGCGGGCGCGCGATGTGCTCATCGCGGATCGCCACCGGCCGAGCGTCACGATGCAGGTATTCGGCAAGACCCACGCGTACCTGGGCGGCGCCGACGAGGCCATCGCGATCCTCAAGCTGTGCGCGCAATCGTGGGAGGAGCTCCAGGTGTCCGCGCTGTACGACGGCGATGAGGTCGCGCCCTGGGAAACGGTTCTGCTGATCGAAGGGCCCTACGACGCGTTCGCGAACCTCGAGACCCTCTATCTCGGCGTGCTCGCCCGGCGCACCAAGGTCGGCACGAACACGCGGCGCGTGGTGGAGGCCGCGCGACCCAAGCAGGTCATGTTCTTCCCTGCGCGGCACGACCACTGGCTGGTGCAGACCGGTGACGGGTACGCCGCGCATATCGCCGGCGCCATCGGCGTCTCCACCGACGCCCAGGCCTCGTGGTGGGGCTCCGAGGGGGTCGGCACCGTGCCCCACGCCCTGATCGCGGCCTACGGCGGCGACACCGTGCAGGCGTCCGTCAAGTTCGCCCAGCACATGGACGGGGACACCCGGCTCATCACGCTCGTGGACTTCGAGAACGACTGCGTCGGCACCTCGCTCCAGGTGGCCCGCGCGTTGGGCGAGCGCCTCTACGGCGTGCGCCTCGATACTTCGGAGACGCTGGTCGACAAGTCGATCGTGCCCGAGATGGGGACCTTCCGGCCCACCGGCGTGAACCCGCAGCTCGTCTGGAAGGTGCGCCGCGCTCTGGACCGCGAGGGGTTCACGCGGGTGAAGATCGTTGTCTCCGGCGGTTTCACCGTGGAGAAGATCCGCGCATTCGAAGAAGAAGCCGTGCCCGTGGACATGTACGGCGTCGGCTCGAGCCTCTTCCAGGGACGCTACGACTTCACGGCGGACATCGTGCGCGTGGAAGGGAAGCCGTGTGCCAAGGTCGGTCGCGGCTACCGGCCCAACCCCCGGCTGCAGCGAGTCACCTAGGGAGTCGCGACGATGCAGCCGGCCACCCACAAGAAGATCGTCTTCGGGGCGCTCGGATGCGGCGGGCTCCTGGCCGTATTCACCGTGGTCTCTTTTCTGTCCGTGCGGAAGTGGGGCTTCGAAACGCCACAATCTCAGCTGCCTGTCGCTCCACTCCAGGCGGCCGCCGCGCTCGACTCCCTGTCGGAATATGACCTGGCCGCGCTGACCGCCCCGCTCGTGACCGACAGCCTGTTGCCGGCGGCACCGCCAGTCGCCGCGATGGTCGCGCGGTGGAACAGGGAGGGGCACGTCATCCTGTCGTTCGGCGACACGTTTCCCCCCGATTCCTGGCAGGGCCGGCTTTGGCGCACCGCCGGTGCGGCCGTGGTGATCGAGTCCCTCCCCGCCGGCGCCGGCGCACCGCCCGCGGATTCGCAACCCGTCGGCCACGCCCTCCTGGCGGCGGTTCGGTCCGCGCTGGACGTCGACGATTGGGACGCGGCGCGACAAACGGCGACGCTCGCCATCCGGCGGGCGCGGGAGCTCCAGGGCCGGCCTGATCTGCTCGCCGTGATCGCAGGGATTCGCCTGGAGCGCGATGCGGCCCTGATGATCAGCGGGGATTCGCTGCTGGCCGGGAGCGAAGCGTTCCGGGTGCGGGCGGCGGCGACCCTGGTGACGCTGGACCGGCGGCTGCACGCGCTGCGGCGTGTCCGCGCCCTGATCGGCGCAGCCGGTGCCTCGCCCCGTGGAGTGCCGACGCTCGCCGAATGGGCGCGGGATGCGTCCCTGCCGCTCGCGACCCGGGATGAGATGATCCGCGCGATCGGGTTCGGGTGGATGCTCGATCCGCCCGAGATGAGCTTCGGTCTCGACACCGCGCGTGTCGCCACGCTGCAGGGACTGGCGACGGGCGACCTGCCCCCGGAGCTGCGGCAGACCGTGAAAGCGGTCACGCTGGGCCGTCCCGGCGTGGCGCAGCGGTTCAACCTCTCCATCTCCTATCGCACCAAGCGTCTGGAGTCCCTCGATTTGTGAAGGGTGGCCCGGCGCGTTCCGGTTGACACACCACGCGTCTCCCCCAGAGATTCCCCACGCCGCCTTTTTCTCTCCGAGGAGCTGCATGGCGCGGGTCATCTTCTGGGATGTCGACACCCAACACGACTTCATGAAGGCCGACGGCAAGCTGTACGTGCCCGATGCCGAGCACATCATCCACAATCTCAAGCAGCTCACCGACTACGCGCACGGACACGGCATCCGCATCGTGGCGAGCGCCGATGACCACGTAGCCGGTCACCGCGAGCTGTCGGACACGCCGAACTTCAAGGACTCGTTTCCGCTGCACTGCATGCACGGGACTTCGGGGCAGAAGAAGATCCCCGAAACCGCGCTGCGCGATGCCCTGGTGATCGAGCCGGACGCCCAGCCCCCGCAGGCCCTGGCCGACCGCGTGCGCGGCCATTCGGGCGACATCCTGTTTCACAAACACTGGTTCGACGTGTTCACCAACCCGAACGTGCTGCCCGTGGTCGACGCGCTGGCGCCGGAGGACGTCGTCCTCTACGGCGTCGCGCTCGACGTGTGTGATCGCTATGCCATCGAAGGATTCCTCGAGCACCGTCCCAACATCCGCCTGTTCGCCGTCACCGATGCGATGAAGCCGATCGACCGCGACGTGGGGGAGCAGATGTTGAAGGAGTGGGGCGACGAGGGCGTGCGCCTCGTGAAGACGAGCGAGGTCGTGTTCGGCGGCCTGGTCGACCAGCTCGCGCAGGCGGGCGCATGAGCGCCGCGTTCGGGAAGTTCTTCCTCCCGGGGCCCACCGACGTCCACCCCGACGTTCTGGCCGCCCAGCTGCGGCCCATGATCGGGCACCGGTCCGCCGCGATGGAGCAGCTGCTGCAGAAGATGGCGCCCCAGCTGCAGGCGCTCGCCCGCACGTCTCGCACCGTGCTGATCGGCTCCAATTCGGCGACCGGCTTCATGGAAATGGCGGTGCGCAACGGGGTGCGCCAGCGCGCCCTGTCCATCGTGAACGGGGCGTTCAGCGAGCGCTTCGCACAGCTCGTCGCCGCGGCCGGGAAGGAATGCGTGCGCCTGGAAGTGCCGCTGGGTGAGGCGGTCGAACCCGACCAGCTGCGCGATGCGCTCAAGCGCACGCCGGTTGACTCCGTCACGCTGGCGCACTCGGAGACCTCCACGGGCGTCCTGCAGGACGCGGCGGGGCTCGCCCGCGTGGCCCGCGAATTCGAGGACGTGCTGTTCCTGGTGGATGCCGTCACGTCGATGGCCGGCAGTCCGGTGGAATCCGATGCCTGGGGCTTCGACTACACGTTCACCGGCTCGCAGAAGGCCCTCGCCCTGCCGCCCGGCCTGGCACTCGGCGTCGCCTCGCAGCGCATGCTGGAGCGCTCCAAGACGCTGCCGGACCGCGGGCTCTATTTCGACCTGCCGAGCTTCGATCAGGCGATGTCCAAGTTCCAGCCCACCAATACGCCCGCGCTCTCGCTCTTTTTTGCGCTCGATCGCCAGCTCGACCGCATCGCCGCCGAGGGCGGGATCGAGGCCCGCTGGAAGCGCCACGAGGCGATGCGCCAGGTGGTGGAGCGCTGGGCGGAGGCCGAGGGCATCGCGTATCTGCCGCGCGAAGGCCGCCGCAGCTGGACGGTGAGCTGCCTCAAGCTCCCCGCGGGCAAGAGCGCTAAAGACGTCGTCGGCAAGCTCAAAGCGCAGGGCTGGACGATCGGGTCGGGGTACGGCGCCCTCAAGGACTCGACCATTCGCATCGGGCACATGGGCGACCATTCCGTGGCGGCGGTCGAAGAGCTGCTGCCCCTCGTGAAGCAGGCGCTGGCGTGACGCTCCGGGTGGTGGTCGCGGACAAGATGGCGCCCGTGGGTCTCGAGCTCCTGGCGCGCACCCCCGGCCTCGAGGTCGCCAACTGCGCCGGAAAGCCGCGCGAGGTGCTGGAGCGCGCGCTGCAGGGCGGCCACGCGCTGATCGTGCGCAGCGAGACGCGCGTCACCGCCGACCTCCTGAACCACGCGCCGCAGCTGCGCGTCATCGCTCGCGCCGGGATCGGGGTGGATACGATCGACGTCACAGCGGCGACGCGCCGCGGCATCGCGGTGATGAACGCCCCGGGCGCCAACACCGTGAGCGCGGCCGAGCATGCCATGGCGCTGCTCCTGGCCCTGGTGCGCCACATTCCGTGGGCCGCCGAGTCGATGCGGCGCGGCGAGTGGGACCGCAAGAAGTACGAGGGGACCGAGCTGCGGGGCAAGACGATCGGGATCGTGGGACTCGGACGGATCGGCGGGCACGTGGCGGGCATCGCCCGGGCCTTCGGCATGACCGTGGTCGGGCACGATCCGTTTCTGCCCCCCGAGCGGGCGGCCGAGCTCCAGGTGAAGATCCTCCCCCTGGACCAGCTGCTGGCCACCGCCGACGTCGTCACCCTGCACGTCGCGTTGAGCGATCAGACCCGCCACCTGATCAACGCCGCCCGGCTGGGCCAGATGAAGAAGACCGCGGTGCTCATCAACACCGCCCGTGGGGAGCTGGTGGACGAGGCGGCGCTCGTGGCCGCCGTCACCGCCCAGCAGATCCGCGGCGCCGCGGTGGACGTCTTCGCCCAGGAGCCGCTGCCCGCCGACTCGCCGTTGCGCAAGCTGGATCGGGTGATTCTCACCCCTCACCTCGCCGCCTCCACGGCGGAGGCGCAGGATCGCGTGTCGCAGGAGATCTGCATGGCGGTGCGCGACGCGCTGCTGGCGGGCGATCTCTCCACGGCGGTCAACGTCCCGGGCATCGGCGGCGACGTGCTGCGCCGCGCCGCGCCCCTCTTGGTGCTGGCCCGGCGGCTGGGCCGGCTCGCGGCGGGGCTCGCCCCGGGCGACGTCACCGGTGTCGAGGTGACCTACGGCGGCCGCGACGAGGAGGCGGCGCGGCCGGTGCTCGTCGCCGCGCTCGAGGGTCTGCTCGCTGGCTTGGGACTCGGGCCTGTGAGCCTCGTCAACGCCCCGGTGCTGGCCGAGGAGCGCGGCATCCGGCTGTCGCGGCGCAGCGGCGCGCCCGAGGCCGGGTTCGAGACGTCGATTGGGGTCGCGGTGGAATCGAGCCGGGGGCGCGCGCGCGTGGCCGGGGCCCTGGTGGGGAGCAGCCACGGCCGCGTCATCCGCATCGACGAGTATCACGTGGACGTGGCGCCGGAGGGGTGGCTCCTCGTGGTGAAGAACCGCGACGTGCCCGGCGTGATCGGGCGCGTGGGGACGATCCTCGGGGAATCGGGCGTGAACGTGGCCAGCTGGCACCAGGCCCGCGACGCGCGCGAAGGCGAGGCCCTCGCCGCGATCACTGTGGATCAGCCACCGACCGACGCCGTGCGCCAGCGGCTCACGCAGCTCCCCGACATCCTCGAGCTCCGGGTCGCGCACTTCGGCGACTAAGAGAGGATGGTGGAGGGTGAGCCTCCACCATCCTCGACATCCTCCCGCTAGTTCAGCCGGTGCAGCTCCACGCGACGATTCTTGGAGCGTCCCACCGCCGTCGCGTTCGTGTCCACGGGATCATCGGCGCCGTAGCCGCGCGCCACGACCTGTTCCGGCGGCACGCCCCGCTCGATCAGGTACCCGCGGACCGCGTCGGCCCGCGCCTGCGATAGCCGCAGGTTCGCACCCGACGTCCCGCGATTGTCGGTATAGCCGGCCACCTCCACACGCTGGCCGGGATGCGCCTTCAGACTCACCACCAGGCGGTCCAGCGCGCCTCGCGCCTGCGCGGTGAGCGCGGTGCGGCCCGTCTCGAAGCTCACGCCCTCGAGCACCAGCGTCCGCTCCGCACCGGCGAACAGGGCCGGGCAGCCGGTCGAATCGACCCGCTCGCCGCCGGCGGTGCCGGGGCACTTGTCCTCAGGATCCATCACGCCGTCGGCGTCCGTGTCCCTTGGTGGCGGGCATCCGGCGGCGTCGACGATCGTCCCCTGGGCGGTGCCGGAGCACTTGTCCACGGAATCGATGATGCCGTCGCCGTCTGAGTCCCGCGGGCATCCGGTCGCATCCACGGCCTCGCCGGGGGCGGTGTTGGGACAGCGATCGAGCGAGTCGATCACGAGGTCGCCGTCGGCATCCTTGGGCAGCGAGCACCCGCGGGTGTCCACCGCGTCGCCCCCGGGCGTCCCAGGACAGGCATCGAGCCGGTCGAGGACGCCGTCCTTGTCTGAATCCTTGGGCAGCGCGCAGCCGCGATCGTCCACGGGCTCACGCGGTGGCGTGGCGGGACACGAGTCCAACCGGTCCACGATGCCGTCGCCATCCGAATCCTTCGGGTGCGAGCGGCCCAGCACCGCGGCGAGGCCGGCCTGGACGGTGAAGTTCCAGTTGTTCGGGACCCCGGCGCTTTGATTCCGGGGTGAGGGGATGAAGTCCTCCACCGCCTCGACCCGCAGGGCGAGCGACGGTCCCATGCCGAAGCGCAGCCCGAACAGGCCGCTGACGCCGTCGTCCGATACGTTGGCGGTCTTGCCGTAGACATTGTGCACGTACCCGCCGCCCAGCAGCACGGCGACCGGCCCGGCGATCGGGCGGGCGTACACGAGGCGAGCGTGGAGCGGAATCAGGGTCCCGCTCGGGGTCAATGGGCCGCTGGTGGTCAGATACCCGCCCGTGCCTTCGATCGCGAGCCCCGGAGCGACGAACACGCCGAGCCACCCGCCGCCTCCGAATGCGTTGTCCAGGCCGAGCGAGCGGTCGAACCGCGTGTAGCGTCCGAACCCGCCGATCTCGAGCGTGCCAGCCTCCTGGGCCGCGAGCCCCGCGGATGCGAGCGCGGCCAATATGGCGACTGCCGCCGGAATGCGAGAGCGCATGGCGGCCTCCTTTCCGAATTGGGGTGAACGACTGGCGGGAGTACCCCGAATGTGTCCGGAGGAGTCGTGCTCGACAGGCGGGCCGACGACGCGTGATGTGGGTCACGCGAAAGGAGGCTACGAGGGTCTGCGTGCTAGTTCAGTCGGTGCAGCTCCACGCGCCGGTTGCGTGCACGCCCAGCGGCGCTGGCGTTGGAGGCGACCGGGTTCGCGGGTCCGAAGCCCCGCGCCGTGAGCTGGACTGGATCGACCCCCTGCCGGATCAGATAGGCCCGGACCGCGTCGGCGCGAGTCTGGGACAGCCGCCGGTTCGCGGCCAGGCTGCCGCGACTGTCGGTGTAGCCGGCGATCTCCACACGCAGGTCGGAATGGCCGCGGAGGCTCGTGGCGACGCGATCGAGCGTGTTGTGCGATTGGTCGGTGAGGTTCGCGCTCCCCGTTTCGAAATTCACGCCTTCGAGCACCAGTGATCGCTGCACGCCGCTGAACAACACCGGACAGCCGAGGGCGTCCACGCGTTGCCCCGGCGGGGTCCCGGGACACTTGTCGGCGGGATCCAGCACGCCGTCTTTGTCGGCGTCCTTCGGGATCGTGCACCCCACCGCGTCCACCTGCTCGCCGGCGGGCGTGTTGAGGCACTTGTCGGCCGCGTCGAGGACGCCGTCCTTGTCTCCATCCAGCGGGCAACCGGCGGCGTCCACCCGCTCGCCGGCCGGCGTAGCGGGGCAGCGATCGTTCGCGTCCACGACACCATCGCCGTCGGCGTCCTTGGGGAGACCGCACCCGCTGGCGTCCACCTGGTCGCCGGCCGGCGTGTCGGGACAGCGGTCGCTCGCATCGGCGACGGCGTCCCCGTCCGCATCCTTGGGGAGCGTGCATCCCCGGCCGTCCACGGCCTCACCCCGAGGAGTCCTGGGGCAGGCGTCGGCACCGTCCACGACGCCGTCGTGGTCGCTGTCCTTGCGTGTCGCGGCGCCCCCGCCGGTTTGAAATCCCAATCCCGCCTGAAGGGAAAAGTCCCAGTTGTCCTGGACGCCGGCGCCGCTGTTGAGCGGCGAGGGGAAATAGTCGGCCACGACTTCGACTCGGCCCGCGAGGTGTCCCCCCAGCATGAAGCGCACGCCGAACAGGCCGCTCACCCCGTCCTCCCACGCGCTGACGCCGTTCCGATACTGCTGGTGCACGTAGCCCGCGCCGAAGAGGACGGCGGAGCGTGCCGCCACGGGCCTCGCGTACAGCAGGCGGGCGTGGATCGGGACGACTGTGACGCTCCCGGACGCGGTGGAACTGGTGGAGAGCACGGCCGCGGAGCCCTCGAGCGCGAGGCCTCGGGCGAAGAACACGTCGAGCTGGCCGCCGATGCCCAGCGCGTCGTCGAAAATGAGCGAGGGATCGAAGTGCGTGAACCGCGCGAACGCGCCGAACGCGATGGTTCCCGGGCGCTGCGCGACGACGGGAGACGAGCCGAGGATCGCCAGGGCGACGGCCGCCGCCGGTATGGGCACGCGCATGCGGACTCCTTTGCCCGGTGTCAGGTGGCGGCTTCCGGGGTGAGCTCCGGTCCGGCGAACGGCTCGGGCGGAGCGGGCGGGAGCGGTGTGACCGGCGGCTCGGGCGCGGGCTCCGCCACGATGCGGAAGGTCTTCACTGCGCCCTGCAGCCGGTCGGCCGCCTCGGCCAGCTGATTGGCCGAGGAGGCGATCTCCTGCGTCGACGCCGATTGCTGCTCGCTCGACGCGGCGATCTCCTGCGCCGACGCGAGCAGCCCGTCGGTTCCCATCGCCACCGCCGTGAGCCGGGCGGCGATCTCGTCCACCAGGCGGCGCACCTCCACCGCCGAGGTCGCGATCTCCTGGCTCCAGGCGTCGTTCGCCTCCGCCTCGCCGCTCACCGTCGCGAGTCCCTGCGCCGCGGTCTGGGCGGCCTCGCGCACCATCTTCCCGGTCTGGGCGAGCCGCTGCAGCCGGTCGCGCGTCTCCTGCGCGCGGGTGAGCACGCTGCGCACCGTGTCGGCGGTTTCCGTCGCCGCCGCGGCGGCGAGCGAGGCCAGCTTGCGCACCTCGTCGGCCACGACGGCGAACCCACGGCCCTGCGGGCCCGCCCGCGCGGCCTCGATGGCGGCGTTGAGCGCCAGCATGTTGGTCTGCGTCGCCACCGCCTTGGCCTGGCCCACGAACTTCTGGATCTGCGCCGACGAGGCCGCGAGGGCATCGGCCTCTTCCGCGCCGCGCTCCACGTCTTCGGCGAGCTGGGTGAGCTGGGTGATGCTCCGGTCCAGCAGCTCCCGGTGATGGCGGGCCAGCGCGGCGAGCTCGGCGTTGCGGCGCACCGAGTCTTCGGCCCCTCCGGCCAGGGCCGTGGCGATCTGGAGAATCCGCCCGGCGTCGTCGGCAGCGGCCCGCACCAGCTGGGCCTGCTCGGCCGCCCGCTTCGTGAGATCCTGCGTGGTGGACGTCATCTCCTCGGTCGACGCGCTCATCTGCTGCGTCGCCGCCGAGATCTCGGCCGCCATCGCGGCCGACTCATCGGCGGCCGTCCGGATCGCCCCCACCAACCGCCGCAACGCCGCCACCATCCGCTCCACCGACGACATCAACACGCCGACTTCTCCCGATTCGACGTCTCCCGTGGCCTCGGCGAACGACAGGTCGCCGCTGGCGACACGCGCCGCGATATCGCCCGCGGCTCGCACCGGCAGAACAATACGCCGGTTGAGCCACCGTCCGAGCCACAGCATGAACACCACAGACACCGCGAACAGGACGATCGCCCCGAGCAGGACGGTCCGCTGGACCGCCCGGGCGACGCCGTACGCGATGGTTGTGGGCTGATGGAACAACACCCAGTACTTCGCCTGGTTCGCCGGAAAGCGCCCCCGGGCCGCCGGCACCGATACGACGAGCTCCGACCCCCGCGCCGTTTCGAGGACGCTCCGCCGCGGCTGATCCGGATTGAAGAGCGACCGATTCCGAGGGACTTCGCGCTGCTCGGCCCGATCCGGACCGAACAACAGATTGCCGCGCTCGTCCACGAGCTGGAGGTACGCGCTGTCGCCGAGCCCCGTGCCGCTGAGCAACCACCCGAGACGGTCCAGCTGGTACACGGCCTCCAGCACGCCGACCGCCTGCGCCCCCTCCGCGGGACGGATGGCGACGGCGTACCGTACGCTCACCGACGTCGTGGCGGAGTCGATCGCGGGATCGCTCTCGGCGGCGCCCTCCTTCATCGCCTGTAACCACAAGGCATCGTGGTCATGCCGAATTACGTCGGGCCGGCTGGAGGCCATCACGGTGAATCCGTGGCGCTCCGTGACGGCGAGGTCGGTGAAGTCCGAGCCTTCGGGATAGCGCTTGAAATAGCGCTCGAGGCTCGGATCGCCGCCGATCTGGTGCGTCGCCGCGAACAGCCGTTCGACGACAGCCAGCTCCGCCTTGTCCAGTTTGCGGGCCGCGACCGATCGGTCGCCGTCCAGCGCCGCGCGCACCACGAACGGGTTGGCGGCGAGCCGGTCCGCCTCGCGGTGCTGCTCGCGGACGTGGGTCGCTACCATTTCGGCGGCCCGACCCGCGACTTCGGTGCCGCGCTGGTCGGAGAGCCGCTCGAGCGTGCGCCGGACCTCCCGGGCCGCGAGCATGCCGAAGGCGAGCAGGACGACGAGGGCCACCCCGGCGGTCGAAACGGTGAACCGCTGCAGCAGGTCCCGGAGGGTCGTCGCCATGGGCTCGTCGCGCAAAGTATGCCGGGTTTCTCGGGGGAGCAAGTCTGTGTAATTTCAGTGACTTATGCCACAGACGCCTCCCTACGACCCCGCAGCCGTGGAAACCCGTTGGCAACAGGGGTGGTCAGAGCGCCACACCAACGAGCCCGACCTCGATCGACCGACGCGGCCGTTCTACAACCTCATGATGTTCCCCTACCCGTCGGCCGAGGGCCTGCACGTGGGGAATATGTTCGCGTTCACCGGCGCCGACATCTTCGGGCGCTTCCAGCGGCTGCAGGGCCACGACGTGTTCGAGCCGATCGGCTTCGACGCGTTCGGCATCCACTCGGAGAACTACGCGCTCAAGGTCGGGATGCATCCGGCGCAATTGATCCCGCAGAACATCGCCAACTTCCGCCGTCAGCTGCGGAGCTTCGGCGGGATGTTCGACTGGCGGCACGAGCTCTCGACCACCGACCCGGCGTACTACAAGTGGACGCAGTGGCTCTTCCTGCAGCTGTTCAACGCGAAGCTCGCGTACAAGAAGCGCGCGGCGGTCAATTGGTGTCCCAAGGACAAGACCGTGCTCGCCAACGAGCAGGTGATCAACGGCCGCTGCGAGCGTTGCGACACGCCGGTGGAGCAGCGCTCCCTCGACCAGTGGTTCTTCAAGATCACCGACTACGCCGAGCGGCTGCTCCGGAACCTCGACACGCTCGACTGGTCCGATTCCACCCTGGCGCTGCAGCGCAACTGGATTGGGAAGAGCGAAGGGGCGGAGCTCGTGTTCCGGACTCCGGCGGGCCAGGCGATCACCGTGTTTACCACCCGGCCCGACACGGTGTTCGGAGCCACCTATCTCGTCCTCGCGCCGGAGCACCCGCTGGTCGAGGCCCTCACGGCCGCCGAGCAGCGCTCCGATGTGCGCGCGTACCAGCGCGCGGTGCAATCCAAGGATGTCGTCTCACGCCGCGTCGGCGACCGGACGAAAACCGGTGTGTTCCTCGGCTCCTATGCCCGCAATCCGGCCACCGGTGAGGCGGTGCCGATCTGGATCAGCGACTACGTGCTGATGGAATACGGCACCGGTGCGATCATGGCGGTGCCGGCGCACGACGATCGCGACCACGAGTTCGCCACCCAGTTCAAGCTCCCGATCCGGCAGGTGGTGCGGGTCGAGGGGGAGACGCTCCCGTTCGTGTCTGAGGACGGGGTCCTCATGAACTCCGGCACGTTCGACGGGCGGCCGTGCCGGGAGGGCGGGAAGGAGATCGTGGCCTGGCTCGCGGCTCAGCGAGTGGCGGTTCCCCGGGTGCAGTACCGGCTACACGACTGGTGCATCTCGCGCCAGCGCTATTGGGGGCCGCCGATCCCCATCATCTATTGCGAGCGCTGCGGGCCGGTGGGGGTGCCCGAGCGCGACCTCCCGGTCCTGTTGCCGTCGATCGAGGACTTCCGTCCCGACGACAGCGGCGTGTCGCCGCTCGCGCGCCATACCGAGTGGTACAACGTCGCGTGCCCGCAGTGCGGCGCGGCGGGCCGGCGCGAGACCGACGTGTCCGATACGTTCCTCGACTCGTCGTGGTACTTCCTCCGCTACCCGTCCACGGAGTTCCCGGACCGGCCGTTCGATCCCGCGCGGACCAGGATCTGGCTTCCGGTGACCACCTACATCGGCGGCAACGAGCACGCCGTGCTGCACCTGCTCTATTCGCGCTTCGTCACCATGGTACTGAAGGATCAAGGGCGCATCGATTTCGAGGAGCCGTTCCCGAAGCTCCGCGCCCACGGCATAATCGTGAAGGACGGCGCCAAGATGTCCAAGGCCCGCGGCAACGTGGTCGTCCCCGACGCCTACATCAAGCAGTGGGGCGCCGACACGTTCCGCATGTACCTGATGTTCCTCGGGCCGTTCCAGGAAGGCGGAGATTTCCGGGATGAGGGCATCACCGGCGTGCGCCGTTTCCTGGAAAAGGTATGGACCCTCGCCCACGAGGCCGCCCAGGCCGCCGACGGGCCGCTGCCGGAACCGGTCGAGCGCAAGCTGCACCAGACGATCCGGAAGGTGACCATGGATACGGCGACGCTCGGCTACAACACGGCGATCGCGGCCATGATGGAGTATGTGAACGTCGTGCGGGAGCATGGGTCCGGGGTCCGGGCGGCGACGCGGCCCCTCGTCCTGATGCTCGCCCCCTACGCCCCGCATCTCGCCGAGGAGCTGTGGGCGCAGCTCGGCGGCAGCGGCCGCTCGGTGTTCGACGAGCGCTGGCCATCCTATGACGAGCGGCTGGCCGAGGCGGGGAACGTGGAGATCGCGGTGCAGGTGAACGGCAAGCTGCGAGCCCGCCTCGCGCTCCCCCGCGGCGCCTCGCAGGACGACGTGGTCGCCCGCGCGCTCGCCGAGGAGGGGGTGAAGAAGTTCGTGGACGGGAATCCGGTGAAGAAGGTCGTGTACGTGCAGGATCGGCTGGTGAACCTGGTCGTGTGAACGCTCAGAGCAGCTTCGCCACCAGGCCCCCGACGAAATAGCCGACCGCCGCCACGCCCAGTCCGACCACGAACATGTCGATCCCGCTCCGGAACACGCCCCGGCCGGTGAAGAAGCTGCGGGCGCCGCCCACCGCGAAATGCGAGGCCATCGCCATGCCGAACGCGGTCCAGGCCGCTGGACGACCCGAGAGCACGAGGAACGGGGCCACCGGGATGAACGCCCCGATGGCCGTGGCGACGCCGGTGACCCAACCCTCCCGCAGCGGTGTGCTGTGCGCCTCGCCGATTTTCAGCTCTTCGCGCACGCTCTCTTCCAGCGCGCGGGCCGGATCGCGCATCACCTGGGCCGCCATCTGCCGCGCCCGGTCTTCCTCGATCCCCTTCGCCTCGTAGACCAGCGCCAGCTCCTCGGTCTCGACCTCGGGCATCAGGCGGATCTCTTCCTTCTCCATGGCGATCTCGTGGGCATACACCTCCTGCTCGCTCTTCGCCGCGAGGTAGCCGGACGATCCCATGGACAGCGCGTCGGCGATCATCCCCGCGACGCCGGAGATCAACACGACGTGCGGTGTCACGGCGGCGCCGATCACGCCCGCCACCAGGCCGAAATTGGCCGTGAGGCCGTCGTTGAACCCGTAGACCACGTTGCGCAGGAACCCGCCCGATCCGGTCTGATGCCACGGCTCGGCGCTGCCGCCGCCGCCGACGAGACCGGCGAGGGTCCCCGCATGCTCCGCCGATTCCTTGGCGAGTGTCAGCGACACCGCTCGGGCGGCCTCGCCCGAGGAGTCCCGGTGCAGGTCGATGTATCCCTTCACCTCGCGCCCTTCCTCCCGCAACAACAGCGGCAGCAGATAGCCCGGTCCGAAGCGCCGCCCGAGCCAGGCCATCACGCGGGCGTTCAGCGACGGCGGCGACCCGCCGGCGGGCACCGGATGCCCCTGGTCGCCGAGCAGCTTGGCCCAGAGCTCCGTGTGGCGCCGCTCGACACCGGCCAGTTTCTCGTAGGTGGATCGCTTCTTGGAGTCGGGCTCGACGCTCGCCAGGACCGTATAGAGGAAGGCGGCGTCGGATTCGTCGCGGTAGTGATGGAGCCACGTCTTGAGCTCGGGGGACGGCATGGACCGGAAGATAGGGCTTCGTAGCCTAACCTCCAAGTACATAACTATTTAGGTGCGCGGTGCGCGGTGCGCGGTATTATTCGGCCCCTGGCGGGTCACCGGCTCCGGATGGTGAATGCGAGCCTGCGAAAACCGCGCACGGCGCACTGCGTACGGTGTTGCTGCGACCTTTCCCGGCGAGCCGGCATCATTAACAACGACCGATGACGCTCTCACTGACCGTCCCCGACATCCTGGTAGCGCGCGCCAAGGCCGGAGACCTGGAGGCCCTCGAAGGGTTGTTTCGCGCCTTCGAGACACCGGTCTACAACCTCGCGCGCCGCATCTGCCGCGCTCCCGAGGACGCCGAGGATGTGGTGCAGGAGACGTTTCTCGAGGTGGTGAAGAGCATCCGCCACTACCGGGGGGAAGGGCATCTGTGGGGATGGATCCGTCAGATCGCGTCGTCGAAGGCGCTGATGCGGTTGCGTCGCGAGAAGCTCCGCGCCACCGACGAGCTGATCGACGAGACGGCTGGGTCGCCGCCCGCCAGCATCGGAGCGCGGATCGATCTCGAGCGCGCCTTCGCGCAGCTCTCCGAGACGTCGCGGGCAGTGGTGTGGCTGCATGACGTGGAAGGCTTCACGCACGAGGAGATTGCCGAGCAGATGGGCAGGACCGTGAGTTTTTCGAAATCCCAGCTGGCCCGGGCGCACGCGCGCCTGCGGCGCCTGCTGGTTGCGGAGCCGGAGGTGCCATGACGATGCATTGCACGATGGACGATCTGGTGGCGGTGCGCGACGGCGAAGGGTCTGTCTGGGCGCGCCGGCACATGGAGGAATGCGGGGAGTGCCGCGGCGAGCTGGACGCCCTGTACCAGCGGGTGGCGCAGCTGAAGGCGCTGCCGGCGCTGCGGCCGCCGCGCGATCGCTGGCCGATGGTGCGCGACGTGATCACCGCCGAGCGGGCGCAGCGCCACCGCCGCTGGACGCGCGCGGGCCTGATGCTCGCGGCGGCCTTCGCGGGCCTGATGGTGCTGCTGCCCCTGATGCACGGCCGGGCGTACGCCGACGAGCTGGCGCAGGCGAAGCAGCAGTCGGCGCAGCTGGAAGGCACGTTGCAGGACTACGATCCGGAGGGGCGGGTGATGAGCGGCCGTGAAGCCGATCTCACCGCTCGGTTGGAAGATCAGATCGCCGCGCTGGACGGGCAGCTGACCCAGCTGGGCGATCGCGCCGAGCAGGAGGCGCAGCTGGTGGACTTGTGGCGGCAGCGGGTGGACTTGATGCAGCAGCTCGTGCAGGTGCGGGTGACCCGCGCCAATTACGTGGGCCTCTAAGCGGGCCCTTGAGGAGAGGGAAATCATGATTCGCAAATGGATTATCGCCGCGTTGCTGGTCGCCGGGGTCGCCCCGGTGGCGCTCGACGCTCAGACCCCGCGTCCGCGGCGGGCCCCGCGGGCGGAGAACCGGGGCTTCACGTTCTCGGTCAACGGCAATCGCGCCCGCATCGGCGTGCTCGTGAACCGCGTGGCGAACGCGGAGACGGACAAGTTCGGCGCCAGGATCGACGCGGTCACACCGAGCGGGCCGGCGGACAAGGCCGGCCTCAAGGCGGGCGACATCATCACGAAGTTCAACGGTACCTCGCTGGCCGGTGTGAACAGCGAGGATGCGGACGAATCGGGCCCCGGCGGCAAGCTCGTGGACCTGGTCGGTGATCTCGATCCCGGCGACACGGTGCAGGTGGAATACCGCCGCGGCACGGAGACGAAGACGGCGACCCTGGTCACGGAAGAGCAGGAGAGCGCCTTTGCCGGGCGGCTCCCGTCGGTCCGCGAATTCGAGATGCCGCGGAGCCCGATGCCCTTCATGTTCTCGCCTGAGGGCGAAGGCGGCTTCTCCATGTGCATGGGCGACGCCTGGTGCGACTTGGACCTGGTGACGCTGAATGCGGACCTGGGGGACTATTTCGGATCCAAGGACGGCGTGTTGGTGGTCAAGGCACCGGCCGACTCCGCGCTGCCCCTGAAGGGGGGCGACGTGATCCTCTCGATCGGTGGCCGCAAGCCGACGTCACCCGCGCACGCCATGCGGATCCTGCGCTCCTACGACGCCGGGGAGACGGTTTCGATCGAGATCATGCGGCACCAGCGGCGGCAGACGCTGTCCTGGACCGTGCCGCAGCCGGAGGGTGGCTGGCGCCGGATGCGCGCCCCGCGCGGCGAACACGGCGAGCAGAGCTTCTGGCGCGTGCCGGAAGAAGCAGCCCGCGAGCGCGCGTTGCAGGGCGTGGAGAGCCGCCTGGACGCGCTGCGGCAGCGGATGAAAGTTCGGTTGCGGCAAGTCGAGATCTGAGCCACAACAGAGCCGGGAGCACGGAGCGGTACTGCTCTGTGCTCCCGGCTGTTGCGTTTAGCGCCGTCTCGGCCCGATCAGGATCGCGTTCGTCACGAGGCGCGCCGTCCCGCGCCAGAACCCGCGAAACAGCGGATCGCCGAGGAACAGCACCACCCGGCCGTCGCCTTGGTTCTCGACCACCGCCCACGCCGTCCCCTTGAGCAGGCGCTCGGTGTTGTCGGGCCAGGTGAAGCCCGACAGGGTGAGCGAATCCGCCGTGAACACCACCGGGTTGGCGCCCTTCCGCGACAGCTTCCAGAACGTCGAGCCGTCCAGGTAGACGGGCAGCTCGTCCTGCTCGTACCCGAGCGTCAGCCACTGCGTGCGGTCGAGCGTCGCCCGGAAGATCGAGCCGGGAAGCCACTCGGGACGCTCGCGCGGCGGCGCCGTGGGCGATTCGAGCGGGGGCGCATCGGCCTGGATCGTGCTGTCCGCCTTGCCGCTGTCGGCGCCCACCGTGGCGATGGTCGAGAGCCCCACGTCCTTGTCGGCGGCGAAGTCGCCCGCGCCCCCGATGCCGATCAGCACGCCACCCGACTGCACCCAGGCCTTCAGCCGCGCCACGCCGCCGTCGCCCAGCTGGCGTTTCATCCGGCCGCCCGATCCGTCGGGCAGCACGATCACGTTGAAGTCGTGCAGGTCGTCCATGTTGCCGATGGCGCTCAGCGCGACCGGCGTGAACGTGGCGCCGAGGTCGCGGGTCAGAAAGTGCCACACCCAGCCGTAGCTCGTCTCCGAGATCCCGTCCCCCGCGGCGACGAGGATCTTGGGCGGCGCGAGACTCGTGACCGCGTCGGAGCCGGTCCCGGTGTTGCCGGTGTCGGCGAAGGCGCTCTGCACCGCGGTCACCGGCACGCCGAGCGGCGCGGCGAGGGCGCCGATACGCTCGGCCAGGGACGCGGGGTTGCGCTGCAGCCGGGCGACGAAGGTCCCGCGTGGGAACGTGCGGCCATCGGCCACGAGCGGGTGCAGCGCCACCGCGACGTTGAACCCTTCCTGCTCGAGCGCCAGGGCGAGCCGCGCGGCGCCGAGGTTGTCGTTGGGGAACACATAGGCCGACCGGGCCGCGCCCGGCGCCGGAGGGGGCGCGAGCACCGTGTCGGTCACCGGCGAACCGCCCGGCGGGGCGGCGTCCTCCGTCCAGTACGCCTCGACGTTGAACGTGTAGGGCAGCGACCAGGCCGTGACGTCGTAGAAGCCGTAGTCGTCCTTGTCGGCATCCTCGCCGCGCCGGCGATTGCGTCGGAAGCGATCTACTTGATCCTGGACGAACGGCCGCTCCAGGACGGCATTCGGCTCGAGCAATGCCTTGGCCAGCCGGCGCTGTGGTTGCGCGAGGTCTACCACGTAGCTCCCCACCGGGAACGTGCGGCGCCCCGCCGCGCCGCCCATATAAGCGTGCGCGAGGGCGGCGCCGGCAGGTTGCGCCAGGCGGGTGACCTCGATGCCGTTGTGCAGCAACAGACCCACGACATGCGCCGCCATGCGGGCGTCGGGTCCGGGCACGAGCACGATGCGCTTCATCCGGTCCGTCGCCGCCTCGTCCATCGCCGACTTCCGGAACGCATAGTAGTCTTGCAGGCGCTCCCGGCGGTTGTGCGCCGCGGTCTCGAGCGTGGCGAGCGACGCGATGAAGTGGTGGGCGATGCCGTCTCGGAACGTCGTGATGGTGCCGTCGTCGCGGCGGATGTTGAACTGCGGCCCGCCGTCGGTCTCGTAGGTCATCCCGGTCGCGCCCTGGAACGTGGTCCACTCGTCCCAGTAGCCGACGTAGAAGAAATCGAACACTCCGCGGACGAAGTACTGCCAGCCGTAGTGATCGAACGCGGCCGCATTGCCCCGGCCGAACACCTCGAACCAGCGCGGCGCCTGGGCGGGCAGATTCTGATTCACCGCCGGGGCCACCGGCGGGAAGAAGAACGTCTGCGTCGTCGAATGGTGATCCACGAACACCTGCGGGTGCCACCGCAGGATGCCGTCCATCATGATGCGCGCCTCGGGCTGGCTCTGCGCCACCAGATCGCGATTCATGTCGAACCGGAAATGATTGTAGCGCCCGGTGATGCTCCACGGCTCGTTCTGCTCGAACGCCCAGGGATTGTCGGCGCCGACCGCGACCGAGTTGTACCAGGCGGCGAAGCGCTCGTGGCCATCGGGGTTGGCGGACGGGTTGAGCACCAGCACCACGTTCTTCAGGATGTCGCGCGTCACCGAGTCTTCACCCGCCAGCATCTGGTAAGCGACCTGGAGCGCGGCCTCGAATCCCGCCGGCTCGTCACCGTGCACCGAATACTGAAACAGCACGATGACCGGCTCGGCGGCCGCGATCGCGGTGGCGCGGGCGAGACTCGTCTTGCGGGGATCGGTGAGCTCGGTGATGGCTCCACGGATCGCATCGAGGCGCGCCAGGTTTGCGGGATCGGAGATCACGAGCACGCGATATGGACGGTGCTCCACCGTATAGCCCCACGTCTCGGCGCGGGCACGATCGGGGGCGGCGGCGAGCAACGTGTCCAGATAGCGCTGCATCACCGCGTACATCGTCTGTTGCTCGCCGGCCCGGTAACCGGTGATCACCTCCGGGCGTGGCACCGCGGGCCGGTATGGGCCCCGCGCGTAAAAGTCGAACCCCTGCGCCCCGAGGACGGGAGCACACAGCAGCAATCCCGAAAGCAGTCGCATCGATCGCATTGATGGGCCCACGAATTGAGGAGTGAATCGAATTCGACAGCGCGCGGGCTGAATGTACCTGCCGGGGATGGTCCCGCAACTGTAATACTTTGAGCAAGTTGGCACCTGTGGCCTTGACGGTCGTGAAACTAAGATATAACGTGGCCACGTATCTTACGTAGCATCGTACGTAGCATCTCAAGACATATCGAGAATCGTCGAACGGAGGATCGCATGAGACACGGATTCGATTGGAACGGCTTTGCCTTCGGGTTTGGACCCCGGGGATTCGCCACGGGGATGGGGCCGCGGCATCGCCGCCGCCGCCAGTGGTTCGAGTCGGGAGACATGAAATACGTGATCCTGAAGCTGCTGC
>JBGPHP010000019.1:0-24181 GCA_041484445.1 Gemmatimonadota bacterium
ATCTCGTGCAATGCTGGGAGAGCGGTCGTCGGGTGCGGATGCGCCGTTTGGACGTCGCATGGCGTCCCAATTCGCAGGGCCACGCGCGGGCGGGGATCGTCGTTCCCCGTTTCGGAGAAACCGCGGTGGCCCGCAATCGTTTGCGGCGGCGGGTGCGGGAAATCCTGCGCCGTGGGCTGCTGCGGACACTCCCGGCGGTCGATCTGGTGGTTCGAGCGAAGCGCGGCGCGTACACCGCAGGGTTTGCGGAGCTGCGCGCCGAATTGGCCGATGCCGCCGAGCGGATTCTCAAGTGAATCCTCGCGTCTGGCCGCGGCTGGCGGTGATGGGGATGATTCGTGCGTACCAGTTGACGTTGTCGCATCTGATGTTCACGCAGTGTCGCTTTACGCCGTCCTGCTCGCGCTACACGTATGAGGCGGTGGAGCGTTACGGAGCGCTGCGGGGAAGCTGGCTCGGCGTGAAGCGCATCCTGCGGTGCCACCCGTTTCATCCGGGTGGTTACGACCCGGTTCCCTAGGACGAATCCGTGGATCAGCGACGCGTCATCGTAGCGGTCTTTCTGATGCTAGTGATAGCCATCGTGCCGAGCATCATCTTCAAGCCGAAGCCGGTGCCGCGCGCCCCCGGTGCGGCGCTGGACAGCAGCCCGGCCGCTGTCGCGCCCGTAGAATCGGCGCCGGCTGCGGCCGCACCCGCACCATCCGCCAAGCCGTCCCTCCGTCCATCCGTTCAGCTCCCCGCCGAGACGGTCTGGGTGACGAGCCCTCTGTATCGCTTCGGGTTCAGCACGCGGGGGGCACGCCTGGTCCGGGCCGAGCTCGAGCAGTATCAGTCGTTCGCGCCCGGCGACTCGGGGCGCCGCGTCCAGCTGGTTCCCGAGGACGCCCCGCTGTTGGGCCTGCGGCTCGTGGTGGGGTCCGACACGGCGTCGCTCGACAATCTGGCGTTCGTGCCGAGCCGCCCCGCGCTTCCAGTCGCCGGGGCCGATACGACGCTGACGTTCACGGCTCCGTTGGGCTCGGGAAGCGTCAGCCTGCACTACCGGTTCGTACCCGGCTACTATCGCTTCACAGTGGAGGGTCGCATCGAGGGGCTGGGCGGCACCGGCGCCGTGCTGCTCGTGGATCTGGGGCACGGACTGCGGTCGGTCGAAGCCGACCCGATGACCGATTTCCGCGAGTACGCGGTCGTCACCAAGGCGGACAAAACCCAGAAGACCACGTTCGCCTCCCTCGATCCGGGCGAGCGCGCGGTCCTGAACGGGCCATTCGAATGGGTGGCGCTGAAATCGAAGTACTTCTTCACGGCCGTTATGGCGGCGGAGCAGAACGCCCGGCCCTTCGCCGGCGCGGCGGTGACGGGCATGGAGCGCACCCCGGTGCCGGTGGCGTCATTCTTCGGCACCCGGACGTCGGCGCTCGCCACGAAGGCGGCCGTGTTGACCACCCTGGCGCTGCCGCCGACCGGCACCTTTCACTTCGAGGTGTACGCCGGGCCGTTCGAACATCAGCGGCTGTCGCAACTGGGCCACGGCCTGGACGACGCGAATCCATACGGCTGGTCGATCTTCCGTCCGATCATCCATCCGGTCTCGCTCGTGGTCGTGAGCATCCTGTTCTGGATGCACGACCGCCTGCACCTCGCCTACGGCTGGGTGCTGGTGTTCTTCGGGGTGCTGGTGCGGATGTTGTTGTGGCCGCTGCAGCAGAAGGCGATGGAATCTCAGATGCGCATGCAAGCGGTGCAGCCATTGATGCAGGACATCCAGACACGGCACAAGAACGAGCCGGAGAAACTGCAGCGCGAGATGCTGAAGCTGTACAAGGACCACAAGATCAACCCGTTCGGCGGGTGCCTGCCGATGCTCTTGCCGATGCCCGTGCTGCTGGCGTTGTTCTTCGTCTTTTCCAACACGATCGAGTTCCGGGGCGTGCCGTTCATGTGGCTGCCGGACCTCTCCCGGCACGACCCGCTTTACATCATTCCGGTCGTGATGGGGATCTCGATGTTCGCCGTGTCGAAGATCGGGCAGCGCGGTCTTCCGCCCAACCCTCAGATGAAGACGATGCTGTACGTGATGCCCGCGATGATGACGTTCATCTTCCTGCGTCTCGCCTCGGGGCTGAATCTCTACTACGCGGTGCAGAATCTGATCAGCCTGCCCCAGCAATGGCAGATCTCCAAGAAGCGACTGGCGGCGCAGCAGCGCCCCTGAAGTGCTGTCCGACCCGATCGTCGCCCTCGCGACACCGCCAGGCCGCGGCGCGCTCGCGCTGATCCGGATCTCGGGTCGGGGAGTGTTCGAACTCGCGGCGCGCGTCCTGCAGCCGTTTCACCAGGAGCCCGCCCGCCGCGTGACCCGGGCTCGCCTGCTCCACCCCCAGAGTCGTGAACTCATCGACGACGTCCTCGTCGTCTGCTTCCCCGGTCCCGCGTCCTATACGGGGGAAGATGTGGTCGAGATCTCGGCGCACGGCGGTCTGCTCGTGCCCGCCGAGGTCGTCGCTGCCTTCCTGGCGGCGGGGGCCCGCCCCGCGGCCCCCGGGGAATTCACGCGCCGCGCGGTCCAGAACGGCAAGATGGACGTGCTGCAGGCCGAAGCGACCGCCGATCTGATCGACGCAGGCGCGCCGGCCCAGCGGCGTCGTGCGCTGCAGCAGCTCGAGCGTGGCCTGTCGCACCGCCTCGAAGCCCTGCGCGACGAGATTCTCGAGCTCGAGGCGCTGATCGCCTACGACATTGATTTCCCCGAGGAAGACGAAGGCCCCGTGAGCGCGGAGCGCGTCGCGCGCGCCTGGCGCGTGACCCATGAGCGGATTGCGCGCCTCCTGGCCACCGCGCCCCACGGCGAACGGCTCCACGCCGGAGCACTCGTGGTCGTCGCCGGGCCGCCCAACGCCGGGAAGTCGTCGCTGTTCAACGCGCTGCTGGGGCGCGAACGCGCCATCGTAACCGATATCCCGGGAACCACCCGTGATGCGATCGAAGCCCAGGCGGTCATCGACGGGCTGCCGTTTCGGCTGGTGGACACGGCAGGGTTGCGCGACAGCGACGATCGCGTCGAGCGACTGGGAATCGAGGTGAGCCGGCGTTACCTCGGTGCCGCGGACTTGATCCTGTACTGCGAGGAAGGGGACGAGGGACGAGAGACGGGAGACGCGGGGGCGCGGGAAGAATTCCTGTCGCACTGCGCAGCGCCCGTCGTGCACGTCCGGACGAAGGCAGACCTAGGTTCACCGACCGCCCGCCCGTCCGACCGCGCCTCTGTCGCCGTCTCCGTCGTCACCGGAGAAGGACTGGCCGAGCTCGGGCGCCGCCTGGCCGAAGTCGCGTTCGGGGGTCTGGTCGCCCTGGGTGATGTAGAGCCCGTCGTGACGCGGGAACGCCACCGCGTGGCGTTGGAGCGAGCGCTGCGGGAGCTCGAGCTCTTCTGGGCCGCCCGCGGGGGCGACGTGGACGCGGCGGCGACGGCGACCCACCTGCGGGCCGCCGCGGGGGCGCTGGACGACCTGATCGGCGTCGTCACGCCGGAGGATGTGTTGGACCGGGTCTTCGCGAGCTTCTGCGTCGGGAAGTAGATCAGGCCCCTTCGCGCTTGAACTTCGCCGCCACGCGGAACGGCGGTCCCGCCTGCCACAACGCGGTTCGCTCGATCACCTCGGCCAGCGCGCAGTCTTTGTCCGTGATCCCACCGGCGCTGTGCGTCGCGAGCGACACCTGCACCGAGCCCCATTGCACCAGCAGGTCGGGATGGTGGTCCGCCGCTTCCGCGGTGAAGCCGATCGCGTTCACGAGCATCAGCGTCGTCGGCCATCCGTCGGTCCTGTAGCTGCGCCGGATCATGCCGTTCTCGTAGCGCCACCCCGGGAGGGCGGCGAGGCGGACCCGGATCTCCGCTTCGGTGAGTGCGGTCTCTTTGGCCACGGCCTAGTCCCAGCTCAGCGCTTCGTGATAGCTGGCCGACTGCCCGAAGCTCTCTTCCACTTCGAGCTCCAGGCTGGCGACTTGCGCCGCCCCTTTGGCCTTGAGCTCGCTCTTCAGGCGGCCCGCCAGATACTCCGCGAGCATCTCCACCGTCGTATTGGGGATCGGCAGCAGCACGCAGTCGGTGGTGGGGAAGACGTACCGGGGCCGGCCGTCGTAGCTCACGGTGACGCTCTCTCCCTGGGCACGCACGGCCACGGTGGGGTTGGTGGTGGGGAGCAGGACCTTGTGATCTAGCTCGTTGGTGAGCCGGCGCATCACCTGCTTCAACGCCACGAAGTCAAAGACGTACCAGGCGTCCACTTCGAGCGTCCCGGTGAGCGCGACGCTGGCGCGGTAGTTGTGACCGTGCAGCGCTTCGCAGCGATGGCCCGGCAGGGTAATGAAATGCGCGGCGGCGAAGACGAGGTCTTCTTTCCGCACCGACACCTTGAATCCGCGTCCGGAGCCGTGCATGAGTCGGGAAGATAGCGTCCGTCGCCGCGGACGCCGACGTTACTGGGGCCGCGGCTGCTGTTCCGTCGCGACCCGCCACACCTCGTCCGCCAGCCACTCGAGGCGTTCCTGCGCCCGCTCCAACTCCTCTGGGGTCATGGACTTCGCCCGGCCGGCAACGTCCCGCGCGTGGCTCACCAGCTCCTCCAGAATCTCGCGCAGCGTGTAGTTCTGCCGCCGCTCCGGCGCGGCGCCGCGCGGCGTCATGCGGTCTGAATGCCGCTCGCGCGGTCCTCCGCCTGCTGGATTTCCTGGGCGGGGGCCCGGACGCTCGCCGCGATGCCGTGCTCGATCACGTGGCTTTCGACCAGACGGAGTCCGAGGTAATAGCCCGATCGCTCCGGGAGCACTTTTCCACCGACGAGACGCGACGCCGGGCTCATCCCACCCGACAGGAAGCGGAGGCGCAGACCCAGGCCGCTCCGATCCAGCTCCGCCGCCGCCGCCCGCCGCAGGAACGCGTCGAGCTCGCGAATGCGGCGATATTGCCGGCGGCCATAACCCAGGTACTCCCAGGGCTCGAATCCCGGAGCCACCGCCTGCGAGGTCGCGACCGCCACGCCCTCGTTGACCAGGAGCTCGCGCAGCGTCGCGCGACTGCCCGTGGTCCAGTAGTCGTAGGTGCCCTCTCCTTCGGCGACCAGCCGGCGCAGCTCGGCCTTGCTGGTCGGTGACGTGTAACGCACCGCGTGCGCCACTTCGTGGGCGATCCACAACGGCAGGAGATGCGGGGCGAGCCCCAGGCCGTTCGTCTGCGGGTTGGCCCGACCCGTGAAGTGCTCCAGGCACACAAAGGCGACACCGCGGCCGTCCACCACCAGCTCCCCCGCGTTTGCCGCACCGACTCCCACCATGAGGTAGAGGTCGGTGGGGCAGTCCGCTTCGAGCTGGTCGCGCGACCGCGTCAGGGCTTCCTCGGTGATGCGCGCGACCTCGACGTCCTCCAACAGCCGGTGCAGGTCCGACCGCTCGGCTCGCACCGTCTCACGAATCACGCGCTCGGCGTGCGGCGACTCGAGGTCGAGAACGTAGTTGTGCCAGTAACTGGTGAGGACGTGGGCGTGGCGTTCGAGATACGCGTGGTAAGCCGCGACCGGGTCCGGCGCGGCGAGACAAGCAAGGAATTCCGGGACGAGATTTACTAGCATGGACCGGGTTGCACCCCAATTTGGGAGCATTGCCCCGGCGGGACAAGTCTCGCTCAGCGGATGGCGATGTCGAGCGCCACTGTCTCCGACTTGACATTTGTCGGAAGGTCGGTCACCGACAGCGTCACGCGATAGCGTCCGGCTGGGAGCCGGCCCGGCTCGATCACGAGTCGCTCGGGTATGGCGCCGCGCCACTCACTCTCACGCTGGAACTCGAACACCACGGGCGCGGCGCCGCCAAAGAGGCGTGCCACCGCCGAGCGCAGTGGCGTAAAGCTGTAGCGGACCCGGTAGCGCGACCGCCCGTCGCTGTCGCGAGAGAGTCCGTACACCTCGGCGTACGCCGCGAGCGCGTGGCCGGCCGGATAGGTGAGGTCGGCCGGCATCCCGGCGAGCGCGCCGCCCCGATCACTCAGCGAATCTCCTGGCGCCAGCACGAGACTCGATACGCCGAGCGTCGCCCAGGAGAATGAAGGCAGCCTCACGCGTCCGCGGATCCGGCCGACCGCCCCGGCCGAGTCGACGTCCAGCGCGAGCTGATAGGGGCCCGGCGGAGCGATGAGCTCCAACAGCCCAGCCCCTCGGGCAGCGACGATCTCGCTTTCCAGCAGCGTGTCTCGCAGCACGACCGCCGCCGCGCCGGGCGCGGCCTTTACGAAGAACGCTGTGTTCTCGCCGTCGGAGTCCAGGAAGAACGCGCTCCAGCCGCGGGCCTCGAGTCCGGCGAGGAGGCTCGTCCCGTCGCTGGTGAGCAACGCGTGGACCGCGCGCGCCTCGCGGGGGTTGGCCGGCGGGGCCACGATGTAGTCACCGTGGTGCGAATGAAATGGACCGGGGATGCCCTCGAACGAGATCGTGAGCGGGCCGTCCGCCGTGTTGTAGGTCCAGGTGTGGGTGGCGAGAAACCCATCCTCTTGGCGCTCCCAGACGTCCGGGCGGCCGTGCCGCAACCACACCAAGCCGCGGGCGCTCAGGTTGGCGAGGGCATATACCGTGGCCTGCGCGGTGGTGTCGTTCGTGTCCCGCAGGTCGGGCATGATGAACCGGGACGGAGAGAACTGGTCGAAGAACGATTCGGACTTGGCCATGCCCAGGATGGTGTCTCGCTCGTAGCTCGCCGCCAGCGCCCGCGCCACCCCCGAATGATGAAACGCGGCATACGGGTGCAGCAGGCGGAACATCCGCCGCACCACCGCCAGGCGGCGAAAATGCTCGGCGATCCGCTCGTTCTCCGGGGTCACCAGGTTCGGATCGCGTCGCGACCAGAACCACTCGAAGAACCGCCGGCGATCTCCGGGAGTCGTCGAGTCCTGCCGCTGGAACTCCGCCGGCGAGGCGATCATCCACACCTGGTTCCACATCGCCCCGGTCGAGTCGATGTCGGCGTAGGCGAGCGCCGAGTCGTACCATGCATAGCCGGCTTGATCATTGCCCGCGTCGAAACCCGCCTCAGCTCGAAGCAGGAATCCCGGGACGTAGGGAGCGTGCCGCGCCAGCACCAGGGCGGCGAGCGAGTCGGCCTGCCCAGGCTCTTCCAGGGCCAGCGCGATCTGCGCCCGGCGCTCAAGGGCCACCGGGTCATCCGGATGATGCGCCAGCGCCCGGTCGGCGCGGCGCCAGATGTCGAGATCGTGGTAGATCCCCTGGAACAGCTTCCAGCAGTCCTCATAGTCGGGCGTGAGCGCGAAGATCCGGAGAATCGCCTCCCGGATGATGCCCTCGCCCTCATCGCTGCCCAGGTACTCCCCGACCCGAACCTGCCAGTAAAGCGGCGCGGGATCGTGTGGCGACAGGCGGGCCGCGGTGCGGAACTCCTCCAGCGCCGGATAGCGACCGATGACGGGCCAGGCGTACCACACCTGGCCCAGCAGGACGTGGGCCCGGGCCGTCTGGGGATGCGCGGTGACGAGCTGCTCGGCGAGGCGCCGCGCAGCGGCGAGGTCGTGCGCCGCGAGCAGTGCCTCCACACGGGTGTACGCGGAATCCTGCTGCAGCAGCAGGAGCAAACCGAGCAGCATCGGCCTCAGCTCCGGTCGCGCATCCTCCGGCTCATCTCGGCCAGGAACTTCCGCTCCGTGGGCGTGAGGCTGTTGATGCCGCCGGCCGAGATCTTGTCGAGGACGCGGTCGATTTCCGCCTGCGTGCGGTCGGCGGGACGCTGGCGGGGGGCGGCGCTGCGTCGCCCGGGATCGCTCGAGCGGGCCACCAGAGCGGCGGAGGACACGACCGCGTTCGGAACGGAGTTGCGGCGCAGCCGTCGCTCGTGGTGGCTCATCCGCCAGTCCGCGGTCTTGAGGATCAGGAATGCGGTACCGATCCCGCCCAGGTGCGCGAGATACGATACGCCGTCACTCCGATTGTTCGCGGCGCTGATCCAGGCGAGCACCAGCGAAATCACCACCGTGAAGGTGACCAGCCACTTGGCCGCGAAGGGCTCCGGGAAGGGGAAGACAAGCACGGGGGCGTCCGGCCAGTACCAGGCGAACGCCACCGCGACCCCCAGAATCGCCCCCGAGGCTCCCACGACGAGCTGATTGCCGACGAGCGGCACCAGCAGGCCGGAGAGCGCGGCTCCACCCACCCCGCAGAGGAGGTAGAAACCGATGAAGCGGCGGCCGCCGAGCCGTGCCTCGACCGGGGGTCCGAAGAAGTACAGCATCATCAGGTTGAAGGCGAGGTGCAGGATGTTCGCATGAACGAACTGATAGGTCACGAGTGTCCACGGCTGCGCCCACACCGTGACCGGTGAGAAGCCGAACAGGCCTAGGAAGCGGGGCGACCAGAACAGCGTGACCTTGATCAGGAACGCGATGAGGTTGGCGACGAGCAGTCGCCAAACCCACGGGGTCACCCCCTCGGTGCGATCCGGAGTCATGGTCATTATTCCCGGCGCTGGTGACGAAAGTTCCGTGCCAGCCGGCAGATACGCTCGCACATCTCCGCATACTCGATCCCGGCCGCCCGGGCAGCCTGGGGGAAGAGGCTCGTGCCCGTCATCCCGGGGAGGTTGTTCACCTCCAAGCAGAAGATGTCCCCTTGGCTGCCGAGGCGAAAGTCGACGCGGGAGTAACCCCCCAGCTTCAGCGCCCGGTGCGCCGTCAACGCCAGGGCCTGCACCCGGCGGGCGATTTTCGGGTCGAGCACCGCCGGGAAGACCTCTTCCGACATGCCCGGCGTGTACTTGCATTCGTAATCGAACAGCTCGTGGCGCGGGATGATCTCCCCGACCGGGAGCGACTCGTCACCCAGCACGCCGACGGTGAGCTCGCGCCCCGCGATGAACTGCTCGACCATCACTTCGTCGTCCCAGCGCCCTGCCTCCGCCAGGGCGGCGGCGAGGTCGGACCGCCGCTTCACCAGGCTCAATCCCACCGTCGAGCCCTGCTTCGAGGGCTTCACGATCACGGGCCATCCCAGTCCCTTCGCCGCTTCGTCGGGTGGGACCGGAGGCGTCATGCGCCACTCCGGCACCGGCACCCCGGCGTCGCGAAACAGGCGTTTGGAGAGGTCCTTGTCCACGGCGAGAGCGGATGCGAGCGGGCCGGAGCCGGTATACGGCACGCCGATCACGTCCAGCACCGCCTGGAGCGTGCCGCCCTCCCCGGCTCCTCCGTGCAGGACGGGAAACAGCACGTCGGCGCCCTGCACCACGGCGAGCCCGGCGAGGCCGCCGCTCAGCATGCGACGCTCCGTCGCCGCCAACCCGGAGACGTCCGGAAGCTCCGTCCCCACGTGCGGCACCAGCAGCCGTGCCTCGTCCTCGGAGGAAAGGACCCCGTCCGCGAGATCCACCACGTGCACCTGGTGCGCGCGGCTCCGCAGCGCCCCCACGACCTGGGCGGCCCCGGCGAAGGCGACGGTCCGCTCCGCGGACGCGCCGCCGGTCAGCACCGTGATCCGCATCTACCGGATGCCGGCGAGCTGGTGCAGGAGGTCGTACCGGGTGACGATTCCGGTCAGCGCGTGCTCGCGCCGCACCAGCGCGGCGGGGGTCTCGCGCGACAGGAGCGCGGTCAGCCGGTCGAGCGGACAATCGGCGTCGACCACGGGGAATGGGGGATCCATCAGGTCGCGCACCGGCCGGTCCAGGGTCGCCGGGTCCTCCAACGCGCGGGCCATCAGCGCCTGCTCACTCACCGAGCCGACGCCGTCGGCGCCGTCCAGCACCGGCAGCTGCGAAACGTTGAACGTGCTCAAGAGGTTGAGGGCCTGCCGGACCGTGGCCTGAGGGCCCACGGAGACGAGCGGCGGCGCGCCGTGGTCCTTCTGAGCGACGACATCGGCCACTGTCCGCCGCTCCGCATCCAGCAGCTGGTTTTCGCGCAGCCATTCGTCGTTGTAGACTTTGGACAGATAGCGCTCGCCACTGTCGCACAGGATGGTCACGACGCACGCTGCAGGGTCATCGACCCGCCGCGCCACATCCAATGCGGTCACCAGGTTGACCCCGGTCGAGCCGCCACAGAACAGCCCCTCTTCCCGCGCCAGCCGCCGCGTCATCTGCATCGCGTCCCGGTCGTTCACCGTGAGCCACTCGTCGATCACGTCGAAATGCAGTGAGGTGGGAATCTTGTCTCCCCCGATACCCTCGACCTTGTACGGGGCCCCCTCGCTCTTCACATGTGTCGCCGCGTATTCCTTGTAGATCGACCCCAGCGGGTCGCCGGCGATGACCTGCAGCTTCGGATTCCGCTCCTTGAGGTAGCGCCCCGCGCCGCTGACGGTGCCGCCGGTTCCCGGCGCGCATACGAAGTGGGTGATCGTCCCATCGGTCTGGGTCCACAGCTCCGGCCCGGTCGTGCGGTAGTGGGCCTCGGGGTTGACCGGATTGTAGTGCTGGTCGGCGAAGATCGCGTTCGGAAGGGAAGCGGCGATCGCGCGACCCTTCATGATGTAGTTGTCCGGATGGTCCGGCGCGACCGCCGTTGGTGTGATGATCACCTCGGCACCCAGCGCCCGCAGCAGCCGGGCTTTCTCCTGGGACATCTTATCCGGCATGGTGAAGATGCAGCGGTAGCCCTTGACCGCGGCCGCGAGGGCCAGACCGACGCCGGTGTTGCCCGAGGTCGCTTCCACCACCACGCCGCCGGGCTTGAGCCGGCCCTCGCGCTCGGCGGCCTCGATCATGGCGACGCCAATACGATCCTTCACCGAGCCGCCGGGATTGAAGTGCTCCGCCTTGGCATACACCGGCGTGCGGATGCCGTGCGTCACCCGCTGCAGGCGGATGAGCGGCGTCCAGCCGATCGTTTCGAGGACATTGGCGTACGGCTTAAGGTGTTGGGGCATTCGAATCCGGCCGAGCCTTGGCGGTGTCGGGCGGGACCGGTGGCGTACTGTCCGGCTTCCGGACGGCCGTGTCCCGCCGCACCCGCACGCTGTCCGGCACGACCCTGGGCTGAGCCCGCGCGGTATCGCGGCGAACTCGCGGCGTGTCGACGGGTGCGGGCACGGGCACGGGCATGGGCGCAGGCGCGGCTGCCGTCTCGACGCCTGCGGGATGTCGGAATTCGACGGTTTGCAGGAAGGCCGTTGCCACCGGCAGCCCGTGCCGGCGGGCGGGGGCGTAGTGCAACCGGGCGACTCCGCGCACCGCGGCGGAATCGAGCGCCGCAGTGCCGCTCGACTCCGACACTCGTGTCGATTCGGGAGCCAGACGGCCGCTCGAGTCGACGAACAGGCGCAGCACGACGTCGCCTTCCACGCGGCGGTCATAGAGGTCCGGCGGATACTGAACGGTGGGCTCGGCGTTGAGTGCGACGGGCGGCTCTTCAGCCGGCGTCGTGCCGGAGGAAGGCGCCGGTCCCGAGCCGCCGCAGGCGAGGGCGCCGAGGGCCAGGAGTGCGGCGCTCCGGATCATGCCCCCTCCTGCAGTCGGCGCTGCCAGACGTGCAGACGGGTCAGGGCCTCGAGCGGCGACAACCCGTCGACGTCGAGCCGGGCCAGCTCGTCGAGCAGCGGATGGGGCGGGGCCGCGCCGGCGAACAAGCCGAGCTGAGACGCATCGGGCGCCGGCGGGACGGGCCGTCCCGCGACGTGGTGCTCCGCCTCCAACAGCCGGAGCACCTGCGCCGCCCGCGCCACTACCGGCGCGGGGAGGCCCGCGAGTCGGCCCACGTGGATACCGTAGGAGCGGTCGGCACCACCCGGCTCGAGCCGGTGCAAGAACACGATCTCGTCGCCCGCCTCGCGCACCGCCACGTTGAAATTGCGCGCGTGGGCGAGGGTTTCCGTCAGCTGCGTCAGCTCGTGGTAGTGGGTGGCGAAGATGGTCTTGCAGCCGATCTGATTGTGCAGGCACTCGCTCACCGCCCAGGCGATGGCGACGCCGTCGTACGTGGAGGTCCCGCGCCCGATCTCGTCGAGCAACACCAGGCTGCGGGCGGTCGCGCCGTGCAGGATCGCGCTCGTCTCGCTCATCTCCACCATGAAGGTGGACTGCCCGCGCACCAGGTTGTCGGACGCCCCGACGCGCGTGAACAGGCGGTCCACCGCGCCGATCACCGCCCGTGCGGCGGGCACGAACGCCCCGATCTGCGCGAGCAACACGCACAACCCGACCTGACGTAGCAGCGTGGACTTCCCAGCCATGTTGGGGCCGGTGAGCAGCACCAACCGCCCGGCATCGTCGAGCCGGATGTCGTTGGGGATGAACGCTTCCCGCGGCATCATTCGCTCCACGACGGGGTGACGGCTCCCCTCCAGGATGAGCGCGAACCCATCGCTGAGCTCGGGTCGTGTGTAGCGCTCGCGCTGTGCCAGATCGGCGAAGCCGGCCCAGACATCGAGCCGGGCCAGCACCGCTGCCGTGGTTTGCACGCGGGTGACTCCCTCACCCACGCGCCGCCGCAGCGCGTCGAGCAGCTCCGCCTCCCGCAGCGCGATCCGCTCTTCCGCCCCGAGGACCTTGGCCTCGTATTCCTTCAGCTCCGGGGTGACGAAGCGCTCGGCCCCGGTAAGCGTCTGGCGTCGTTCGTAGTTGGTCGGCACCTGCGCGAGGTTCGAGCGCGTGACTTCGATGTAATAGCCGAACACCCGGTTGTAGCCGACTTTGAGCGACCCGATCCCGGTCCGTTCGCGCTCGCGAGCCTGCAGTGCCGCGATGTATTGTTTGCCGCCGTCGCGCACGTCGCGCAGGTCGTCGAGCTCCGCGTCGAATCCCGGGCGGATCGCGTCGCCCTCGGTGGTCTGCGCCGGTGGATGCTCCACCAGCGCGCGCGACAGCTCCGCGGCCAGGTCCGCCAGCACATCGAGGTCGTCCGCCGCCCGCTCGAGCAGGGTGGCGCGCTCCCGTCCGGACACCGCGTCCAGGGCCGCGGCGACCTCGGGCAACAGCAGCATCGAATCCCGCAGACTGCCCAGCTCCCGAGGCGTGGCCCGCCCCATCGCGGCGCGCGAGGCCAGCCGTTCCAGGTCGCGAACTCCCTCGAGCGATTCGCGCACGCGTTCCCGTCCGCGGACGTCCCCGCACAGCACTTCCACGGCGTCGAGGCGGGCGTTGATCGCCGCGGGCTCGACGAGCGGTGCGAGCAGCCAGCGCCGCAGCAGCCGGGCCCCCATGGGAGTGAGCGTGCGGTCGATCGCCTCCAACACCGTCACGCCCGGCGACCCGGCGCGCAGCGGCTCCACGAGCTCCAGATTGCGCCGCGTCATCTCGTCCAACGAAAGCACATCGCCCCGCCGCACCAAGCGGGGGTGCGCCAGATGGGGCAGACCGCCGGGCTTGAGCTCGCGGACGTAACGCAGCAGCGCCCCTGCCGCTCCCAGGGCCGGGGCATCACCCGCCTCGACGCCGAGGCCGTCGAGCGAGGCCAGGCCGAAAGACCGGATCAGGTCCTCGCGGGCCAGATCGGGATCGAACTCCCAGCCTTCTCGCTCCGTCACGGCGAGGGCTTCCCGGCGGGCGTGGTCGGTGCCCGCGGCGACCACGAGCTCGGCGGCCTCATAGCGCGCCAGGGCCGCCGGGAGCTCTGTGCGCGGCACGACCTCGAGCGCGAATTCTCCCGTCGTCAGGTCGAGGGCCGCCAGGCCGGCGGCATCGCCGTGCTCGGCGAGCGCCACGATGAAGTTGTTGCGGTTGCGCTCGAGCCAGTCGTCCGCGAGGACCGCTCCCGGGGACAACGTTTCCACGACCTCCCGGCGCACCAGCCCCTTGGCGAGACGCGGATCCTCGACCTGCTCACAGATGGCCACCCGGTGTCCCTTGGCGATCAACCGGCGCAGATACTCCGTGGCCGCCTTGACGGGAACCCCCGCGAGTGGGACTTCCGCGGCGCCGCCGTTGTTCCGCGACGTCAGCGTGAGCCCCAGCTCCCGGGCGGCGAGCTTGGCGTCGTCTTCGAACATCTCGTAGAAGTCGCCCATCCGGAAGAACAGGATCGTGTGGGGATGCTGGGCCTTGATCTCCCGGTATTGCTGCATCAGCGGAGTGTCGGCGGTCAGCGGGGAGCTCACGGCTCTTCCACCACGAAGGGCTGGCCGCCGAGCCGGGCCTTGAGCTGCGTCTGCACACGCTGCGCCGCGTCGTGGGATGGGTAGGGACCCACCCGGACTTTCAGATATCCGGTGGTGTCCCGGACGACGTGGGCGGTGTACCCCAGCGACTTCAGCCGGGTGAGCATCTCGTCCACTTGGGGCGCGCTCTTCCCGGCGAGAATCTGCACGGCGAACCGCGTACCGCGCCGCGTGCCCGTATCCGAACCCGCGCCGGTCGCCGAGGCCGGTGCCGCGCAGCGGGCGGCGTAGAACGCGACCTGATTGCGAAACTCCACGTCGTCACCGGTCCCGTTCTGCGCATCGCGCAGGAACGTGCACCCGCGGGTCTCGTCGCGGAGGTCGAACGCGGCCCGCGCGGCCACAAACTCCGCTTTGGGGAGCAAGGGCGAGTCGGGATAGTCGCGGCGCAAGCGGTCCACCCACTGGACCGCCGACGCCGGGTCGTTCTGGGCTTCGTACAGCTGAGCGAGGCGCAGCAACGCGTCGTCCGCCCACGGGGAGGTGCCGTATTCCACCACGACGCGCTGCAGGCTCGTCGCCGCAACGCCTGCATCCGGGGCGAGCATCCCACCCTGGACGTACAGGGCCTGCGGATAGATCGAGTCCTGGGGAGAGAGCGATGCGAGCAGCGTGCGCACCAGGGCGCGGGCGGAATCGGCGCGGCCCGCCTGGGCGAGCACGATGGCCGCTTGCAAGGGCGGTGCGAACGGGGCCTGTGCCGGGAGCCCGCGCCCGAGCACGGCCAGCCCTCCGGTCATCACGGCAAGTCGTAGGGCGCCTCTCATGCGGCCTCCTGTGCCGGAACCCCGAGCGAAAGAACGAGTTGGCGGATGACGCCGGCATCGTCGGAGACGCCCGAGCTCTTCAGGGCTTGATCGGCACCGAGAGCAAGGCGCAGCGCACGGCGCAACTCCGATGTCTTCCAGCGCGTCCCCCACTCGGCCCACTGCACCGATTCCACTTTGTAGCTGCGCAGCCCGAACGGCCGGGCCGCCAGGAGGTGGCGAAACACGGTGTCGGCCAGGCGCCCCGCCGGCGTACCGCGGTCGAGCTCGGCGCGCGCCAACGCGGCGCCCACGAGCGCCGTCCCCAGTGCGGTTACGACGCGGACCCCGGACATCCCGCCCTGGGCCAGCACCCGTTCCACCAGGCGGGCGGCGCGCGCCGCTTCTCGAGCCATCGCCGCATCGACGAGATCCTGCAGCGTCTCTCCGTGCCGGACGCCGACGAGGGTCGTCACATCGGCCGGGCCGGCCGGCCGGCCCACGACCAGCACGGCGAGCTTGTCCAGCTCCTGACGCAAGGCGGCAAGGTCCGCGCCGACCGTCGCGACCAGCAGCTCGGCCGCCGCGGGCTCGACGCTGAGGCCGCGAGAGCCCGCGGCGTGGGCCACCCAGCGGACCGCGCGTTCCGGCGGCAGGCGGTCCATCACGACCGTCGTCGCGTGAGCGGCGAGATCCGCCTCGGGAGCCTCCGCATCGGTTTGCACGAGCACGAGCAACGTGTCGGGACTCGGGCGTTCGAGATAGGCCAACAGCGTGTCCCGCGCCTTGGACTTCTTGCGCAGCTGCTCCACGCCGCGCAGCACGACGGCCCGGCAGGTTGCGAGCATGGGCGGTGTGTTGAGCAGCGCGTGCAGCGTTTCGACGTCCAGCTCGGCCGCGGCACGCGTGTCCAGGTTGAAATCCCGAGACTCCGGCGGAACGGCGCGATCGACGAGCGCCCGGACCGCTTCGTCCTTCAGGACTTCCTCTTCACCGTGGAGGTAGTAGGCGGCTTGCGGGTCGCCGCGCTTGAGCGAGCGCAACAGCGCGTCGAAAGAAAGCGGCGCCATACGGACGGAAGGTACCGCCGGCCGTATGGGGAAGAAAGTGAGGTGCTAGCGCCGCGCGCTCGCCGGTTCGACGAACGCCGTGCCGTACGGGTAGGGGTTGCCCGAGGCGATTCCCGTCCGCGGATCCTGAAAGGACACGAAGGGCAAGCCCGCCTGCGCCACCGGCTTCGGGAACGGAACCGGTGGAAGGGATGGGGCCCGTGCGTCCACCGGACGTCGCCGGGCTCCTTCCCACGCCACGAAACTCAACGCCACCACCACGAGGAGCGCGCCTGCTAGCGCCGGGCGCGCCGGGATGTGCGGTCGACCCGCCCGCGCGCGTTCGGTCGCGAGACACCGCTCAAGGCGGCGCCGGAAGTCGTCATTCGCTTCGTGATCGCTCGTGCCTTGCAGCGCCCCAACGCCGTGTCGCAGCGCCGCATCGTAGCGCTGGCAGGCGGCGCACGACTTCAGATGGCGGGCAAATCGCCGCACGTCCCGCGGAGTGGTGATCAGCCCATCGCGGAAATCGGTGTAGCGGGCGAGAAATTCCCGGCAAGTCATGACGGCTGGGTCGTACCCGAGGTGCGGGGTGAGGTTCCCCGCTACCTAACGAGCGGTCCGATCAGCTGCGCAAAGCTGTTGCGCGCACGATTGAGGCGGCTCTTCACAGTCCCGAGGTTGCAGCCCGTGATCTCGGCGATTTCCTCGTAGCTCTTCCCCTCGAGCTCCCGCAGCACGAACACCACGCGATGATGCTCCGGCAGCTGACTCACGCACTGCTCCACGGCGTCCTTCAGGAACCGCTTGCGGTACAGATCGTCGGGGCGAGCGGTGGTGTCTTCGAACTGGAGCGGCCTGTGGTCGGCCTCCCAGTTCCGCTTGATGGTCTGGAAGAAGACGAGCGGATTCCGGCTCCGGTTGCGCAGCTCGTTCTTCGCCAGATTCGAGGCGATCGTGTAGATCCAGGTCGAGAACTTCTTGGTCTGGTCGAACCGGTGGAGGTGACGAAACACCCGGATGAACACTTCCTGGACGAGGTCTTCCGCGCGCTCCCGGTCGCCGATCGTACGGTTGACGAAGCTCAGCAGCCGGCCCTGGTAGCGATCCACCAGGGTGCCGAACGCCTGCGGATCGGCGTTCAGGTGCCGCTGCACGACCTGCGCATCGTCCAGCTCGTGCAGCGCCTGACGCTCTATCGCCCGCGGCGATGGGTCCGGCTTGATTGTGGTCACCGTCATGACTCCTCCCCTCACAAGTGCGCCCCGTGTCGCGCACGAACCGTACCGCAAGCCTGTCGAGTCTTAACATCCCGCTCGTGAAGGCATTAGACAAGAGCCCAGCCGGCCTGCACCGTCCTCCAAGGCGGACACTGCGTCATTCCAACCCGAGCTTGAACCCCGCCATATAGAGGATAGCCGCAATCGTCTTGCCGTCACGGATCTCGCCGTCTCGAATCCCCACCAGCACCTCCGACAACGGCCGCGGGACAACCTCGATGAACTCGTCGGGCTCGCGGGCGGTGGGCACCGTGACGAGATCCATGGCGAGGAACAGGTGAATCGCCTCATCGGTGAACCCGGGGGTGGTCCAGATGGTGGTGAGTCGTTCGAGTCGACCGGCCGCGAGACCGGCCTCCTCACGCAACTCCCGGTGCGCGCACGCCTCGGGCGTCTCGCCCGTATCGAGGTGGCCGGCGGGGATCTCCCACAGCGGGCCGCCGGCGGCATAGCGGTACTGGCGGATCATGAGGACCACGGGGTCCGATCCTGCGGGGCTCGACGCGAGGGGCACCACCGCCGCGGCGCCGGGATGACGGATGATCTCGAGGTCGCCCTCCGTGCCATCCGGGAACCGCACGGTATCGATGTCGAGATTCAGGATTCGTCCGCTGTAGACGCGCCGCGTCGCCAGTCGCATCGGTCGTCCGGATGGGAGTCGGCGCAATATACCGGGCCCGCTCAGGACGGACTTCGTCAGGGCTTGGTGAGGAGGTCCTCGAACAGCGTCAGCGCCCGTGGATCGTTCGACTGGCCGAGCCAGAAGATCGCCCGGCGCCGGATTTCGGGATCGCTGTGAGACTGGGCGATGTGGATGAGCGCGGGAACGCCCTCGTCCTGCGGGCGCTGGGACAGCGCGAACACGGCTTGCTCGCGGACCTTGCGGTCGAGACTGTCCTCGCTCACCAGCGAGTCGAGACCGCGGGTGGCCGCCTCCTCGGCGGCCTGCGACACCCAGAAGACCGCCGAGCGGCGCGTGGATCCCGCGACGTCCGCGTCGCGGGCGAGGCGGAGCAAGTCCGGCCACGTGGTGACGCTGTCGGCGAGCGTGGCGGCGAAGATCGCCTGCCCGCCGACGTCGCCGCTCGATTGTTTGGCAAGCGCGAGCAGGTAGCGGGCGGCCTCTGGCGCCGGAATCCGTCCCAGCTCGGTGGCTCCGGGCCGTGGGCGCCACGTACCGCCGACCACGACGTGCAGGGCGGTGACGTGTCCGCCGCGCACGCGCAAGGTCAGCCGCACCGGCCCCGTGTCGCAGCTGGATCGCCAGTCGTCGTCACCGACGTCCGAAAAGTCCCCATCCACCTGCTGGCGGCAGTTCCTGCCTCGGCAATTCCACTGGACGACGTTGCGTCCGTTGCCCGAGACATCGGGGCGCGACGAGTAGGTGAAACGAACGTCGCCGTCGGGCACGGCGGCGAGGCGCGCGGCGAGCGTCTGAGCCTGAGCCGTGGCGGCCGTCCCGAGCCCCAGGGCGGCCGCGGCGAAAAGCGCGCGGGCAATCATTGGTTGATGATGTCGAGCAGTGCCTGACGCGCCCGCGGGTCGTGCGATTGACCCAGCCAGAAGACCGCTTTCTTGCGCAGCTCGGGGTTGCCGTCCCGCTTGGCGATGTCGATCAACTTCTCCACCGCGGCCGGCTCGTCCCGTTGCGAATAGACGAAGATGAGCTGCTCTTTGATCTCATCGTTGGACGTGCGGTCATACAACGCCGCCAAATCGGTCATGGACGCCCCGGTCTGGCCGGCCCAGAACAACGCCTTCTTGCGCATCTCGACCGGCTCGCGGTCGTTCTGGGCGAGGTCGAGCAGCCACCGGGCGTTCTCCGCACCGCCCATCTGGCTGAGCGAGAAGATGACCTTTTCGCGCAGGTCGTCCGACGTCATGTGGGCATAGAGCCCCCGCAGGAACGCGGCGTTCTCGGCGGAGTGTTGCTGGCCCAGCCAGAAGATCGCCTGCTCGCGCGTGTCTTCGGGTGCGTCCGACCGCTCCGCGTAGTCGCGCAAGATCTGTCCGGCGCGCGCGCCGCTGATCTGCGACAGCGCGAACAGCGCTTTCTTCTGGATCTCGGGGTCCGCGGCCGATTGCAGGATCGAATCGAGCGCGGTCACGGCCCGCTCACTTCCCACCTGCGACAGCCAGAAGACCGCCTGCTCGCGCACTTCAGTGTCGGGGTCGGTCCGCGCGGACGCGAGCAGGATGTCCTCAGTCTCCGAGGTCCGCTTCTGGGAGATGATGAACACCGCTTTGCGGCGCAGGACGAGGCTGCAGGGATCGCGCCGAGCCAGCACCTGTTTCAGAATCGGTACCGCCGCCTCGTCATCCATCTGGAGCAGCGCGTTGAGCGCGGCCACCCGCGGGTCATCATCGTCATCGGCGGGGCAGCCGGCCTGGGTCGTGCGCCGGCCACCGGCCGTGGGCGGCGTCGGGGGAGTCGGGGGCGTTGGAGGAGTCGGGGGCGTTGGCGGCGTCAGGCCCGCGGATGCCGCATGCACCCTCACCCATATCACGGCGCCCTGATCCCCCTGTCGTGCGAGCTCCCCCTGGATCCGCCCATACAGGCCCTCGGCGTCGCCCGCGGTCGCGGCGCGTGGGTGACGCGACTTCTGCGTCTCCAGCAGGCTCCGGGCGGTTCTATAGCCATCGGCGCCGCCGGTCTTGTAGAGCGCGAACGCCTGCCAGTAATAGGCGTCGGGGGTGTAGTCGGAGCGCGGATAGCGTCGGATCAGCTCTCCGAACGCATCCGCGGCTTCCACGTAGCGGCCGCGGTTCAAGAGGCGTCGTGCAACACGATACAGCGAATCGCCCTGATCCTCGTCGGCCCACGCGGATGGAGGCGCGTCCGAGAAGGTCTCCAGGGTCGTGCTCAGCGACGCGAGGTCGACGAGCGTGGCGAGCCCGCTCAGCGAGCTGAGGTCGCTCAACGACGCCAGCTGTGCGAGCGCGGCGAGATCAGCGGACTGCGCCCCAACGGCGTCGAGCCGGGCGAGCTGTGCGGTCGCCGCCTGCACCTGAGCGGTGAGGGCGGGCAGAGCCCGTTGGGCGCGTGCCAGCGCGGCAGCCGCCGCCGGGTCCTGTGTCGAAACGGTGACGGCCAGCAAGCAAGCGAGCATGGACATCGTCAAATCACTCCTTGGGCGTGTGCCGGCACGGAGGCCGCAGGCATCGCGGTCCGCAGACGGGTCAACACGCTTCGTTGGTCGATTCCCTGGTTGATGAGCTCCACGTCGGTCGTGTCACGCGACGCGGGGAGGAAGACGATCTGCGCGAGGACCACCTCCAGGTCTTCGAGCAGCGGCTTGAGCCGCGGGTTCCGGCCGGCCGGCGAATCCAGCAGCAGCCGGGTGGAGCTGAGCAGCTCCCGCGCCTGGGCCTCGAACTGGGGATCGAGGCGCTCCCCGGTCCGCGCATCCGCGCGGAACCCCGCCAGCAGCGTTTCGGTGCGACTCAGATACTGGGCCGCGGCCACCTGGTAGGCGATGTCATCGCCCGCGCGGCCCGTGGCGACCGGCGTCGGCGTCAGCGGGGCGGACGAGGTCCTGGGCCGTACGAATCGCCCGATGGCGATCCCGAGCACCAGCACCGCGGCTATGCCGATTCCCAAGCGCCAGGCCGGCCGGAGCACCACGATGCGCGGGGCTGTGCGGCGCCGCCGTCGCTCGGCTTCGATCGCCGCCCACATCTCCTCGCGCGGCGTTTCCGGCGGCCGGTGGTACTCCCGGGCGGCTTCGCGCAATTTCGTTTCGAACCGATCGTCGTTCATGACACCCATTCTCCCGCGAAATCCGACAGCGCTACGCGCAGCTTGGCGCGTGCCCGCGACAACTGGGCCTTCGAGGTGCCGACTTCCACCCCCAGCGCGGCGGCAATTTCCTCGTGCGTGTACCCTTCCACATCGTGCATCACGACGACGGCCCGGTACTTTCGCGGCAGCGCATCGATGGCATCGCGCAACCGGGTCTTCAAGTCCGGCTCGGCCGAGCGTGCGGTGCTGGCCACGCTGTCGGCCGCTTCGAGCACCGTTTCCCGCGTCCGGAACCGCTTCACCTTGCGGAGCCCGTTCAGGGCGACCGTGGTGGCGATGGCGTGCAGCCATGTCGAGAGCCGGGACTCGCCGCGAAACGTGTCGAGCCGGTCGAACGCCCGGATGAACGTCTCCTGGGTGAAGTCCCGGGCCAGCTCGTCGTCCCCCGCGAGTCGGTACGTGAGCCGGTAGACGCGATCCACGTGCGCGTCATACAGGGCGCGTTCCGCCGCCGCCTCTCCCGCGCGGACGCGGGAGATCAGTTCTCGTTCGTCCACGCTGCTCCGTACGGGAGACGTTCAATCCTGTGACACGGAATAGGCAAGAACAGTTGCGAGGGATTGGGAGACAGGAAAGGCGCGCTCAGACGTACAGACGCGTAGCGGGTTTGAGGGTGCAGGGTTAAGGGAGCGCGCCGGTCCTCCTACCTGGTCCCGAATAGCCTGTCGCCCGCATCTCCAAGGCCGGGGAGGATATACCCCTTGTCGTTCAGTTGGCGGTCGAGCGCCGCGGCGTAGATCGGCACATCGGGGTGCTCGGTCTGCATGCGCCGGGTGCCCTCGGGGCAGGCGACGAGACACAGGAACCGAATGCGTTGCGCCCCGGCCCGCTTCAGGGTGGTGACCGCGTCGGCGGCGGAGCCGCCGGTGGCCAGCATGGGGTCGAGCACGAAGAAATCGCGCGTCACGCCGTCGCTGGGGATCTTGAAATAGTACTCCACTGGTTTGAGCGTCTCGTGATCGCGGTAGATCCCGATGTGTCCGACGCGCGCCGAGGGAATGAGTTGGGCGATTCCCTCGACCATGCCGAGGCCGGCGCGGAGGATGGGCACGAGCACGAGCTTCTTCCCAGCGACGCGCTCCCCGCGCATCTGCTCCAATGGTGTGTCGATCTCCACCGGCTCGAGTGGCAGGTCTTTCGTGACCTCGTAGGCCATCAGCATGGCGATCTCGCTGACCAGCTGCTTGAAGTCCTTAGTGGTGGTGCGGCGGTCGCGCAACAGGCCGAGCTTGTGTCGGATCAGCGGATGATCCAGCACGGTGAGGTTCGGGAAGGGCGTCGTGGCCATAATGATGAAGAAAGTAGTTGAAAGTTCAGCATTGCGCGCTAGAATCTCCGTGGTTCCTTCGTCCTCTCAACCTCGAGGAGTCGTCATGAAGCGCCTCACCGTCCTCGTCCTGGCCGCGCTCCTGGGCGCCGGGACGCTCGCCGCGCAGTCGCCTGCGAAGCGGCGGGTGGCCGTGCTCGATTTCGACTACGCCACGGTCCATCAGTACGTGTACGACCTGTTCGGCAGCGACCAGGACATCGGCAAGGGCATCGCCGACATGCTGGTGACCAACCTGGTGCGCAACGGCACGTATTCGGTCATCGAGCGCAAACAGCTCGACCGGGTGCTCCAGGAACAAAACTTCCAACAATCGGGCCGCGCCGATCCGTCGTCGGCCGTTCAGCTGGCTCGGATCCTCGGGGTGGACGCCATCATCATCGGTAGCATCACCCAGTTCGGCCGCGATGACAAGAAACTGGGTGTGGGTGGTATCGGGGCCCACATCGGTGGCATCGGGCTTGGGGGGTTCGGCAAGAAATCGGCGAAGGCGGTCGTGCAGATCGATGCGCGTATCGTGAGCACGACCACGGCGGAGATCCTCGGCGTTTCGACCGGGCACGGCGAGTCCAAGCGGTCCAGCGTCTCCATGGTCGGCGGATTGGCGATCGGCGGCACCGGAGCCATCGGGGCGCTCGACATGGGGAGCACGAACTTCGCCAACAGCATCATCGGAGAGGCGACCCGCTCGGCGGTCGACAGTTTGACGACCGAGCTGGTGGCCTCGGCGACCAGGATTACGGAGAACGTCGTCGCCATCCAGGCGCTGGTGGCCGATGTGTCCGGGGGTGAGGTCACCATCAACGTGGGCACCGGTGCCGGCGTGAAGGTGGGCGGGGAATACGACGTGATGCGGCCGGGGCGCGAAATCCGCGATCCCGCGACGGGCCGCGTGTTGCGACGGGTGACCACCGCCGTCGGGAAGCTCAAGATCACCCAGGCGGACGAGGGCTCGGCCACCGGCACCCTCAGCGGCGGCGGACCGGCGCGCGTGGGAGACTGCGTCGGGAGCTGCCCGGCCAACACCGGCGGCGGTGGCGGTGCCGCGCCGCCCGCGGTGGAGCCGTTGAACCAATCGAACGCTCCGGCACCGCCGTCGAGCGGCGGCGCGCTCCCCGCCCTGTACACAAAGCCGGTCTCGGGACCGTTCACGTGGGGGATGTACGGCTTCAAGGGCACGGAGCACTTTCGCTACAACGTGCAGCAGCGGGATGGCAACGAGAACAAGACGGGGAGCTACACCTTCGATGCCCGCCCCGCGGGCGGCGGGCGGTTTACGCTCTCCGTGGCCGGCAACCTCGGGAGCGACAGCTATTCCTCGACCGTCACGCTGGGTCCCAACGAGGGTGTGCCGATGATGCAGCTGATCTCCCTGGGGCCGGTGGGGCTCGCGCTGTTCAACCCGGTGTGGATGCTGTTGCTGGGCGGCCATCAGTGGGAGATCGGCAATGGGTGGCAGCAGACCCAGAACGGCAAGACGACCTCGTTCAAGGTGGAATCGCAATGCGCGCAGGCGGGCGTGAGCGGTGCCCGCGGGGTGTGGCGCGAAAATCAGCAGGTGCTGATGGATATGTGCGTCAGCCCGAACGTCGGCCTGCCGCTGGCGGTCACCTTCAACGGCGACGACGGCCAGAGCGCGACTGCCATGCAGCTGGTGGAGTTCCGCCCGTAGGTCTCGGTACCGCCCGGCCCCCTCTCCCTCCGGGGGGAGGGGGCCGATTTACGCGACCACTCCGCTTGGCGTCTCGGCGCCTACCTTCTATTATCCTGTTCCGTTTCCCGGGCCAGGTAGCTCAGTTGGTAGAGCAGCGGACTGAAAATCCGCGTGTCGGC
>JBGPHP010000020.1:0-24180 GCA_041484445.1 Gemmatimonadota bacterium
CTCGCCGTCTTCACCAGGGTGCTGAAGTCGCCGGGGGGCGAGAGGTAGACGCTGTCCCCGTTGCCGCGGTACACGGCGGCCGTGCCGCTCGGGCCCACCAGGACCCGATCGCTACCCGCCGCTACGAGCTTCAGATACGCGCTGGGCCACCACCCGGAGCCATAGGGCGTGCTGCGCCGATCGACTACCACCACCTCGGTCGAGTCGCTGATCGTCTTCGTCACCGCGCCCGATTTCACTTGCACCTGCACGATCAGCCACTTGCGCAGCGGAATCGCAGAGGGGGGCGTGCCGGCGAAATCGCCTTGCAGGACAACGCGACAACGCCGCGCTGCACCCGTGGCGCAGGTCGGTGTCGTGAGGACCAGGGAATCGAGCTTCATGGTGGTGTCCGAGAGAGTCACCTTGATCTGGTCCGGTGTCCCGGCCGGCCAGGTCACCTCGAGATCGATCGGCACGAGGGCGCGCGGATAGGACTGACGGGTGGAGTACACGAGACCCGCGCTGCGCGACGCCCCCATGGACACATAGGCCGGGATCCCGAATCCCGTCTCGACCTCGGCGCCGCTCACCGCGAGCCCGGGTCCGAACGGCGCGGAGAACTGCCGGCCCAATGCCTCGAGCGGCCTCCCCGTGAAGCCGAGGATCGGCGTGGAGTCGTTGGGCAGCACTGCGTAGCGCGTGACCGTTGTACAGAGGGTGTTCACCGAGCAGGCGGTGACCGTGATCAGCGCCGAGTCGGGCCGGCCGGCGAGCCAGCGCAGGGAATCCACCTCCCATTCGAGCAGGGCACGATTGTGCCGCGGCAGCGAGAGGCTGTCGCTGCGGAACTTCGTCACCGTGTCGACATTCGCGCCGTGCTGCCAGACGAGCACTGTTTTCGTGGTATCGATGGGGGAGCCGATGCCCTGGAACAGCGCCCGCACGATCGGTTGGCGCGTGCCGACCACAGCCCGGCTCCCCGCGGTGAGCACGGGAGCCACAAGCGTGACCGTGGGCGCCACGTTCACCACCGGCACATTGTACCACCCCGTGTCGCTCACCAGCGTCCCCTCGCTGAACGCGCGCAATCGCAGCCGTCCGGTGCCTGAGTTGCCGGTGGTATAGGACGCCGTGATCGTGGCTTGCCCACCCGGGTCGAGGGTTACCTCGCCCGGGACTGCGCCGGTGCACGTGATGTTCACGAAACCGGTGCAGGTCAAGGTGTAGGTGTCGCTGACCGAGCCGCTGTTTGTGACGGTGAAGTTGTCGCTGTAGCTGCTATTGGGCTGGCGATTGGCGGTCGAGGTGCCCTTCGGCGTGACCGTCACCGCGGGACAGGTGGGGCAGTCGCCTTGTCCCTGGAGGGGGACCGCAAACGCGGTGATGCCGAGAACCACAGCAGCCAGGGCGAGACAGCGCCAGACGTGAACGGCCACGGGAACGGCTCCGGAGAGAGTCGTTCATGCATCAAGGCATCTGCTGTGCCGTGATCTTGAGCGGGTGTCGAGAACTGCGCACGTTGCGGGGAAACGACTTAGCGAACCGACGCGGGCGGTGTCCCTGCCGGCAGTTCCACGAGTACCGGTACCGTACCGGTACTCGTGGAACTTCACTAAGTGGGACGAAGGGAGAGACCGACCGACTTCAAACGGCGAAACAAAGTCGTGCGACCGATGCCGAGGGCCAGGGCGGTGCGGGTTGCATTCCATCCGTTCGCCTGGCAAGCCTCGAGCAGTTCTTGCCGTCGGCCGTCTTGCGATCGGGAGCCATTTGGACCTCGCCGATCAATCTCATCGATCGCGGCGCTTTCGATGGCCTCACAGATCTCGTTCACGGTAAGCTCCGCGCTCTCGGAAAGGCAGCTGGCCCGGTCGATGACCAGACGGAGCTCACGCACGTTGCCCGGCCAGGAATAGCGTTGGAGAACCAGCAGGGCGGCCGAATTGATCGATCGGCGAGCGGCACTGGCAAAGTGCAGCGCTAGCGGAACAATATCATCAACTCTCGACGCGAGAGATGGGAGAGGCACGATACCGCCCGCCACCCGTTGGAACAGATCTTCTCGAAACGTCTTGAGGCTTACCATTTGCCTCAGGTCGTCCTGGGCCGCAGCAACGAGCCGAAAATCCATCACACGACCGACCGTATCCCCAAGTCGGTAGACCTCCCCGCTTTCCAGCACTCGCAGCAGCTTGACCTGCGCGTCCGTAGGAAGACTTCCCAGCTCATCCAGAAACAACGTGCCACCGTCGGCTGCCTCGACGTACCCCTTCGCGTCGATCGCGCCCGTATACACCCCGCGACGTCGGCCGAACAAGAGCCCCTCGACGAGATCTCCCGGCAGTGCTCCACAATTCACTGCGACGAGGCGGCCCTGGCGTCCGCTCCAGGTGTGCACGTGCTTCGCGAACAGCTCCTTGCCCGTTCCCGTGGGTCCAGTGATGAGTATTGGGAGTCCGCTGATCGCAAAGCGCTGCGCACGCTCGACGGCCCGTCGCATGGCATCGGATACGCCGATGATCGGGGGAGCGCCGTTCGACGCGACCAAGACGGAGTCGCTCATCGCTCGACCCCCTTCGGCAACCGTGGCGCGGTGACGCTGTCCGCATCCGCATCGGTCTTCAGAATGCGTGGTGTGAGAAAGAGATACAGCTCGGTCTCGGTCGTTTGTCGGGTGGCGCTCCCGAATAGACCTCCGATGATCGGGAGGCCGGAGAGGAACGGGACCCCGCCCTGGGTCACATCACGCTGGTGGTCGCGCAACCCTCCGAGCACAATCGTTTGCCCGTCTTTCACCAGCACCTGTGTGACGGCCTCACGGGTAGAGATGACCGGAGCGTCGAATGCGACCTCGCTCGTCGCCTGGTTGACCTCCTGCTGAATCAGCAGCGAGACGTAACCGTCCTCGTTGATCGTGGGGCGCACCGTGAGCCGAGTGCCGACGTCGCGGTACTGGATCACCTGGTCTCGGCTCGGCGTGTCGGTGGGGAGGCTTCGGCTGACCTGAACGAAGGGCCGTTGCGAGCCCACGAGAATCCTCGCCTCCTGGTTGTTCGAGGCCAGGAGCACCGGGCGCGACACGATCTGCACGTCGCCACGACTCGCGGCTGCCGTCAGGGTGGCGTCGATCTGCGCGTGCCCCAGGTGCATGAGGCGGATGACGAGGTCACCCAGGCTCGACCCCGTGACGCTGCCGCCGGCCGTGCCGTCGCCCTTGTCGATGGATTGCTGCGGGACGAGCAGGCTGGTGCCCAGGGAGAAGCTGCGATCGCGCCGCGCCTCCACGATGAGAACCTCGATCAGGGCCTGTAGCGGACGGATGTCGAGTTGATCCACGGCGTCCCTGAGGACGTCGAAGTCCACCCTGGACGCGCGGATCAATAGCGAATTCGTCAGCTCGTCCGGCACGATGGTGACGCTGCCACTCAGGGCGGACGGGCGGTCAGGCGGTCGGGCGGTCGGTGTTGACGGCGGGCCGCCTTGCGGAGAGACGACATTGCGGCGGAGTTCGTCCGAGAGCGTGCCACCGGAGAGCCCACCCGAGCCCGAGAATTCTCCTCCGCCGCCGAAGAGCTGGTTGACGGTCGCGGCGACATCGGCGGCGCGCGCATGCTTCAACCGGATGACGAACAACTGCACCGCGGCGGTATCCTGGGCTCGCCCAGCCGGTCCGGCAGGCGTCGTCTCGGGGGGCTTGGGCGCGACCTGGAAGAAAGCCGAGTCCTCGGTGAACTCCAGGCCTTGCGATTCGACCAGCCCCTTGAGCAGGCCGAGGATCCCGGCTCGCGGCACGGGCACGGGTGTCTCGAGCGACACGCGCACGGGCTGGATAGCCCCTACTAACACCGGCTTCGGGAGATACCGACCGAGCGCTTGGATCACCGCACGCAGATCCGCCTCGACAAACCGGACGCTGATGCTGTCATTGTCGATGCGGACAGTTGCGGTGTCCTGGGCGGATAGGCGGATTGGCGGATGGGCGGATAGCAGAAACAGCCCAGCCCCAATCGCCCGCAACGTCAGTCGTTTGGCTTGTCCATCCGCCCATCCGGCCATCCGCCTATCCGCCGCTATTTCCATGGTTCCCTCACCCTCAACGTCCACACCGTGTCCATTCCGGTAATGACGACGCGATCGCGTTGGATCTGCTTCACGAGAAGACCCGCAACCAGATCCCGCACGCGGACCAATCGAGACCCTTCGACACCAGGGATGCCTTCCAGCACGGCCTCGGGAGCAGCTCCCCACACGATGCCCGAGAGCACGAGGGTCGGTTTCGGAACCGCTTCGCTTGTGGCAGGGGACGCGGCACGCGACGGATCGTACGCGACGTCGGCGGGACGACGTGTGATGCGAAACGGATCGTCCGCGACGACGGCCTGGGAAAGAGAGCCGACGTGGTAGGCCGTTGGTGAAGGTGATGGAGGGCGCTGGACGTTGGTGGAGGAGAGTTCCGAAGGCGCAAGACGGGTGGTCGCCGCGCGCACCAACGCACCGACCCCCAGCGCGAGCAACGCCCACGCCCCCAGGCTCCACATCCCCATGCCCCTCATTGACTCCCCCTCGGCAAGAACAAGCCAGCTACCTCGAAGTCGAGACGTAGCACTTCCGGGATTCCGGCGCGCGACATCGGATCGGGAGCAGAAATGGACAGCGTCGGAACGGTGAGCACCGGATCGCCCGTCTCGATCGCCCGAAGGAACCCCGCCACCTCACGGACGTCCCCTTCGAGGACCGCGTGTACGCCCACACCAGCCAGCACGCCCACCGCAGAGTCCGGGAGCGGATCGAGCCCCGTCACCCTCAAGCCGTGCCGAGCCGCAGCCGCGTTCAAGAATGCCGAGAGGCTCGCCTGCGCCTCGGCCGGCGACTTTCCCTCCACGAGCTTCGGCGCCAGTGCGACGATGGCGTTGAGTGTCTGGATCAACGAATCCTTCACCGACGGCGCCGCGGCTAGCACCTCGCGTGCACGCGCCACCGTGGCTTGCGTTTCGATTGCATGCGCCCGCAGTCGCCCGACCGCGTGCACCCCGAGAGGAAGGGCGCGCAGCAGGAACCACGCTCCGGCGATTGCGCCGCCGCCGATCAACACCGCTCGCCGATCCCGCGCCGTCATGGCACGCTCTCCCGTTGAGCGACGATGGCGAACCGGTCGAGCGACCCGCCTCCGCTCGCCGCCTCTCGGCTCACGGGACTTTCGAGCCGCGGACGACGCAACCCACTCACGTGCTCCAGCGCCGCCAGCACACGCGCAGCGCTCGGCGCGTAGCCCGAAAGACGAAGTGTCCCGTCGGCGCCCAGTTGATAGGTCATGAGGTAGGCGGAATCGCCGAGTGCAGCCGTCACCCCCGCCAATAACTCCAGATGGCGGGGCCGAGTGCGCTCCGCCGTGGTCATGGTGGCGAGCGTTGCCCGACCCGCGTCGAGGTCGCGCCGCGCCGCCAGGGCGCTGTCCAACCGAGCCGAGACCGCAGCGAGGTATTGCGTCGAGGAGTGAAGCGTCGAGAGAAGGCGTCCGACGTACACGGTGCCGGCAACTAGCCACACTGAGAGCCCGACCGTCGCCAATCGCATGAGTTTGCGACGTGAGTCTCTCGCTCGATTGGCTCTCGCTTCTCCTGGCCAGAGCTCCAGGCGCGGCAGGGCGACCGTCGCCGCGTAGGCGGCGGCGAAGTGCGGAGCGTCTGGGCCGAGCGCGACGAGCGGTGGAGCCCAAGAGTCCGAGGGCGCTTGGCTCGTCGTGCCGAGAACCATGCGGCTGCGCCAGGCCCCTTCGGCGCCGACCGTCAATACCTCGGTCGTGCCCCCGTTCGGAAAGGCGATTTCGCCGATCGTGGGCCGTCGCGCGAGCGCCGCCGGCAACACGTCCGCCGCCGGACCCACCGATTCAACGATGAGGCCGGCCTCTGCACAACCGGCGAGGATCCTGCCGAGCAACGGCTCTTCTGCAGCGGCGGCCCAGAGCACGCCGCCCTGCGCCTCCCCTGCCAGCCGAATGCCGTCCGTCACGATCGGGGCGCCGTTCTTGCGAAACAGGCGCGGCGCCTCAAGGGATACGTAGCGCCGCAGCGCGCGCGGCTTGAGCGGCGGCGCGGGACTCACGGTTCGCAGCTGGACCACGTCCCGCTCGAGTACCACTCGCGATCGGCGGACGACCTTGCCCGATTCCCCGGCAAGATGTCCGATCACGGCCGCGAGATCGCCGTCTGCGTGGAGCGCCTCGCCCGCCCAGACAATCGTTGCGTTTTCCACCAGCACCGCGCGCACCGTCGTCGCGCTCACGCTCATGCCCAGGACACGCCTCACCACACCCTCCGCCGCACCACCGCGAGCCGGTCGGGAACGGGCACAACCAACGACTCCACCGTGGCCACCGGCGCCTGGCCTGCAACCCACCCCGTCGCGGTCACCAGCACGTGTGGCGCGGCGAATGTCGCAAGCCGCGCGAGGTCCGAGTAGCGCGCCATGAGTGCCGCCCGACCGGGAAGCGAGAGATCCGCAGCCAGGGCGTCGAGACTCGTGAACCCCCGCCCCACTCCTCGGCGATAGAGGATCCGGTCCACCGCCTCGGCACCGAGCCCCGGCAGCGCCCGCAATACGGATCGAGGCGTGGCAGACAGGTTGATGGTTCCCGGTCCCGTAACCGTTCCCAGCCGCGCCCACCTCGTGTCCCATCCGGGAAGCTCTGCCACCTGGCCCAGATCATCGAAGGGCTGCTCGCGTCGGCCCTCGACCAGCGCTGCGATGAACACGTCGTTCGCGCCGAGCGCCCGCAGGACCTCTGGATCGGCGGTGTTGAAGTTGATCCTGGTCGTCGGATCTTCGACCGTCCACGCGCATCGAGTCCCCCGCCCCAGGTCGATCGTCGTCGTGTCGGCCAGCTTCCCTTGCCCCCAGCGTGCCTGGGCGATCGCGAAGCAGGCCTCGGCCGCCCATCGGGCTCGGGTCAACACGATGCGGTTGCTGGTCGTCTGATTGCCGAGACGGATCGACGCCATTGAGAGACCCACGAGGGTGCCGAGCATGGCGATGAGCCAGAGGACCGCGATCAGGGCGAAGCCTCGCTCAAGCCTGGGCGCCCTGTCGATCATCCTCTCGGCCCCACTACTACTAGCACAGTATCCACCTTGCTCCGGTGTGCGACCCTCAACCGCACCGCCACCGGCGCCGAGACGGGCGAGATCCACTCGCGGACAAACCGGGCATTCGCACCCGGCATTCCCCCAGGCACCCCTCCCCCGGCATCACCGGGATCGAGCAGATAGTCGAACTGCAGGTCAGTGACACTGTCTGCGAGGACGATCGAGTCGGTCGTGCCGAGAGCCGCAATGACCAGGTCCGCACGCCGTTCGAGCGCGATGCGCCGGCGCGTGAGCCAACCCTGCGGCGTGAGCTGCCAACTTCCGAACTCGACGCGATCCGCGTGCCCGAGAAACGGGCCGCCCGACCCGCCCACGTCGAGCGATCCGAACGCCGCCTCGAGCCAGCGACGTGCGTTCGCTGCGCGGTCCAGGGTAGTACGGGCCTCGGTGAGTCGAGCGGCGCCGTCGGCGACTCCGGTGAAAACCCGGTGGGCGAGCAGGACGACGAGGGACCCCAGCGTGAGCGCCAGGAGCACCTCAATGAGGGTGAATCCACTCTTGCGGGGACAACTCACCGAGGAGCCTCCGGTCGATAGACCACCGTCACCAGGTCCTCCACCTCGGGCGCGTCCTGGCGCAGCAGTGCGATGCGATACAGCGTCCGCTCCGGGCGTTGCACGTCCGCCAGATACGGACCTACCTCGCGGCGGCCCATGCGGCGGTCGAGGTCGCTGCGGGTAAGGAGCGTGTAAGCGGCTAGTAGACGTTCCTCATCGGCAAGCTCGCGCTCCCGCGCCCGTGCGGTCGTCACTGCGCGCGTCCCGGCGCTCACCAGCTCGACGAATCCCAATCCGGCCACGGCCAGGATCAGGATGGCGGCGAGCACCTCCAGCAGCGCGACCCCTCTGTTATCGGGTGCCAAGTGGAGCTCCGGTGAGTTGGTCCACTCCTGCCCCCATCCCCCGGCCATCCGGTAGGAAGAGCAGTTGTGCTGTGCACGGTGCGCGGTTTACTCCGGTGTCGGGGTTGGTAACGGTGACGGAAACGGGGCGTCCGGTACGGATCGCACTGTCGCGAGCCGCTACCAATTGCTGGATAGCGTCCGCACCCCGCGGCTCTCGAAGGCTCGCCAGCGACAACCCGCTTACCCCGAGGATCAGACCGAACAGGGCTAGTGCCACCACTACCTCGAGGAGCGTGAACCCTACAGGAGCAAGCCGCGCACTGAGCACCGCGCACCCGGTTCGCATCACACCCCACCAGGTCGCAGTGAATAGACCGCCTGCAGCAGCGCGGTCGCGACGAACGCGACCAACCCGGCGAACGCCAGAATCAGCGCAGGCTCGAGGAGCGTCACCAGGGTCGTGAGCCGCCGCTCGGCGTCACGCTCTTCGAGCTCCGCCGCCTTTGCGAGCAGCGCCGGGAGTCTCCCTGAGCCTTCGCCGATCGACACGAGCTGTAGCGCGCTTTCGGTGATGGCCCCGGTCGTCGTGAAGGCAGATGAAAGCGACGCCCCTTCGGCTATCTGGCTGCGTGCGCGAGCCAGTCGAGCGCCGACGGCGGCATCAGCCGCTGCGTCGCTGGCGATCGCAAGCGCGGGAAGCGCCGGTGTTCCCGTTCCGAGCAAGGCCCCCAGAGTGCGGCACACGCGGGCCGTCGCCAGAGCATGGCGAATCCTCCCGATCAGCGGCAAGGCGAGCAGCCAGTCATGCCACGCTTCCCGACGGTCACGGGCGAGACGGCCTAACAGGACCGCTCCCCCGATGGCGACCGCGATCAGCACGAGACCGAAATGGCGCACGGCAGAAGAAACAGAGATCAGGATCCGCGTCGCGAGCGGCAGCGTCTGCCCCAGGTCTCCGAGCAGGGCAACGAACCTGGGGACGACGAAAATCACGATGACCGCAACCGATAGGATGCCGACGCCGGCGAGGAGCGTCGGATAGGCGACGGCGCCGCGGATGCGCGCGGCGGTCTCCGCCTCGCGCTCGAGCTGTACCGCGGCTTGCGTGAGCGCCGGCCCGAGCCCGATACCTCGCTCCCCCGCACGAACCAGTCCGATGGTCACGCCGGAGAACAGGTTGTCCTCAACCGCCAAGGCGGACCCGAGGGAAGCCCCTTCGCGGACTCTTGTCCCCACTCGCTCCAGTCCCTCGCGGAGACCTGTCTCCGCGATGGGTTCAGTCGCCCGGAGCGCCTTCTCTAGCGGCACGCCGGCTTCGACAAGCGAGGCGAGTCCTTGAAAGACGGTAGCCTGGGCGCGCGCCGAGGGGTGACCGAACCGCCAATTGGCGCGCGGCGACGCGGGCTCGACGCGCACCGGAAACAGGCCGCGCGCCGAGAGCAGCGCCGTGGCCTCAGCCTCCGAGCCCACCTCGAGCACGCCTCGCACGGAGGCTCCATCGGACCGCGCAGCCTCATAGCGAAACGCCGTCATTCGCTGATGTCCGCGTCTTCGCCGGAGCCGCCCGGCTGCCCGTCACGACCCAACGTGAGGAGGTCGTAGCCGTTCGGGTTCTTCTCACCGGGACTGCGGAACACGTATGGCCGCCCCCACGGATCGAGCGGGATCGCCTTCTTGAGGTAGGGGCCACGCCAATTGCGCGCGGCCGGCTCACCACTTGGCAGCGTTTGAAGTGATTCGAGCCCCTGAGCCGTGGACGGGTAGTAGTCGTTGTCCAGGCGGTACTGATCGAGGGCGAGCCCGAACAGCTCGAGTTGCGCCTTCGCCGCCGTCACCTTCGCATCGCCTACGTTGCGGAACACCATGGGGCCCACGAGTCCGGCGAGTATCGCGATCACGACGATGACGACGAGCAGCTCGATGAGCGTGAAGCCGGCGGCTGGCCTAGTGCTCCGTGACACGCAGCACCTCCTCGACCGTCGTCAACCCCGCCTGCACCTTCGTCCAACCGTCGTGCCGCAGCGGTTGCATCCCCGCAGCGCGAGCCAGTTCACGCAGCTCCGACTGCGTTGCGGAGCGCGAGACGGCTTGCTTGATCTCATCCGTGATCGACATCAGCTCGAAGATCCCGATCCGCCCTCGGTACCCAGTCTCCCGGCAAGCGGCGCAACCGCGGCCCCGTTCGAGTGCCACCTTTCCAATCGGCTGTTCGGCAAGGAGGGCCACCGCCTGGGAGTCGGGGCTGTAACGGGCGCGGCATTCGGGACAGATCTTCCGCACCAGACGCTGGGCGAGGACCCCTTCGAGCGTCGCGGCGATCATGTAGGGCTCGACCTTGAGGTCCAGCAGCCGAGTGATGGCGCTGACGGCGTCGTTGGTATGCAGCGTCGAGAAGACCAGGTGCCCCGTCATCGCCGCCTGCACCGCGATCGCAGCCGTCTCGGCATCCCGCATCTCGCCCACCATGAGGACGTCAGGGTCTTGACGGAGCAGGCTCCGGAGCGCCGAGGGGAACGTCATCGCTGCTTTCACGTTCACCGGCACCTGCGTGACACCGTCGAGGTGGTACTCTACCGGGTCTTCGACGGTGATGATCTTCTCGGCGTCGCGCTGCCGGAGACCGAGGGCGGCGTATAGTGTCGTCGTCTTGCCGCTCCCGGTGGGCCCCGTCGCCAGCAGGATCCCGTGCGGCCGTCGCGCGAGCTCCTGGAAGCGGCCCAACGTCTCTGGGGCCATCCCCAGCTCGTCGAGCGCTACAGGTCGGCCGCCGCGATCGAGCAAGCGCAGCACCACCGACTCGCCATAGAGCGTGGGCACCGTTGAGACCCGCAGATCCAGCTCACGCTCCTCGAGCCGCACACGGATACGCCCATCTTGCGCCGCACGTCGTTCCGCGATGTCCAGCTCGGCGAGCAACTTGACCCGACTCACTACCGCGGCCTGCAGCGCCTTGGGAGGACTTGGGACTTCGGTCAGGACCCCGTCGATGCGAAATCGCGCCCGCAGGCCGTCACGGGCTGACTCGAGATGGATGTCCGAGGCGCGTGCTTCGTGCGCCTCGCGGATCAGGAGATTGACGAAACGGATGACCGGGGGCTGGTTGGCAAGATCACGGGCATCAGCGAGCGGCGCGTCGGGCTCACCCGAGGGGCCCACGACGCCGTCCAGGTCCCGCACCAGTTCGACAACCGACTCGGCAGCGGCGTAGGCTCGCCGGATGCCGTCGTGCAGCTCTTCGCGGGATACCGGAACTACATCGAGTGGGACGCCGAACGACACCTCGAGGTCGTCCAGGACCTCAATGGCGGGGTCTCCTGCCACGGCGACACGTAGCTTGTCGCCGTTGATCTCCAAGGGAAGGATCCCGTTGTACTCGAGGTAGCCCGCCTCGAAAGATTCCACGAGCGGGAGCTTCGACATGAGCGACGCGTCCACGGGTGCACGGCCTCGCGTGAAGAACCAGCCTGGCACAAGGCAGGAGGCGTGCCACGCGACGATCGTTCGGGCAAAGGACGTAACATGTTGCGAGCAAGGGAGATCGCCGTGCGTCGCGGCGCCGGACAGCGAGCCGAAAAGTGTTACCTATACGTTCCCGAGTGTTACCGGTAACACTTCTCGAAGGTCAGGCTTCACGCCGCCTCAACTCCTCGTAGAGCAGTTTGCGGCTCACGCCCAGAAGGCGCGCTGCTGCCGCCTTGTTGCCCGCGCAACGCTTCAGCACCTCGTCGACTTGTACGCGCCAATCGGAGGGCCGCGCGGCGCGATCGATCGTGTCGGGAAGACGTCCAAACGCGACGTAGTGCTCCATCGCCCGGTCGAGCTGGCGGACGTTGCCGGGCCAGGCATATGCCATCAGCCGGCGCATGTCACCGGTGGTGAGTGGGGCCACCGATACCCCGGCCTCTCGAGATTTCCGGGACAGGAGACTGTCGGTCAGCTCAGGGATGTCCCCCAGATGCTCGGCGAGCGCCGGCATTCGCACGACCAACATCCCGAGTCGGTGGTAGAGATCCTCGCGGAATGAACCGCCGGCCACACGGGCCTCCAGGTCCTCGTTCGTCGCGAACGCGATGCGCACATCGACCGAGCGGACCCGCGCCTCTCCCAATCGGTGGAACGATCCTTCGTCAATCAGTTGCAGCAGTGTTCTTTGCGTCTCGGCCGACGCCGTCCCGATCTCGTTGAGAAAGAGCGTTCCACTATGCGCACGCTCGAACGCCCCCGACCGGTCCTCTATAGCGCCGGTATATGCACCCCGGCGATGTCCCATCAGCTCTTCCATGGCGATGCCGTCCGGGAGCATCGCCAGGCTGCAAATAACGAACGGGCCCCGTGCCCGGTTGGACAGCACGTGGAGTAGCCGAGCAGCGACGTTCTTGCCACTGCCACTCGGCCCTTCGATGCGGACATGCCAGGGAAGACGCGCGAGCAAACGAATTTGCTCCCGCACGCCTCGCATGACCGCGGAATTACCTAGGAGAACCCGCTCGTACACCCCACCCTGAACCCCCTGGTCGTGATGGTCTCGCAAACTCACGACAGTCGACAAATTACGAGGGCAGGTAAGGCCACGTGGTGATACAGGTCGCGTCAACTGGAGGTCACATGATTGTTGCGAGGATGAAGAAAAACTGAGACCGTACACTTGTGGGATCAACGAGGTCTCAAATCATATCTCGACCTGTAGTTGGAGTTCTTGGTCGTTCACATGATCGGCATGAAGGTTCATTTGTAGGGAATAGTCGTACAAGAAGGGTGGCGTCTTCACCGGCACCGGAAGCAACTACCCACGGCAGACGATGGAAGCTGCGCTTAGGCGTCTCGCGAGCCTCGATCCCGGAGGTTGGTCGCCCCGTGGTAAGCTCCCCTATCGCGTAGACAGTTGAAAGTGGACTTTCGAGGTGCCCAGATCGAGGGGAGTTGGGCATGCGCAAGTCACGCTTCACGGAGAGTCAGATCCTCGCGGTGATCAAGGACGGCGAGGCCGGGATGCCGGTCGCGGAGATCATCCGCAAGCATGAGATCAGTCGCAACACGTACTTCGCCTGGAAGTCAAAGTATGCCGGCGCGACGGTGTCGGAGCTGCGCCGGCTGCGAGAACTCGAGGCCGAGAACGCGAAGTTGAAGCGGATGTACGCCGAGCTGGCGCTCGAGAACGCGGCGATCAAAGACGTATTGAGCCGAAAGTTATGACGCCGTCCGCGAAGCGGCAGGCGATCGCGCTGCTGGTGAGCGAGCACCGTCTGTCGGTGGTGCGGGCCTGCCAGGTCGCGCGATTAGCACGGGCGGCGTGGTACCGGCCGCCGCCGGTTCGCTTGGTGCGCGATGGTCCGGTGATCGCCGCGCTGACGGCGCAGGTGGAGCAGAATCCGCGCTGGGGCTTCTGGAAGCTGTTTGATCGGCTGCACAACCTCGGGCAGCCGTGGAACCCCAAGCGCGTCCACCGCGTGTATTGCGCCCTGGGCCTCAATCGGCGGCGGCGGACGAAGCGCCCGATCCCGCGGCGGCCGAAGGTGCCGCTGCTGGCCCCGCCGACGCTCAATCAGACCTGGGCGCTGGACTCCATGCGCGACACACTCTACGACAGCCGCGTGTTCCGCACGCTGAACGTGCTGGACCAGGGCAACCGCGAATGCCTCGCCATCGAGGTCGGCTTCTCCCTGCCCAGCCGGCGCGTGATCGCCCTGCTCGACGAGCTGGTGGCACTGCACGGCGCGCCGGCGACGCTGCGCCTGGACAACGGTCCCGAGTTCCTCGCGCTCCGCCTCAGCGACTGGGCCGAACACTGCGGCATCAGCCTCGACTTCATCCAGCCGGGCCGCTCGTTGGCGGAGGTCCGCGCGATCACGCGCGACTGGCTGCGACGCTACAATACGGAACGGCCCCATGACAGCCTCGGCCGGGTGCCGCCGCTCACGTTCTTGCCGAGGGAAACCAGCACCCCGGAGTACCAACTTCAGGTGTCTACATGACGGGGGAGCTTACCCCTTCAGGATGCCGACGATCTGCTTCTCGGTAAAGCGGCTCTTCCGCATACAACCTCCTGCCCCGCAGGGCGGGCGGAAGTGCCATAATGAATGCTCCAGTTTTCGGGGGGAAGGTCAGCTCGTGTCGGGCCACGAGCGCGCCACCGCAGTCCTAGGCAAGGCACATCAACTCGGAGAAGAAATCCCGAGCGGGGAGTCTCCTGGGCGCCCCCTTGTGTGTGGACGTACGCGGTAGGCGGCTCTCACACCTCGTTGCCTCATAGGCTCGGTCAACGTGACGCCGGAAATGCCATAGTCCATGTCGTAATCGCGCAACAACTGCTCGATCACCGTGAAGTGAACGAGCAACGAGCTACCCTCCGTCCCTTGTACAAGGACCAAGTCATTTGTATCAGCGCTGTTTCCTGGACGAAGAGCCTTGACTATGTGCTCTGCTGCTGAGCGCCGAGCCTCAATTTCGACGGGCCGAACAAGTGGGGTGCATTCAACTACTATTTCCCCCTGCTGGGATACCGCCTGGCAGCGAACCGGTTTTGCCATGTGGGCGAGCGTCTTGGCGGCTTGATCCATCCCAACGTGCTGACTAGACGGCAGAATTCTGTAAGAGTCGGCCCTTGATGGTACCTCAAGGGCACTCCTCAGCACGAAGAGAGCCAAGGTGGACGCTTCGATTCTTGCGGAATCGGGCGTACTCGCATTAGACATGCTATTGCCTCCCGAGTCCAGTAGCAGTGTCACAAGGAAGCACCCAAGGATGATGCGTACGGACTGTACCATCAGGAGCCCTCCACAGAACCCGAAAGCTCGCCTAGAGAAAGAGCCAACGCTGATGTAAGTGCAGGATACGGTCAACGGCCTGGAAAGAATGTACCCCAATCTTCTTTACAGTGGACAACCCCGTGTACTGCATCATCATAGATCCTCTCTAGCTTTGCAATGGGCCAGACCCTTCTCCAGATCGTCATCCCGCCCTGGTAGAGGGCAAGGTTCCCGTGCTGATTTACACGGGCAAGCCCAAAGGCCACCGTGACAGCCAGGTAGGCCGTACCAATGAACTCACCGTCTTGATCCCTGAACTCAAACTCCATGGTTGCCGGGCCCTCGCTAGTCACGGGCGTGGTGCAATTGCCATCTTCGTCACGGAACCCCCCCTCGAACCTCACCCTGAAGGTGGGTTGCATGGTCGCGTCTGCAACGTTCGCAAAGCCAGAATTCCATTGGGAGTGGCCGAGCGTCGTCCAACCAACCGGGATTAACATGTCACCACCGCGCATTCTGTCATACCCAGCACCGCGATCGCCACCGGGTACCCTGGGACCGGTGCCTCCATCTCGGCACCACGCAACCCAGGTCCCATCAGGAGTGATGTCGATCTCCCAAGCGCAGGTACCGCTCGGGTCGGAGGCGTTCACGGCGTCATCGGAAGCGTATGTGTATTGATTGATGCCACCATCCAATCCGATCGGATCCTCGCTTAAGAACCGTCCGGTTGCTGGCTCGTACCAGCGATTCCGCATGTAATACAGATTCGCCTCGTCGCCGAGCCATAGTGCTCCCTTCCACCGCGTCCGATCCGCGTGATTGAACGGCACGCTATCCACTCCACCTGAAATCGTGTCGCCCCAGAGTGTGTACTGGTAAGTGCGCATTGTGTGGGCCAGTCCACCAACATCAGTCCATGTTAGCTCAGAAACGTTTCCCAACGGGTCGGAGTGAGCCTCATACTCCGTTCCACCCACGAGGAGCGCGTGCAAGTTGTCGAGCCCAGGGTAGTACGAGTATTCCGCGATCAGGGTGTCGGCGTTCGCTCCCTTCAGCTCGGCCAATAGGTTACCGCCTTCCCAAAGGAAGTACCTCCGCACCACGCCAGCCGAGTCCTTGCGCACAAGCCGCCCGGCTGCGTCGTAGTGGTAGCCGATTGTCTGCACGCCGACGATAACCGTATCGAGACGCGACTCCGCTGTCCATTTGAACGTTGCGTTCAGAGCGCCACAGGTGCCACTTCGGGCCGTCACGTTGCCATCCGCATCCGTTGTGTAGCCGCAGCCAGCGAAGCTCGTGATGCGGTTACCGACATTGTACGGGCCCGCGGAATGGTCGGTGCGGTTCCCTACCGAGTCGAAGCTGAATACCTCGGATGGGTTTCCCACTTGCCAGGCGTACCCTTCAAGACAGTTCACGCCATTGTCCCCAATGATTTGCGGCGGCGTGCAGCCTGGCGGCGGCGCCGGGGCAGAAACGAAGGAGTCGGACCGCAGCCGACCCAGACCGTCGTAGGTAAACTGGGTCCCGGAAACAAGATCATAGTTGACCCGACTGTGTAACCGCCCCTCTGTATCGTAGTCCAAGAGCTTCGTCACCGTGCTAGAATACGCCGCACCGCTCGTGATGTTGGCCAGGGCGTTCCGGCCTGAGTACTGCAGCTGTACCCGATCCCCGCCGGGATACGTGATCGTGTCGGGTTGGAGATCCGCGTTGCGACCGAGGTTTGTGACCCGCCCATTCAAGCCGATGCTGCTCAGCGCCAGGGTCCTCGTGTCATAGCCGTACTTACGCGCCGTGAACGCAAGGCTCCCGCTCGACGCCGACACGGCGACGCTGTCCAGTAGCCCACGCGTTGTATAGCGGTAGATGCGCGTGAACGTCCTCGCGGCCACTGCCGTCTTGACCGAATCGGGCTGCCCGCGGACGTTCAGGTATGCAGTTTCCGTGGTGACGGGATCGATGCTCGTGATCACCCGACCGTTGGCTGAATAGGTCCAGCGTAGCGTATCAGTGTTCGCGCCAGTCTTGCTTGTATCGCGATGGAGTGCGTCATACGCGAAGGAGACGGTCTGGTTGCGCCGGTTCACGAAACGCATCAGGTCGCCGTCGCGATTGTACTTGAGTGTATCCGACTTGTTTGCCGGGTCTGTCCGCGCGATGAGCCATCCCAGCGCGTTGTATGCGAACTTGTAGACTTGTCCCTTCTCGTCGGTCACCGAGACAACATTTCCAACCGAGTCATAGGCGGTCACGGTAGGCGGGGTATAAACGCCATCGCGGTAGATTGTTTGCCGGTTCAAGGAATCGTAGTGCATCCGACGCATGGGAGAGGCCGGGCCATCCACGGACGTGTCGCGGCCGTACGAATCGTAGAGGTAGGTGGTCACCCCACCCCCCGGAACCGAATCCTTGTCGGTGTTGCCGTTCGTCCCCGCGAACCAGTGCTTCACCACCAGGTGCCCGGTGGGATCGGTGCTGGAGACCACTCGGCCCAGTCCATCGTACACATAGCGCGTCACCGCCGAATCGCCGACCCGGGTCGAATCCACGCGGCCGTTCACGCCGATGAATGCCCGCATGCCGGGCTGCGGCCCACCGGAGGCGCTGTCGGGCTGGGCCCACCCGGCATAGCGGATCGTGCGCCGGTTCGTGGCGTCGGCCCTCTGGACGAACGTGGGCAGGCCGCTGGAATTATAGACCGCTGAGTCTACCGCACCGTTCGGGTAGATGGTCTTGATGGGAAGTCCGTTGCCGTCGAACGTGGCACTGATGACGTGAGCCAACGCATCGGTGACCCGCATCGGCGTGCCCCAGTGATTCACCGTGAACCGAGTCACGGCTCCCCCCGGCTCTTTGAGGCGCGCGTATGCCGAGTCTATGGGCAGCGGCGTGAACGGAGTCACAGCGGTGGCCGTGTAGGGAACACCAACCTTCTGCCAGGCGAACGCGCTATCCACGGGAGCGGCTGTGCCGTCGTAGAAGGCGACATTCGGCCCAGTCACAGAGGCCAGAGTTCCTGCGTTGGCGTCGTAGCCGAACGTCGTGCTCTTCCCGCTGCGATTGGTGATTGTGGCCAGGCGATTCGCGGTGTCGTAGTCGAACGTCGTGCTGATGTTGTCCGGATCCCGGATCGCGGTGAGCCGTTTGCTGGCATCCACCGTCACCGTGGTCACGCGGGCCGGGCTGCCAGCGTCGGTGATGGTGCTGAGACCGTTCGTCCCGTAGCCCAGAGTGATCACGAGGTTCTGGGGGTCCGTCACCTTCCAGATGCGGCCACTCGCATCGTACGTGATCGTGGTCTTGTTGACGAAGCGGTCCCGCACCTCGATCATCTTGCCCGTGGCGTCGAAGAGCACCTTCGTGGAATCCGGGAAGCTGCGCGTCCACCCGGCGCCGTAGGGCGTGCCGCTCGTGAAGCTCGAGAATTCGCCCGGTGGCGACGCCCAGAACCCCCCGCCCTTCAAGAAGTACACCGCAGACCCATCGCCCTCGGTGACCAACGCCGAACCATCGCCCTGGACATAGACGCGCTGCACGCCGGCCAGCGTCCATCCGCGCGCGATGGGGTTCGTCGTTTCATTCACCACCGTCAGACTCGTGTTGACGGAGGTGGCCACGACGCTGGAAGGGTAGACGGCCGAAACGATGACCAGCAGGGGATACACGCCGGTCGCGTACGTCGAGTCGTTGAACTCCCCGGCCAACCGTACGGCCGCGGTACCGGTATAGGCGAAGTTCAGCGTCTGTTCGCCGTTCACGAACGTGACCAAGGCGCCATTCACCTTCACCTGGAGCTGGTACTTGGTCGGGGTGACGCCGTAGCTCACATCCGGGCTGACATTCGCCAGCACGAAGGCCTTGGCATTCACCCGCTGGCCGTTGTAGGCCAGGGTGACGCTCCGAGGCGCGTCGAGCGAGAAATAGGGCACCGTGCTCTGGGAATACACGGCGGCGAAACAGGCCTGAGCGCAGCGACCGAAGTCTTGCTTGTTGAAGTTGTACGGGGTGATGTCGACTAGGGGTTTGCCTCTGACAGTCACGTTGAAATACCCCTGGTCCGAGGCATGACCCGTGGCGGTGAGATAGACCTGCCCGTCGGTTACCGCCACGCTGAACACCACCTTGACGGTTGTGCTGGCGTCCGGACCAAGCGTCTTCGATGTAGGGCTGACAGATACACAGGTCACCCCGCCGAAGCTGAGGCACGCCATCGTGTAGGTGTCATTCGTCGCGCCCGTGTTCTGCACCGTGAACAGGACCGTGTCGGGAGTGGAATTCGGATTCCGATAGTCTGGCGCGTTGTCCGGCGTCACGTCGACGCTGTAGCCGCCGGTGCACCCGGTCTGGCAATCGGGCACCACTTGGGCGGACGCGGTGCGGGGAGTCACGGCGAGCAAGACGAGTGCGACAATGCCGAGGACGGGCAAGTGCAGTCGAGCGAACACAGGCGGCTCCGGGAACGGATTCGCCCACGCTCCTAAGCACGTGTCGTGCTAGCTGTTCAATCACGGATGGATGCTGCAGCGCAACGACTTAGCGAATTGCAGCTGGTCGCGTCCCTGCTCGCAGTACCACAAGTACCGGTACCGTACCGGTACTTGTGGAACTCTCTAGTTGGGACGAAGGGAGAGGCTGGCGAACAACATCCGCGCCTCTACCTTTGCCGCGTGGCGTGCCTTCTCCTCGTCCGCTTCAGCTCCATCGGCGACGTGCTCCTCACCACCCCGCTGATCCGCGCGCTCCACGCCCGCCATCCCGATACACAACTGGTGTTCGTCACAAAACAGGCTATGGCCCCGCTCGTGGCCGACAACCCGCACCTCTCGCACGTCGTGACGCTGACGCCCGGGGAGTCGATCCGGGCACTGGCGGGAAGGCTCGCGGCGCTCGGCCCCACCCGCGGGCTCGACCTGCACGGCAGCTTGCGCAGCGCGGCGCTGCGCGCCCTGGTGCGCTGCCCCTGGCGCGGGTACTCCAAACGCAAACTCGCCCGCAGCGTCCTGGTATCGACCAAGATCGATCTCTACGGCCGGCGCGTCCCCGTGGCCGAGCGCTATTTCGCAGCGGCGCGGGGTCTGAACGTGCAGCCCGACGGCGGCCCACCCGAGTTCTGTCTCGCCGCGGGCGCGCGGGAGTGGGCGGCCCAGTGGCTGCGCGAGCGCAAACTCGATGGCTCGCCACTCGCCGTGCTCGCGCCGGGCGCGGCGCACTTCACCAAGCGCTGGCCCGCGGAACGGTGGACCGGACTCGCCTACCGGCTGCGCGAGCGGGGCTACGGAATGGTGGCGGTCGGGGGAGCGGAGGACCGCGCCGCCGCCGAGGCGCTGGCGCCGCTCGCCGTGAGCGCGGCGGGCGCGTGTACGCTGCAACAGACCGGCGCCCTGCTGGCGCGCGCCCGCGTGGCGATCACCGGCGACACGGGCGTGATGCACATGGCCACGGGCGTCGGCACGCCCGTCGTGGCGCTGTTCGGCCCCACCGTGGAGCAGTTCGGGTTCTTTCCTTATAGTGCGAAGGCAACGGTGCTGCAGCGCGACCTCGAGTGCCGCCCCTGCTCGCCGATGGGGGGACCGCGCTGTCCGATGGGCCACCACCGCTGCCTCAGCGACATCGACGCCGCCGCGGTCGCCGCCGCGGTGGAGCGGCTGGTCGCGTGAGCGGCGTGAGCGCCGTGACCGCGAGCGAAGCCCGGATCGTGGCACTTGTGGCGGAAGCCGAGCGGGGTCCGCGGCGCGACGGGCTGTACGCGCTCTGGCTGGTACTGCGCGCCGCGGAAGCCTTGCTCCCCCCCGACCCCATCAGCCTCAAGAACCACCGCCGCCGCCTCGCCGCGCTCCAGAGCCGGCTGGGCGGCCTCGCCCTCCCCGCCCCGCTGAAACGGGCGCTCGGCGCCGCGCGGACTCAGCTCGAGCCGGGTACGGCCGCGGCCGCCGCGCTGGTGCTGGCCCAGCTCGTGGCCCCCACCCGCGATGTGTTGGGACCCGAAGCCGCCGACGCTGTGTCGGCGGCGGCGCGCGACGCGCGCTTACATTAGACAGTGCCATGACGACGCATCGCGCGCCACGACGCCCCCCTCCATCGCTCGAATCCCTGGTGCAACGGGTGGACGCGCATCGTCCGGGGGAGATCCCGGGCGACACGGTGCCGACCGGGTTCCCCTCGATCGACCGGCTGCTGGGCGGCGGCCTGCGGCGCCGCGACCTGATCGTGCTGGGCGGCGACGTGGGCGTCGGGAAATCGTCGCTCGCCCTCGGACTCGCGCTGCGCGTCGCCCGGCAGAATCTGGGCGTGGCGTTTCTGTCCGGAGAGATGGACGAGGAGCGGCTGATGGAGCGCGCCCTCGCCCTGGAGGGTCGCGTCTCGGTGGACGAGCTGCGCGCGGCCGAGCTGAGCGACCAGATGCGGGCCGGCATCGGCGCGGCCGCGGTCCGGCTGCGCGGCCTTCCCCTCTCGCTGCTGCCGCTGGCGGCGCAGGATTTGGAGTCGACGCTCGCGCGCCTCGATGGCTTCAAGCGCCTGGCGCTGATCGTGCTCGACTACCTCCAGCTCGTGCCTCCCCCCGCGGGGACGAACCCCGGCGCCCAGGACGAGGAGATGGCGGCGATCCTGCGCCACCTCAAGGCCGCGGCGCTGCAGCGCCAGGCGGCGCTGCTGGTCGTCTCGCAGCTGCCGCGCTTCGGACCGGGCCGCGCGAATCACCGCCCCACGCTGGACGACTACGGACACCTGGGGGCCGTGAAACAGCATGCCGACGTGGTGCTCGGCCTCTATCGCGAGGAGATGTACAACCCGGGGTACGGCGTGGATGGCGCGACCGAGCTGCTGGTCGCGAAGAACCGCAACGGGCCGACCGGGTTCGTGGACCTGTACTTCTACCGGCGCTGGATGCGGTTCGAAGACATGCTCGACTAGGGCTACTCCTAGGGCTTCTGGGCTACCACCGAATCCTGCGCCACCACCGCTCCAATCACCGTGTAGGTCGTTCCCGGCGCGCCCTCGTTACGTCGAAACGTGATCCACAACGGGCGCTTCCCCTGGGACGCGCTCATGGTGGTCGATCCGTCCGCGGTGGTGACGTCGCTCAAGAGCGTCCAGCCGTTCGTCGCCAGGGAGCGGCGGAACCAGTCGGCGACCTTCGCCACCGAATCGGGGCTCGTCATCGTCACCTGGGCGGCGTCCTCGCCCGCGCTGGCGCTCACCTGGATGGACATCGGGTAGGCCAGCACGCCGTGCATGGTCTTCTGGACCATGGCGTGCGGATCCGGGGGTTGGCGGCGTTCGCACCCGGCGACGAGCGTGACGGCGAAGAGGACCGAGAAATGATGAAGGCGCATCGCCGCATATGCTACCAATGGCGGGGCCGCACGGTCAAGCAGTACCTTAGAGAGCCATGGCCGGCCACAGCAAGTGGAAGCAGATCAAGCGGAAGAAGGCCGTCACCGACGCCAAGCGTGGGGCGCTGTTCACCCGGCTGATCCGCGAGATCACCATTGCGGCGCGGGCCGGCGGGGGTGACCTCGGCGGCAACCCGAGGCTGCGGACGGCGATCGACGCGGCCAAAGCCGAGAACATGCCCTGGGAGAACATCGACCGCGCCGTCAAGAAAGGCACGGGCGAGCTCGAGGGCGTGGAGTACCACGAAGTCACCTACGAGGGATACGGTCCCGGTGGCGCGGCGATTCTGATCGAGTCCGTCACCGACAATCCCAACCGCACCGTCGCCGACATCCGCCATCAGTTCGCGCGCCACGGGGGCAACCTCGGCGCGGCGAATTCGGTTTCCTGGATGTTCGATCGCAAAGGCCAGATCACGCTCGACGCGACGAAGGTGTCCGAGGATGCCGCGATGGAAGCGGCGCTCGACGCCGGGGCCGACGACTTCGTGAAGGAGGGCGACACGATCCTCGTGACGACTCCGGCGCACCAGCTGCATGCCGTGTCCGAGGCCCTCAAGGCGAAGCGGCTCCCGGTGCAGAGCGCCGAGATCGCGCTGCTCCCCAAGAGCACCGTGAAGGTCGAGGGCGGCGACGCAAAGCGGCTCCTCACTCTGATGGAAGTGCTCGAGGAGATGGACGACGTCGCGAAGGTGTTTTCGAACTTCGACATCGACGCCGAGGCGATGGCCGAGGTCGGCGGGTGACGTGAGGGTCCTGGGGATCGACCCGGGTACTTCGGTCACCGGTTACGGGGTCGTCGAATACGGCAACGGCGCGTCGGGCGGAGGATTCGGACATCTGGTGGAGTGCGGCGTCATCCGGTTCGCGCGCGGCAGCTCACTCCCCCGGCGGCTCGCGGAGCTGCACGAGGGCATCGTCGACCTGATCGTTCGCCACCGTCCTACCGCGCTCGCCCTCGAAGACGCGTTCTACCATAAGAATGTCCGGACCACGCTGGTGCTCGGTCACGCGCGGGGCGTCGTCCTGCTCGCGGCCGAACAGCACAAGCTCGAGATCGCGCAGTATGCCCCGAAAATGGTGAAGCAGACCGTGGCGGGGACGGGGGCCGCCCCGAAAGCCCAGGTCGGGGCGATGGTCGCGCGGCTGCTCCGGCTGAAGCACGCGCCGCGTCCCGCGGACGCGTCGGACGGCGTCGCCGTGGCGCTCACCTACATCATCCGCTCGTGATCGCCTCCGTCTCCGGACGCCTCGCGGCCAAGGGCGCCGACCGCGTGGTGGTGCAGACGACGGGCGGCGTGGGCTACGAAGTCACCGTGCCGCTCGGAGTGATGGAGCGGCTGCCGGGCTTGGGCGAGACCGTGACGCTCGCCACCGAGCTGGTGGTGCGAGAGGACGGCTGGTCGCTCTACGGATTCCTGGAAGACGTCGAGCGGCGTCTGTTCCAGCGGCTCCTCACGGTGAACGGCGTGGGTCCGAGGATCGCCGTGGCGTTCCTCTCGACGCTCGGGGCCGAGCGGGGCGCCAAGGCGATCCAGAAGAAGGACGTCGCGGTGCTGTCGAGCGTGAGCGGCGTGGGCCGCAAGCTCGCCGAGCGGCTGGCGCTTGAACTGGGGGACAAGCTCGGCGAGCTTGTGGGCGGCGCGGCGCCGCCGTTATCGGGCCCGGCCGAGTCGGCGCTGGCCGCGCTCGAGCGTCTGGGGTACGGCGCGCCGGAAGCCGAGCGGGCGCTGCGGCAGGCCCTGACGGGCGACGGGGCCAAAGCCGATGCCGAAGCCTTGGTGCGCCGCGCCCTCCACGTCCTGACAGCCAAGTGAGTGATGACGACCGCGACGAGTTTCGTGACCGCTGAGTGGATCTGTACGCGCTGCGGCGTGACCAACCGCAAGCTCCTCCCCGCGGGCGTGACCCGCGCGGAGGACGCCTGCGTGACCTGTCACGCGAGGCACGAGATCGAAGCCGACGCGCGACCGGTGCGCTGGCGGGCACGTCCCGCCGGGAAGTAGGATCGCGGTGGCGCGCCCGGAAGTCACTACGCCCGAGGCGCTCCCCGAGGAGCGCATCAC
>JBGPHP010000021.1:0-24010 GCA_041484445.1 Gemmatimonadota bacterium
ATTGGTTGATTGAGTGCGCGCTCGACACGCTGGAGACGGGGTTCGTGTTCGTCAACGTGATCGAGTTCGACCAGACCTGGGGGCACCGGAACGATGTCCCGGGGTTTCATGAGGGTCTCTTGGAGCTGGACGCCTGGATGCCACGCCTCGAAGCACGGGTACGGGAGGACGACCTGATCATCTTCACCGCGGACCATGGCAACGATCCGACGACGCCGTCCACGGACCATTCGCGCGAGGCGGTGCCGGTGCTGGTGCTGGGCCGGCGGGTGCGTCCCGTGAATCTGGGGGAGCGCTCCACCTTCGCCGATCTGGGGGCGACGGTGGCGGAGTACTTCGGCGTGCCGCCGCTGGCGGCGGGCCGTTCGTTCCTGGGGGACATCCAGGCGTGAGCGCCGAGCTGGTGCGGCGCGCCCGGGCCGTCATGGCCAACGCCTACGCTCCCTACAGCCATTTTCACGTCGGCGCGGCGATCGAAGCCGACGACGGCAGCATTCACGTGGGCTGCAACGTCGAGAACGCCTCCTACGGCCTCACGATCTGCGCCGAGCGGATGGCCGTGGGCGCGGCGGTGGCGGCGGGGAAGCGGAGCCTCGTCCGCATGGTGGTGGCGAGTGCGGTCGAGCCGCCGGCCACACCATGCGGCGCCTGCCGGCAGCTGCTGGCGGAGTTCGGGCTGGATCTGGAGATCATCGCGGCGGGGCCAAAGAGCGAGCGGCGCTGGACGTTGCGCGAGCTGTTGCCCGAAGCTTTCACCCGGGAGGCGCTCGCGTGAGCCCGCGTCACTTGGGGCAGGGGGCGGCGGTCCTCGCCGTGGTTGCGCTCGGCGCGCTCGCGTGCTTCCAGGAGCCCACCTCGCCGGCGCAGTGCCCCGCGTTCTGTCCCGGCGGCCGGCTCACCACGGTCGAGTCGCTGCTCGCCACGTCGATCCAGCGGGACTCCTCCTTCCAGGGCTACGTGGCGGCGCACCGATCGGGAGCGCTCCTCGCTTCCGCTCCACCGGGCGTCGACAGCCGCCCGATCTTCGAGACGCTCCCGGTCCCCATCCGCGCACTGATCGACAGCGCTCCAACGGATACCGTCACGGGTCCGATCCTGGTGGACTCGATGAAGCTCACGGTCCGGGTGTTGCGGCGCTATGCCGCACTCCGGAATCTCACCCTGTCCTTCTATTGGTTGCCCCTCGGGATCGACAGCACGTCGACGTTCGCCGGGCTTGGCACAGCGTTCGGCGCGGCTCCATTGCGTACAGTCAACGTGGATAGTCTCCTCGCTGCGCCGGACCACCGCGATTCGATCATGGGCGACACGATCCTGCCCTTGAGCGCCCTCGACTCGGTGCGGCACACCGTCACGCTGCGAGTGAAGTTTGACCAGTCCGTGTTCAGCCAGGCCGACAGCGGCAGGCTTGCCATCGGCGTCCGCATCAGTGCGGACAGCCTGGCGAGTATCGCGCTCGGCTCGCGAGAATCTGGTGAAGGTGCCACCGTCACATGGTTCTACCGGGTGGACTCCGCCGGGACGATCGTGCGGCCCGATTCGCTGCGGAACGCGCCGGACACGATCCTGCAGGCCATGCGGTTCAACGGGTTCGTCTCCGATCTGGCTCCGGTCGCCCTCGACTCGAACCTGACCATCGGGGGCGTTCCCTCGACCCGTGCACTGCTGCGGATTGCTTTGCCCCGCGTGCTGCGGGATTCGAGCCAGATCATCCGGGCCGTCCTCCAGCTGGTGCCCACGGGTTCCGCGCCGGTGACGATGCCCGACTCGGTCTTCCTCCAGGCCCGGCGCATCGCGACGGACCTGGGCGCCAAGTCCCCGGCGGTGCTGGACACGTTCGTCGCCCGGTCCGCTCCGTTCGCGGGCGCGCCGACCGACACGATCCGCATGGAGATGACCACGCTGTTCCGGCTGTGGCAGGCGGACTCCACCGCGGTCACCGCGGTGTATCTCAGCCTGCTCGCCCTCGATCGCACCGACACGCTGACGCTGCGCGGGTTCGAAGGGGAGACGTTCAGTACGCTGCGGTTCTTTTCGTCGCGCACGACCGCGTTTCGCCCGTCGATTCTCCTGACGTTCGTGCCGCGTCTGAAGTTCGGAGTCCCCTGAGATGGCCCTTCGGAGACCGTACGCGGTAGCGCTGGCCCTGCTCGGGGCCGCGGCCTTGCCCCTGCGCGCGCAAGATTCGCCCCTCGGGATCCAGGGTCTGGGCATGCCCGGCCGGTTCGAGAGCGCGCGAGCCCGCGCCACCGGCGGGGCGTTCGCGGCGTTCGATCCGTTCTCGGTGCTCACGGAGGCATCGGTCAGCGGATTCGGACGCCTGACCGCGACCGCGACCGGAGCGGCGTCGTATCTGACGGACGAGATCGGCGGGTTGAGCGGTACCCGGCGTGGCTCGCGGTTTCCGCTGTTCCAGATCGGCGGACCGGCCTGGAACCACGTCGTGATGGCCGCCGGGTTCTCGACCTACCTCGATCGCAGCTACCACGTGGTCGTCCAGGACACGGTCACGCTGGGTGGCGGGTCGCAGGCGATCACCGACGATCTGTCGGCCGACGGGGGTGTCACCGACATCCGCTTCGTGGCGGCGCGGCGGTTCGGCCGCCTCGCCCTCGGCGCCGGGCTGCATCTCCTCGCGGGATCGACCCGGTTCCAGTTCATTCGAAGCTTCGAGGATACGTCCACCTACGTCCAGGCGGCTCAGGCGGGTGAGGTGGCGTACCGCGGGTCGGGACTCTCGGCCAGCGCGATCCTGGCGGTGGGCGGCCACTTGCAGGTCGCGGCGCTGTGGCGCTCCGACAGTCGCTTGCGCAGCGAGGAAGACGGCGCGGTCGTCGCCAGCAACGATCTTCCCTGGAGCGTCGGCGGCGCGGTGCTCTGGCAGCCGGCACCCGAGGCGTCGCTGGCGGTTTCGTTGCTGCGCCGCTCGTGGGCGACGGCGGTGGATTCCAACGCCTACAACACCACCAGCTGGTCGGCCGGCGCCGAGTTCGGCCGCGGGCTGCCGCTGCGGGTCGGCGTCCGGGGCGGCGACCTCCCGTTCGGTCCGGGAGGCAAGGCGCCGCGCGAATTCGCCTTCGCGTTCGGGAGCGGGCGCACCTTCGCCGGGGGCCGCGGCATCATCGACGTGACCCTGGAGCGGCTGCGGCGCACCGGTGGGGGGCTGACCGAAACGGGCTGGACGGCGCTGCTCAGCGTCGCCGTCAGGCCGTGAACGTCTACTTCCACACGTTCGGTTGCAAGGCGAACCAGTACGACACCGAGCGCGTGCGCCAGGCGTTCGCCGACGCGGGCGTAACGGTCGTCGCTGCGGCTGAGGCCGCCGATCTCGCCGTCATCAACTCCTGCACCGTGACCCACGAGAGCGAGGCGAAGCTGCGTCGTTACGTGCGCCGCCAGGCCCGTGCGGGGCGGGAAGCGATCGTGATGGGATGTGCCGCGGCCCTGGACGAGGGCGCGCTGGCCGCGCTGCCCGGCGTCCGGGCGGTGGTGGGCGGCGCCGATCCGCTGCCGGTGCTGCGCGCGGCCGGCCTGCCAGACGAGCGGGTGGATCCCGTGCTGCGACGGTTCAGCGCGGGCGCGCGCGGCTGGCTCAAGATCCAGGACGGCTGCGACGAGCACTGCACCTTCTGCGCGACCACGCTGGCGCGCGGCGCCAACCGGTCCCGCTCGATTCCTGAAATCGTGGCGGAGGCTCGAGCGTTGGCCGAGCATCACGCCGAGCTCGTGCTCACGGGCGTGCATATCGGGACGTACGGACAAGACAGGGACGGTGGACGAGGGACGGGGGAAGGGTCGTCGCTGGGCGCGTTGCTGGAAACATTGGTCGCGTCCGTGCCCCACGTGCGCTTTCGCCTTTCCTCCATCGAGGCGACCGAGGTGGACGACCGGATCGCGCGGCTCCTGATGGAGGCCCCGCGGCACGTGGCGGCACACCTGCACGCGCCATTGCAATCGGGCGCCGACCGGCTGCTCAAGCGCATGGGGCGGCACTGGTACACGGCAGCCACTTACCGGGCGCGCATCGAGTGGCTCGCCGAGCGGCTGCCGGTGTTCGGCCTCGGGGCCGACGTCATCGCCGCGTTTCCGGGAGAGACCGACGCCGACCATCGCGCCACGCTGGCGCTCATCGACGCCCTGCCGTTCACGTATCTGCATGTGTTTCCGTTCAGCGTACGTCCGGACGCCCCTGCCGCCCGCATGAGCGGTCGCGTGCCCGACGCTGCGGCGCGGGAGCGGGCGCGGGAGCTGCGCACGGTGGGCGATGCGAAAGCGGCGGCCTACCGGGCCGCTCGCCGCGGCGGCCGTGCCGACGGGGTCGTGTGCGGGCGGGCGAACGGCCGCGTGGACGTGCTGACGGAGGACTATCTCTCAGTCTATCTTTCGAGCCAGGCCTGGGACGGACGTTCCCGGCTGGACGTGACCGTGGATTGACCGTGCCGCGCATCTATATCGAAACCTACGGCTGCCAGATGAATGTCTCGGACTCCGAGCTCCTGCTCGGGAGCCTGAGCCGGGAGGGGTATGTCCGGACCGATGATCCCGGGGCCGCGGATGTGCTGCTGGTCAACACCTGCGCCGTGCGCGACCACGCCGAGCAGCGGGTGCTGGGACGGATGGGCGAGCTGAAGCGCTACAAACGCCCGGGTGGCGTGCTGGGCGTCGTGGGCTGCATGGCCCAGCGCCTCGGCCCCAAGCTGCTGGAGCGGGTGCCGCAGGTGGACCTGGTGGTCGGTCCCGACGGCTACCGCGCCCTTCCCGAGCTGATCGCACGGGCAGCGGGGGGCGAGCGTACCGCCGATGTCGCCTTCCGGAGCTGGGAGCACTACGAGGACGTCCCGCCGCTGCGCGGCGACGCGGTCTCGGCGTTCGTGACGGTGCAACGGGGGTGCAATTATCGGTGCACCTTCTGCGTGGTTCCGATGACGCGCGGGCCGGAGCGCAGCCGCAAGTTGGCGGATGTGGTGGGCGAGATCGGGCGTCTCGCCGCCCAGGGGACCTCCGAGGTCACGCTCCTTGGCCAGACGGTCAACAGCTACCACGACGGCACACACGATTTCGCCGACCTGCTGCGCGCCGTGGGGTCGGTCTCCGGCATCCGCCGCGTCCGGTTCACCTCACCGTACCCCACCGATTTCACGCCGCCCGTGCTCGCGGCCATGGCCGAGACCGAGGCCGTGTGCGAGCACGTCCACCTGCCGGTTCAGAGCGGCAGCTCCCGCGTCCTCAAGCGCATGCTGCGGCGCTACACGCGCGAGCGCTACCTCGAGGTGGTGGACGCGCTGCGCGCGGCGCTGCCGGGAATCGCCCTCACGACCGACATCATCGTGGGCTTTCCGGGAGAGACCGAGGACGACTTCGCCGAGACGCTGTCACTCGTGGAGCGGGTCGGGTTCGACGACGCCTACACGTTCAAGTACTCGCTGCGGGAGGACACGCCCGCGGTCCGGCTCAAGGATCACGTGCCGGATGCGGTGGCGGGAGAGCGGCTCGAGCGGCTCATCGCCCTGGTGCGGGCGCTGGCGCGCCGCACCAACATGGCGCTGGTCGGCTCTACACTCGAAGTGCTGGTCGAAGGACGCGCGAAGCGCGGTGGACTGTTGCAGGCCCGCACGCGCACCAACAAGGTGGCGCTCGTCGACGGTCCCGATGCATGGATCGGGAGCTACCGGCGGGTGCGGCTCACCGGAACGACCGGTTCCACGTTCACCGCGTGGCCGGCGGAACAGGAGGCTGCCCTCTTGGGGTAACGAACGTCACCATGGAGGCGACCCACAAGGAGTACGAGCGGCTGCGGCTGCAGTACCCCTCCTTCTGCGGCTGCGACACCTGCCGCGGCGACGTGCTCGTGTACGCGCTGAACCGGTTGTCGCCGCACTACGTGTCCACGCGGGCCGGGGAGATCCTCACCGGCCTCACGATGGGCACCGACCAGGAATCGGCGAAGTTCACGGTCATTCTCATCGAGGGCTTCCGCCGCGTGGCACTGGCGCCGCGCTGTGGAGCGAAACCCATCACGCTGCCCTGAGGCAGTGAGGCGGCGGTGCGTCCGCCGCTCATGTGGATTGGGATCGGCTTCGGGGCCGGCCTGTGGGCCGGCCTCGCGGCGTTTTCGGGGGCGTGGGGCGTGGGGATGTGGGATGTTGGGCTCCCGGTCCTGGCCGGAGCGATCCTGGTTGCGAAACGGGCCCCGGTCGCCGGGGCGTTGGGGTTGGCGGCATTCGCCGGGTTGCTATGGGGCGCGGCGGCGGTGGCGCGCCGTGAAGCGAGCTGCGCGGGACTCTGGGGACGGGGGATGGGAGACGGTGGACGAAGGGCGCACGCGGCGATCGTGCGGCTCGTCGATCCGGTCTCCGTGGATGGTGGTGTGGTGGACGGGGAGACCCAGGCTGGAGCGTGCGGTGGGAACCTCACGCTGCGCTGGCTCAGCGGCAAGCGGGCGGCCGGTGGCACGACCTGGCTCGTGGCCGGTCCCTACCTGGGCGACGCCGACCGCGGCCTCCTGCGGGTGCGTTCCGCCCGCCTGCTGGACGGCACACGGCGCGGGCGCGGCGGGTTGCGCGACCGCATCGCGGCACGCAGCCGGACGCTGTTCGGGTCCCGCGCGCCGCTCGTCGATGCCCTCGTGATCGGACGCACCGCGGATCTCGATTCCGAGCTGCGGGAGCGCTACGCCCGCTCCGGGCTGGCCCACATCCTGTCCATCTCCGGGCTGCACGTCGGCTTCTTCGCGGCCTGGCTGGTGCTGCTCTTGCGGCTGGCCGGCGTCCCGCCGCGGGCGCGGCTTGTCTGCTCGGCCGTCGCCGTATTCGCCTACTGCTGGATGATCGGTTTCCCCGCGCCCGCGATGCGCGCGGGCGTGATGCTCGCGGTGGACGGCGTGGCGCGTTGGCGCCAGCGCGTCGTGGCTCCGCGCGGCACGGTGGCACTGGCGGCGCTCCTCCTGCTCGCCGGCGATCCGTGGGCGATCCGTTCGGTCGGTGCGTGGCTCTCGGTCTCGGCCATCGCGGCGGTCATCTGGGCCGGTCGGGCGGTCACCGACCCGCCGTGGCTGCGGATCGTCGCGCCCGCCGTGGCGGCGACCCTCGTGACGGCGCCGATTACCGCGTTCGCCTTCGGCACGGTGGCGCCGATCGGCGTGCTCGCGAATCTGGTCGCCATCCCGCTGGGCGCCGTCGCGGTCCCCGGGGTGATGGTGGCGCTGGCGCTCGCCGGCCTGGTGCCGTCCCTCGCCGCGCTGCTCGCGGCGGGGTCGGGACTCGTGCTGGCGCTGCTCGACCTCGTGGCCGGACTGGCGGCCCGCGTCCCCGGCGGGCATGTGATTTCGATGCCGGGATGGCCAGCGGCGCTCGCATGGGTAGCGGTGCTGGCGCTGGCCTGGTGGCTGTGGAATTCACCGCGCCGCCCTTGGCTCCTCGCCGCACGGGGCGCGTTCGCCGTCGCCGTGCTCGCCTGGGGCTCCCTCGTGGCGCGCGCGCCCAGTGACAGCGACGGCGTTCTCACCGTACATTTTCTCGACGTCGGTCAGGGCGACGCCGCGGCGCTGCGCACCCCCGCGGGACACTGGGTGTTGATCGACGGAGGGCCGCGGACCCCCGAGGGGGATGCCGGTCGGCGGGTGGTGTTGCCGTTTCTCCGGCGCCTGGGCGCCGGTGCCTTATCGCTCGTGGTCCTGACGCATGGCCACGACGATCACCTGGGAGGCCTGCCGGCGGTGATCGAGGCGTTGCCGCCCAAGGTCGTGCTGGAGCCCGGAAAGCCCGTGAGCCGGCCCACCTACCTGGAGTTTCTCGCCGACGTGGAGCGGGACGGCGCCACGTGGCACCCGGCACGCACCGGCGATCGCGTCGAGCTGGATGGGGTGACGTTCCAGGTCCTGAGCCCCGACAGCGCTTGGGTCGCTCAGCAGGATGACCTGAACGAGGAGAGCGTCGTGCTGCTCGTCTCCTATGGCGCTACGCGGCTGCTGTTCGCAGGCGACGCGGGGCTCCCCGTGGAAGCCCGGTTGGCGGGCCGGGTGGGGCACGTGGACCTGCTGAAGGTGGGCCACCACGGCAGCCGGTCGGCGACGTCCGATGCGTGGTTGAGCGAGCTGAGCCCCGCCGAGGCGGTGATCAGCGTGGGAGCGCACAACACGTACGGCCACCCGGCGCCGGAGGTGCTGGCCCGACTCCTGCAACATCACGTGACGACGCTGCGGACCGATCAGCTGGGCACTATCACCTTCACCACCGACGGCCACCGTGCACTCATCGACTTCCGTCGTCACCATTGAGCGGTTCATCATCGAGCAGGAGCGGCAGTTTCCGGAAGCGACCGGAGAGCTGTCGAACCTGCTGTACGACGTCTGTCTCGCCGCCAAGATCATCTCCCGCAACGTGCGCCGGGCGGGCCTCTCCGACATCCTGGGCGAGCAGGGCACGATGAACATCCAGGGGGAGCTGCAGCAGAAGCTCGACATCTTCGCCAACGAAACGGTGCGCAACAGCGTCCAGCATACGGGACGCACCTGCGTGCTCGCATCCGAAGAGGACGAAGAGCCGGTGCCCGTCCCCCCGGGACTGCCGGTGGGGAAGTACGTGCTGCTGTACGATCCGCTCGATGGCTCGAGCAACATCGACGTGAACGTATCGATCGGGACGATCTTCTCGATCCACCGCCGCATCACCCCCGAAGGGGGGCCGGGAACGCTCGAGGACTGCCTGCAACCGGGACGGACGCAGGTCGCGGCGGGGTACATCCTCTATGGCTCGAGCACGATGCTCGTGTACACGACCGGCAAGGGCGTGCACGGGTTCACGCTCGAGCCCTCGATCGGCGAGTTCCTGCTGTCGCACGCGAACTTCCGCACCCCCGAGGTCGGCCGGTATTACAGCGTGAACGAGAGCTACTGGGACCGCTGGTCGGAGCCGGTGCACAAGGTCGTGGCCGCATTCAAGTCGGGAGCCAAGGCGAAGAACGCGCGGTACATCGGATCGCTGGTGGCTGACTTTCACCGCAATCTGGTGTCGGGCGGGATCTTCCTCTATCCGGCGGATACGAAGTCGCCACAGGGGAAACTGCGGCTGCTCTACGAGGCCGCGCCGCTGGCGCTGATCGCGGAGCAAGCGGGTGGTCTGGCCACCGACGGCCGCCGCCCGATTCTCGACATCATGCCGAAGACGCTGCACCAGCGCGTGCCCCTGGTGATCGGCAGCCGGCGCGATGTGGAGCTTGCCACCGAGATCCTGTCCGCGGAGCCGGCGCGCACGTGAGCGAGCGGCGGCCGGTCTACGGTCCGGACGACTGGCCGGCGGATCCGGCCCGGCAGCTCGGCGCGCCGGGGGAATTCCCCTTCACCCGCGGCGTCCACCCCACGATGTACCGGGGGCGGCTGTGGACCATGCGCCAGTACGCGGGCTTCGGCACCGCCGAAGAGACCAACGCGCGCTTCCGCCATCTGCTCGCCGCGGGCCAGACGGGGCTGTCGGTCGCCTTCGATCTGCCCACCCAGATGGGATACGACTCCGACCACGCCATGGCCGAGGGAGAAGTGGGGCGCGCCGGCGTGGCGATCGACACGGTGGACGACCTCGAGCGACTGTTCCACGAGATCCCGCTGGACCGGGTCTCGACCTCGATGACGATCAATGCGACGGCCGCGATCCTGCTTGCGATGTACATCGTGCTGGGGGAAGAGCAGGGCATTCCGCCCAAAGCGCTCCAGGGGACCATCCAGAACGACATCCTGAAGGAATTCATCGCCCGCGGTACCTACATCTATCCGCCCGAGCCGTCGCTGCGGTTGATCGTGGACGTGTTCCGCTTCGTGTCCGACGAGGGGATGAAGTTCAATCCCATCTCGATCTCGGGCTACCACATCCGTGAGGCGGGCGCGACGGCGGTGCAGGAGCTCGGCTTCACGTTCGCCGACGGCCTCGAATACGTGCGCCGGGCGGTGGCGGCGGGGCTCGACGTGAACCGTTTCGCGCCCCGCCTGTCGTTCTTCTTCGCGGGATACACGGATCTGTTCGAAGAGATCGCGAAGTTCCGCGCCGCACGCCGCCTGTGGGCGCGCCTCATGCAGCAGCGCTTCGGCGCCGGGGAGGAGGCGTGCCGGCTGCGGTTTCACACGCAAACGGGTGGCGCGACCCTCACCGCCCAGCAGCCGGTGAACAACGTGGTACGGGTGGCGATCCAGGCGCTGGCGGCGGTGCTGGGTGGCACCCAGTCGCTGCACACGAATTCCTACGATGAGGCACTGGCCTTGCCGACACAGGCCAGTGCCACGCTCGCGCTGCGCACGCAGCAGGTCCTGGCGCACGAGACGGGCGTCCCCGAGGTCGTGGATCCGGTGGGGGGAAGCTGGTACGTCGAGCGTCTCACCGACGAGTTGGAGCGCGAGGCCGGTGCGCTCATCGAGCAGGTCGAGGCGCTGGGCGGAGCGGCGCGCGCCATCGAGCGAGGCTACTTCCAGGAAGCGATCGCCCGGAGCGCGTACGACCAGCAGCGACAGGTCGAGGCAGGGGAACAGGTGGTCGTGGGCGTGAACCGATTCGACGACGGCTCCGGGGTGCCGACGGTAGCGCAGCCCGACTACCGGACGCTCGCCGAGGGACAGCGCCGCCGCGTGGTCGACGCACGGCAGCGGCGGGATGCGGGCGCTGTCGAGCGCGCCCTGGCGGGACTCCGGGAGGCGGCGCAGACGGCGGACGGCCGGCTCATGCCGCAGATCCTGGGAGCGGTCCGCGCCCGCGCCACGGTCGGGGAGATCAGTGACCTGTTGCGCGCCGTCTGGGGCGTATACCGCCCGACGACCTGACGCGGTCCACCCGAGTTGCCGTCACGCCGGATTGCCACCAGACTTGTAGCCACTGCTCCGTTCACGCCGATAGGAGTCTTCCCATGTCGATGCGTTCCCGAGATCTGGTGTTATCCCTGGCGCTGCTCGCGGCCGTTCCGCTGGCGGCGCAGCAGCTGCACTACCCGCCGGCGCCCTCCGGTGACGTCACCGACGACTATTTCGGACGTCACGTGGCGGACCCGTATCGCTGGCTCGAAGATCTCGATGCCCCCGCAACCAAGAGCTGGGTGGATGCCGAGAACGCCCTCACCTTCGGCTATCTCTCGAGGTTGTCGCAGCGCGACTCGATCCGGGCCCGCCTCACGGCCCTGTGGAACTACCCGAAGGTGAGCGTCCCGGTGCGCGAAGCGGGGCAGCTCTGGTTCCGCAAGAACTCGGGCTTGCAGCGGCAGTCGGTCCTCTATCGCGCGACCGCGGCGGGCGCCGCGCCGGTGGCGGTGCTCGATCCCAACACGTTGTCCCCCGACGGCTCGACGGCCGTGGCGCAATGGTCGGTGTCGCCCGACGGGCGGACGCTGGGCTACACGACGGCGGCGGGCGGCTCGGACCTGCAGGACATCCACCTGCGCGACCTGGGCAGCGGGCGGGATCTGCCCGACGTCGTGACGCACGTGAAGTTCACGGGCATGTCGTGGACGCAGGACGGGAAGGGCTTCTACTACTCGCGGTTCCGCAGCTCGGCCGAGCACGCCAGCCTGCGCGATGCCAATACCCACCATCAGTTGTGGTACCACACCGTCGGTGGAGCCGCCGACCGGATGGTGTTCGAGCGCGCCGACGATTCGACCGCGTTCGTGGGCGGCGGGACCTCGGATGACGGCCGCTGGCTGTTCGTGACCTCGGCGAGCGGCACCTCGAACAACCGGGTCTGGCTGGCCGACCTGAAGGACCCGCGCCACCCCGACCTCGCGGCGCCGCTGCGTCCGGTGACGATCGCCGAAGACGCCGACTACAACCCGCTCGGTGTGGTGCGCGACACCCTGTACCTGTTCACCAACTGGATGGCGCCCCGCGGCCGCATCGTCGCGGTGGCCGTGGGCGACAGCGACCGGACGCACTGGCGCACCATCGTTCCCGAAGGGCCGGACGTGTTGAGCGCCTCCCTGATCGTGGGAGACCGGCTCGTCCTGGGCTACCTGGTGGACGTCCAGAGCCGCATTCGCCTGTATGACCTCGCCGGGGTAGCGCATGGGGATGTGCCGCTTCCCGACGTGGGGAGTGCGGCCGGGCTCTCCGGCCGCACCGACGGCAACGATTTCTTCTTCTCCTTCAGCTCCTACCTCCGGCCCCCGACGGTGTACCGCTACGGCCTGGGGGCGGAGAAGCTCGAGCCGTTCCAGCCGGTGACGACGCCGTTCGATCCCTCGCGCTTCGAGACGCGCGCCACGTTCTACCAATCGAAGGACGGCACGCGAGTGCCCATTTTTATCACCGCGCGCAAAGGCATCGCCAAGGACGGCAGTCACCCCACGCTGCTGTACGGCTACGGCGGCTTCGACATCAGCCTGACCCCGTTTTATTCGCCCGCGGTGGCGGCGTGGCTCGAGCTGGGCGGGGTGTATGCCGTGGCCAACCTGCGGGGCGGCGGAGAATACGGCGAGGTGTGGCATCACGCCGGGATGCTGGAGAAGAAGCAGACCGTGTTCGACGACTTCCTGGCGGCGGCGGAGTTCCTGGTGAGCGAAGGCTACGCCACACCTCGCACCCTCGCGATCCAGGGTGGCTCGAACGGGGGCTTGCTGGTGGGCGCCGCCATGACGCAGCGTCCCGAGCTGTTCGGGGTGGCGCTGCCGGCGGTCGGCGTGATGGATATGATGCGCTATCAGCGGTTCACCGGCGGCAAGTACTGGGCGGTGGAGTACGGCTCCTCCGACGATTCGAGCGACGTCGGCTACCTGCTGGCCTACTCGCCATTGCACAACCTGAAGGTGGGGACCTGCTACCCCGCGACCCTGGTCACGACCGCCGACCACGACGATCGCGTGGTGCCGGGACACTCGTTCAAGTTCGCGGCCACGCTGCAGGCGGCGCAGGGCTGCCCCCGCCCGACGCTCATCCGGGTGGAGACCTCGGGCAGCCATGGATACCGGCCCACCGACCGGGTGATCGCCGAGATCGCGGATGAGTACGCCTTCGCCCTCGCCAACCTGGGCGGCCCGACGCCATGACCTGGACCTTCATGGGCGTCACGCTGGCGGCGCATCTCGTCTCCCTGACGGTTCTCGCGGGCGGTGGCGTGGGTGCGATCGTGATGCACACGGCGTTGAGCGCCGCGGTCCGTCGCTCGGCGGCGGAGGCGTCGGCCCTGGCCGGGACGTTGTTGCGCTTTGCGATGACGGCGCAGCTCGGGGCGGTGCTCATGCTGTTGACGGGGGTGGGACTTCTGGCGGAGCGGCAGTGGGCGGACTGGGGCCGCCCCTGGCTCATGGCGAAGCTCGTGCTCTTCGTGCTCCTCGTACTCGCCGGCCCGATCATCGCGCGTCCGGCCGGAGCTTCACTGCAGAAGGCGCTCGCGGCGGGAGGGTCGAACGACCCTGGAGTCACGGCGGCGCTGCGACGACTGACCCTGTTTCACGTTATCCAGAAGACCGGACTGATCTCGATCATCGTCCTGGCGGTGCTCAGGCCCGGCGCCTGAGCGGTGACTCAGTAGCCGTAGTCCGACACGTCGGCCACCTCGCCCCTGGCGCCGAGCCAGAACGTGACGAGCGAAGGGCCGTCCTTGCCGGCGACTGCGAGGTAACACGAGCGCGCCAGCCGGACCCCGTGCCGCTCCACCTCCAACCGGGCAACGTCGTCGCACCCCTGAAAGGTCGTCACCGGATGATCGGCCAGGAGGTCGGCCAGGCTCCGGGCCTCCTGCGGCAGCAGCGTCTCGCGGAAGCCGCGAGCCGCACTGGCGCCGCTGTCGGTTGGCGTGGCGAGGCTTCCGAGGAACGCCACCAGTCTCCCCGCCAGCGCGGAGTCGGAACTCGCCGGCAATGCATGCGGCGGGACCAGGCCGCGCCGGTACACGCCCGCCACGTCGTACCCGATCGAGAGGGGCCGTGCCTCGGCCAGGTTGGCGAGCACGATCACTGTGAGACTGTCGTCGGGAAAGCGCTGGATCAGGGCCTTGAACCCCTGCCACGAGCCCGTGTGGCCGATGGCGCGGTGTCCGCGATACGGCGCGAGCCTCCACCCGAAGCCATAGTCCACGCTCCCGTCGCCGGTCAGTTTGGCCGGCGTCCACATCGTGGTACGGCTCTTGGAGGAGAGGATCCGTCCGTCGGTGAGTCCCCGGTCCCATGCCGCGAGATCCCGCACCGTCAGGTACAGGGCGCCATCGGCCGTCGTGTTGAGTGACGGCGCCACCCATTCCTGATTTTTGAGCTGTCCGTCCACCAGGCGGTATCCGTCCGCGCGGTTGTGGACGATGTCGGATTCGCTGATGACGCGGGCGGTTCTCATGCCGAGCGGCTTGAACAGGCGCTCACTCAGCAGGTCGCCGTAGAACTTCCCCGAGACCCGGTGAATGATGACGCCCAGCAGCATGTAGCCGGTGTTGCTGTAGCTCCAGCGCGTCCCCGGAGCGAAGTCGAGCGTATGGCGGGCGGCTACGCGCACCAGGTCGTCCTCTGTGTAGTCGTGGCGCATGTCCACCAGGCTCGAATCGGCGTCCTCCTCGTACTCGTGGATGCCGGACGTGTGGGTGAGCAGGTGGCGGACCGTGACCCCGCGCCAGACGGTGTCTCCCTCGGGGAGGTACTTCGTGATGGCGTCGTCGAGCCCCAGCTTGCCGTCTTCGACGAGCAGCAGCACGCCGGCGGCGGTGAATTGCTTGCCGACAGACCCGGACTGGAACACCGTGGAATCGGTGACCGTCACGCGCAGCTCGACGTTCGCGAAGCCGTAGCCGCGGGCTTTGACTACGCGGCCGCGCGACACCACGGCCAGTGCGAGGCCGGGGATGCGCTGGCGTCGCATCTCGGCGATGACGAGCCGGTCGACGGAGTCGGGCGCAGGGGGACGCTGCGCCGCCGCGCCGAGCGGGGCCGCGAGGAGCGAGGCGATCCACAGGATCGCCCGGCTCGGGGCGCTCATGGACGCAAAAGAGCGAAGGGCCGGTTTCAGGCTCTTTTGAGAAGCCGCAGCAGCCAGATCAGCACCACGGCACCGACGAACGCCGTGACGAGCAATCCGATGAGCCCGCCCGCCGAAATGTGGAGCAGGCCGAAGATCCAGCCCCCGAGAAACGCGCCGACGACGCCGATCACGAGATCGCCGATCAACCCATAACCCTTGCCCTGCATCATCTTGCCGGCGAGAAATCCGGCCGCAAGGCCGATGACCAGGAACCAGATCAGATTCGTGCCCGTCATGGTGCCTCCAGGAGGACTCAGGGTTCGTCACCGCGGTGCCGGACCCAACCTAGCCTGCGATCCGGGACACCGCGAGTCGCTCTAGTCACGGGGGACTGCGCCCGGTGCAGTACTCCGCGAGCGGCTGGAGCAGTACGGGACAGCTCTCGTCGCCGTGACGCGCGGCACACAGCCCGATGAGCCACGCCGTACCGCGCCGGCCGTCGCTCGCCCCCGCGCGCGGGCAGAGTTCCGTCGCGACGGGACTCGCGGCCAGGCAGCCCTGCAGGAAATACCGTTGCGCGAGTGTCGCAGCGCGCGACCGGGCCGCCGCCGCATGCCGTTGCAGCGCCCCGTCCACGCAGTCCGTGGCCGTGGCCGTCTGGCCGAAGCGCTGGCCCTCGGCCAACGCCGCGCGGTCGGCCTCCACCAGGGCCGGGGCGTGCCGGTTCCACCACGAGGTGGTGAGCGCCGTGAGGGCGAGCATGACTACGAGAACGGCCGCCCCGAGTACGACGCCGCGCGTGGCGGGCGTCATCGGCGCGCTCCCTCAGAATGCGAACGTATCGACATCGGCCACCTGAAAGAATTCCCGGGTGAGCTGCACGGCGCGAGCATCGTCGAAGTCCGCGCAGGTGTAGAGAATGATCGACAGGAACTTCTGTCCCGACCACACGCCGACGTAGATCCCGGAGTCGATCAACGGGACGAAGGAATCGTATCCGGAGGTGAAGAACCCCTCGATGAGGAGTCGTTTCCGGAAGATGTGGGCGGCGAGCCGGTGCGCCGGTCGCATGGTGCTGTCCGTGCGGTGGATCGAACCAAGATAGCTCGGTAAGTTGCCCCCATGCGCCCCCGTCTGTTCCAGTGGTCCGTCCTGCTGCTCATCGTGTCTCGCTCCGCCGCGGCGCAAGGGAGCGCGCGTCCGCCGTATCGGGATCCCTCCCGGCTGGCGGCGGAGCGTGTCCAGGACCTGCTGCGCCGCATGACGCCGGAGGAGAAGTTCTGGCAGCTGTTCATGATCCCGGGCGACCTGGACGACCCGACGCACGACTATTCCCACGGGATCTTTGGACTCCAGATCGTGGCGGAGGACTCGACGCCCGCTGCGGCACGCGCCCAGGCCGCGCGCATCAACGCCATCCAGCGCTATTTCGTAGAGCACACCCGGCTGGGCATTCCGATCATCCCGTTCGAGGAGGCGTTGCACGGGCTGGTGCAGCCGGGAGCGACGGTCTTCCCAGAGGCGATCGCGCTGGCGGCGAGCTGGGATACGGCGCTCGTCGCACGGGTGGCAGGCGCGATCGCCCGGGAGACGGCGAGCCGCGGGGTGCGCCAGGTGCTCTCGCCCGTGCTGAACCTGGCGCGCGACGTGCGCTGGGGCCGGGTCGAGGAGACCTATGGAGAGGATCCGGTTCTCGCCTCCGCCATGGGGCGCGCCTTCGTCGGGGCGTTCGAGCGCGCCGGCGTCGTGACCACCCCAAAACACTTCGTTGCCAACGTGGGGGACGGGGGGCGGGACAGCTATCCCATCGACTACGACGAGCGGCTGCTCGCCGAGACGTACTTTCCGCCGTTCGAATCGGCTATCCGCCAGGCCGGCGCCCGCTCGGTCATGACAGCCTACAACTCGGTGGACGGAGCGCCGGCCACGCAGAATCACTGGCTGCTCACCGAAATTCTGAAAACGCGCTGGGGGTTCTCCGGATTCGTGATCTCCGACGCCGCGGCGACGGGCGGGGCTACGGTGCTCCACATGACCGAGTCAACCACCGCCGCGGCGGCGCAGCATGCCTTCGAAGCCGGTCTCGACGTCGTCTTCCAGTCCTCCTACGAGCAGTATCGCCCGTACTGGGACGCGTTCCGCCGTGGGATGATCGCCCACGCCGTGATCGACTCGGCCGTGGTTCGCGTGCTGCGCGTGAAACTGGGGCTCGGGCTCTTCGAACACCCCTATGTGGTCCCCGATAGCGCCGCGTTCTGGAACGGGCATGCAACGCATCGCGCCCTGGCCTTGGAGGCCGCGCGGGAGGGGATCGTGCTGCTCCGGAACAGCCGGGCCGTGCTGCCGTTGCGCGATACGCTGCGCGCCGTCGCGGTGATCGGCGCCGATGCCGCCCTGGCCCGGCTGGGCGGCTACAGCGGGCCCGGCAACCACGTCGTCTCGATTCTCGATGGGGTCCGCGCGAAGCTCGCTCCGGAAGTGGTACGCTTCGCGCCGGGGCCGGGTCGTCTGCGGCGGGGCCTGGAGACCGTTCCGCCCGCCGCGTTGCGCTCCGATTCAGTCGGCCGGAGTGTCGCGGGTCTCGAGGCGCAGTACTTCGACAACATCGCGCTCGAGGGCGCACCGCGGATCGTCCGCCGCGACGATCGCGTGGATTTCGGATGGACGCTCGCCGCGCCGGGGCCGGGCATCGCCCGCGACTGGTATTCGGTGCGCTGGTCCGGCAGCCTCATCGTGCCCGCGGGAGGCGCGGGCCTGCTGGGCGTGCAGGGGTCGGACGGGTTTCGTCTGTATCTGGACGACAGCCTGGTCATCGACGATTGGCAGAAGCGATCGGCGGGGACGCACCTGGCAGAGGTATCGCTCCCCGCGGGCGGCACCCACGCGCTGCGGCTCGAGTACTTCGAGACGACCGGCAATGCGCACGTGCGGCTCGTGTGGGACGCGGGGGTGCGCGACGACTGGCAGGTGCAGATCGACAGCGCGGTCCGCCTGGCGCGCGCCAGCGCAGTGGCCGTCGTCGTCGCGGGAATCGAAGAGGGCGAGTTCCGGGACCGGGCGTTCCTCGGCCTGCCGGGGCATCAGGAGGAGCTGATCCGGGCGGTGGCGGCCACCGCCACTCCAGTCATCGTGGTCCTGGTGGGCGGCAGCGCCGTGACGATGCCGTGGCTCGACCGCGTAGCGGGCGTACTGGACGTCTGGTATCCGGGGGAGGCGGGCGGCCAGGCGGTCGCCGACGTGTTGTTCGGCGACGCCGATCCCGGCGGACGGCTCCCGATCACCTTTCCGATCGCCGAGGGGCAGCTGCCGCTCGTCTACGATCACAAGCCCACCGGCCGGGGGGACGACTACATCGACCTCACCGGGCAGCCGCTGTTCCCGTTCGGGTTCGGGCTGTCCTACACGACGTTCGCCTACTCAGGGCTCGCGATCGAGCCGGGGACGATTGGTCCGGGCGACAGGGCGATCGTGCGGTGTCGGGTCAAGAACGTCGGCGGCGTCGTGGGCGACGAGGTCGTGCAGCTCTACGTTCACGACGAGCTCGCCTCGGTGGCCCGCCCCGTGTTGCAGCTCGAGGGATTTCAACGCGTGCGGCTGGCGCCGGGGGAAGAGCAAGAGGTGACTTTTCGACTCGGCGCCGAGCAGCTGCGCTTCCTCGAACGCAATCTCCGCTGGGTGGTGGAGCCGGGAACATTCCGCGTGCTGATCGGGAGCTCGTCGCGGGACGTACGGCTGCGGGGTGCCCTCACCGTGCGGCCGTGATCCGTCGCCCGTCGGCGGATCGAACCCCGTGAATCGCGTGCGCTTCAGCCGCGCGTCGCGTCCGCCAGGCCGTAGCGCTTGAGCCGCACGATGCGTCCATCGCGCACCACCAGCGCGCTGCCCCAGAACCCGTACTGCGCGTAGCGGGCGAGCGCCGTGTCGAGCCGGGCGCCGAGCGCGCCGGCGACGCGCTCCGTGGCGAAGGAGTCGGGCCGGGCCGGCGCCTGGGTGACGGCGAGCGCCAGCAGGAGAGGGAGCACGCCGGTCACTGCCCGGCGCTGGCCGGGCGCCCCGTGAGTCCGACGACCAGATTGCGCAGCGCCACCTGCCAGACGAGAGGCTGGCCGGGAAGGTCGTCGCGGCGCGCCGCCCGCAGCTCCTCGACCTCCCGGTCGGTGATCAGCATCTGGAGCCCGAGCGCGCTCGCCAGGACCCCCGAGCGCCGCGCGAGCAGTCCCTCCGCGCCGATGCGCAGGGCGCGGCCGTCCGGGCCGATGAGCGCCCCGGTCAGCTGCAGCACGTTCACGGGCGTCTCGATGGAGGTGAGCCACGGCAGATTGGCCATGTAGCCCGTACCCAGCTCGATCTGCTTCTTGCCGAGCAGTCCAGTCTGGCGGACCCGATACTGCCCGATTTCGAGGGTGAGGACGAGGACCGTTGCCACACGGGCGGAGTCCATCCGGGCGCTCGTCCAGGCGACCCAATCGCTGGACGGGCGACCAACGGCGAGGCGCATGCGGACGTCGCCACGACCCAACGCGCGATTCGTATCCACGATGCAATTGCCGAAGACTTCCGCGTCGCAGCTGAAGCGCACGTCGGGCGGCGTTCCCGGCGCGGAGTCCGAGCCGGTCAGGAACGGTATGCCGGGGCTGAGCGAGTCGAGGTAGCGACTCATCTCCTCCTGCAGCGCGGCGAGGGGGGTGCCGCGACCGGCGGCCGGATCGAACTGCGCCTCCTGGGTTGCCCCGCGCTGGTAGCCGATCGGAAAATGACCGACACGGCCCGTGTCCACGATGGTCGGTGCGCTGGCGTAAAAGGGCGGGTGCTCGAGCAGCCGGTCACCGACGCCGCTGCGGAGCGTGGAGCCGGTGGCACAGGCGCTCAGGGCGAGGGCCGCCAGCGGGGAGAGTGATCGCATGGCTCCGTCCTATGGCGTGACGATCGTGGCGTGCGCGATTGAATCGAGCTGCGGGAACTGGCTGCGGAGGTAGGCGTTGCCCTGCAGCCCGATCCGCCCTTGGTCAGGCTGCTCGCCGTATCCCGCGTAAATTCGATCCACCACGTCCATCCCCTCCACCACGCTCCCCAGGGGGGAGAACCCCATCGCGTCGAGGCGCGTGTTGTCTCCGAAATTGATGAACATCTGGGTCGTGCGCGTGGCCGGGCCGGCGGTCGCGAAGGTGAGTGTCCCGCGGGTGTTGTGCTGGAGGACGGGATCGTCGGGGATGGAGGCCGTGCGCCACCGCGCCGAGATCGCCGGATCGCCGGCGAGGCCGAACTGCACCACAAATCCGGGCACGACGCGGAAGAAGCGCGTTCCGTCGAAGAACCCGTGTCGCACCAGGTTGTAGAACCGGTCGGCGCCCAGCGGGGCCCAGGCGCGCGTCACGTCGACGGTGAAAGCGCCGGCGCTCGTCTCGAAGCGCACGCGGTACGATGCGGGTGCGCTCGCCCGCATCTCGGCCGAGGCCGGGTCGAGCAGGGCGGCCGGCGATCCCGCTGCCGATTGGGGAGGCTGCGCTCCGCGCTTGCCGCACGCTCCCAACACGCCCAGCACCGCTGCGAGTACGATCGTCTGACGCCGCATGAACCGCATCCTCCTGTCACAGGTGGGAACTGCTCCGACCGACAGGAGAAAAACTACTACCACCGCCCCGGCCTGTGCGAGGCCGGGGCGGCCCGATCATTCGCCGGATTGCGCGGCGGACTGGCCGTTGATGAATGCCGCCAGTGCGGCGATCTCCCGCGGGGCGAGATTCAGGTTGGGCATCTCAAAGCCACCGGCCCCGCGGGTGGTGGCGATGTTCGGGTCGGCCAGAAAGCGCTGCAGATAGTCGCCGGTGAAGCGCCGGCCCGTCAGGTCGGGCCCGACGTTCACGACGCCGCTCGATGGCACCTCGGGGTGGACGTGGCAGGTGATGCACCCTTTCGCCACGAAGAGGCGCCGTCCGCGCTCGGCCGCCGCGATCTCGGGGGCGGACCGGCCGGGGTTCACGGCGGGCACGGGCATCAGGGTCACGCTGCTGTTGCCGAAGCCCGAGTTCACGGTGATGGTCCACGCGCCGGCGTGGGGCAGGGTGAGGGATGCCCGGTAACGCCCGGCCGACGGACCCGGCTGGACCGCCGCGCTCACCCGGTCCTGGCCGGCCTCGGCCGTGACCCGGGGATTCAGGTTGGAGAGCAGCGTGTTGCCGTGCTGGCGTACCGTGAAGTCGAGTGTGACCGGCTGCCCCACCGCGATCTGATCGGGCAAGTCTTCTACTGTGATCACCGCCCAACCGCCGAAATTCAGCGTGAGCAGGGTAAGCAGCGCCAAAACCTGCGACATCGGCTCCTCCGTGAGGGGTTCGCGGGTAGGATGCCGCCGGGGAGATCAGGGTTTGGAGCCGGCGGTCAGTCCTCGGAGCCCTTGTTGCGCTTGCGGTAGGCCATGACCGCGATGCCGGTGACGACCGCCCCGGCCAGTACGGTCAGGAGCAGCATGCCGCTCATCAAGGCGGCCATCTGGTGCACTAGGGGGCCCGCAAGGACCAGAGGCGCAGCGCGTCCGGCCAGAGATGGTCCATCATCACGAGGACGAAGATCAGGGCGGGGATCAGGCTCCAGAAGAGCGTGGGCCGCTCGTACTTCAGGTGCATGAAGAACAACAGCGCCGCCCCGGCTTCCAACACGGCGAGGGCGAGCAGCGTCGCCAGCAGCACGGGGGTCCGAAGGTGCGCATAGGCCAGCAGCACTTCGGCACCCACGAGGCAGATGGATCCGATCCACACCACCACATAGACCTGCATCGTCGGGCCGTGCCGGGATTCGGAGGAGGCGGTCATGGTCAGCGCGCGTTCATCAGGTAGACGAGTGGGAACACGAACATCCACACCAGGTCGACAAAGTGCCAGTACAGTCCGGTCGTCTCGACCGCCGCGGCGGTCAGCCGACCGCGCCGCACCAGCAGCGCGATCACGGCGATGGCGATCACTCCACAGGTGACGTGCAGCAAATGCAGTCCGGTGATCCCGAAGAAGGTCGCGCCGAATTGCGCGGGTCCGCCCAACGGGTTTGTGGACGGACTCCATCCTTCATGGAACATCTTGAACCATTCGCGCAAGTGCAGCACGGCGAATGCGGCGCCGAGCAGGGCGGTAACCCCCATCCAGCGCACGCACGCCGCGACGCGGCCGCGCTGTGCGGCGACGACCGCGGTCAGCATGGTCAGGCTGCTCGTGAGGAGCACCACGGTCATGACGATGCCGTTGAGGATGCTCGGGAAGAACGCGAACGGGCGAGTCCAGTTGGCAGCCCCGACGCGGAGGTACCCGTAGGCAAACAGGATTGCGCCGAACGTCGCGGCGTCGGCCATGATGAACAGCCACATGGCGAGCTTGGGTGTCCGGATCCCGAACGGGGAGTGCTCCAGCACCCCCGCGTGCGCGGCGCCGGACTGCGCGGTCATCGCCGAGTCGGCCACGTCGTCTCCCCCGAGCGGGTTAGAGCTGCACCGTCAGGAGCAGCAACAGATAGAGCCACAGCACACCCATGAAGTGCCAGTACAACGCCGCCGCGTCCAGCGCGCCGGCGATACCCTGCGCGCGCCGGATGCGGCCCAGGAGGTACGTCAGGGCCGCGACTCCGCCCAGCAGATGGACGCCGTGCAGCGCCGTGAGCACGTAGAAGAAGGCGGCCGACGGGCTCGTCGCGAGGAACAGCCCCTGGGCGGCGAGGTTGCGCCACGCCAGCACCTGGCCAACCACAAACAGCAGCCCCAGCCCCAGCGTCACGCCCAGCCAGCCGCTGGCCGTCGCCAACCGCGCCCGCGCGCGCTCCAGCGTCGCACTGCTGCCGAGGAGCACCAGCGTGTTGATGTAGATGATCGGCGGGAGCCGGAAGTGGATCCAATCGGCCTCGGCCCGTCGTACGATCAGGGCCCCGGTGAAGGCCGCGACCATCAGCACGATGGCGGCGATTCCCACCCAGACGCCGGTCCGCGCCGGCGAAGTCACCGGCTCGACGCGAACGCTCACTTGCCGGCCGGAAGCTGTTCCGGCGAGTTCTGCATGACGTAGTCTCCCGCCTGACCGCGCACGCCGTACTCGTTCGGCCCGTGCGTCACGACCGGGTGGCGGCCGCCGAAGTTGTCGAACGGCGGCGGCGAGCTGGTCGTCCACTCGAGGGTCGTGGCCTGCCAGGGGTTGTCCGGCGCCGGGGCGCCACGGAACCGGCTGCGCACCAGGTTGTAGAGGAAGAGCAGCTGGACGGCACCGGTGAACAGGGCGGCGACCGTGATGAAGCGGTGCAGCGGGATCGACCCCTTCATGTACTCGTCGGTGAAGGCCGAGTAGCGCCGCACGTCGCCGTGCAGGCCGAGATAGTGCATCGGCATGAAGATGCAGTACACACCGACGAACGTGAGGGCGAAGTGGATCTTGCCCAGCGACTCGTTCATCATGCGGCCGAACATCTTCGGGAACCAGTAATAGGTACCCGCGAAGATGCCGAACATCGCGGCGACGCCCATCACGAAGTGGAAATGGCCCACCACGAAATAGGTGCCGTGCAGATACACGTCGATCGACGGCTGCGCCAGGAAGAATCCGCTGATGCCCCCACTCACGAACACGGAAACGAACCCGATGCAGAACAGCATCGCGGTCGTGAAGCGGAGTTTCCCGCCGTACAGCGTGCCGATCCACAGCAGGGTGATGATCGTGGCGGGAATCGTGATGATGAGGGTCGGCACCGAGAACAGCGTGGCCGAGAAGGGGTTCATGCCGCTCAGGAACATATGGTGGCCCCACACCGTGTAGCTCAGGAACGCGATGGCGGCCATGCAGGTGATCATCACGCGGGGCCCGAGCAGCGGCTTGCGGGCGAACGCGGGGAGGATCTGGGAGACGATCCCGAACCCCGGCAGGATCGCGATGTACACCTCGGGGTGACCGAAAAACCAGAACAGGTGCTGCCACAGGAGCGGTGAGCCGCCGGTGTGGGGCTGGAGCGTGTCCGAGATCACGAGCCCGGCCGGGATGAAAAAGCTCGTCCCCGCCACGTGGTCGAGGATCAGCAGGATGCAGGCGGGCAACAGGATCGAAAACGCGATCAGGCCGATGACCGAGGTGATGAACC
>JBGPHP010000022.1:0-22267 GCA_041484445.1 Gemmatimonadota bacterium
CCCGGGCCATCTCGCTCACCTGCACGAGGCGGTCGTCCCCGTGCTCGGCGACGTAGAGCACGGCCCGCAGCGCGTATTCGGCGGTCTGGGAGAGCATAATCTTGTCTTCATCATGATAAGGTGATAATTTGGCGTCGGCAAGAGGGTCGCGAGGGGTGGGCATGTCGCTGGTCGAGGGGGTGAAGCGCGGCGCGCGTCGGGGACTGGCCTGGGCCGACGCCGGACTGAACCGCGTTTATGGCTGGCGCTACAACCCGCTGTATCACAGCGGGGCCCTCGTGCTCGTCCTGTTTCTGGTCTTGCTCGTGACCGGCGTCTACCTGCTGTTCGTCTACCATATCAGCGAGCCGTACGATTCCGTCGTCCGGATCACTCAGCAAGCCTGGCTGGGGCGGTGGATGCGCGGCGTGCATCGCTATGCGTCGGACGCGGCCGTCATCGCCGCGGGCTTCCATGCGCTTCGCATGCTGGTGCAGGGGAGGAGCTGGGGGCCGCGCACCCTCGCCTGGATCTCCGGCCTCGTCCTGCTGGGCTCGGTGTTCGTGTGCGGGTGGACCGGGTTCGTCATGGTGTGGGACGTCCAGGGTCAGGTGCTGGCGCAGGCCGGGGCGCGGATCTTCGATTTGCTCCCGATCTTCGGGGAACCGATCAGCCGCGCGTTCACCGGCGAGCGGGCGCTGCCGGGCGCCTTCTTCTTCTTGAACCTGTTCGCGCACGTGGCCCTGCCGATCGGGCTCTTCATTCTCGTCTGGGTGCACGTGTCGCGGTTGGCGCGTCCCGGGCTGTTCCCGCCGCGCGGGCTCACCTGGTGGCTCACCGGTGCCCTTCTGTCACTCGCCATCCTCTGGCCGGTGACCGTGACGCCGCCCGCCGACCCGTTCACGCTCCCGGGGCGCGCCGCCTTCGACTGGTTCTACGCCTTCTGGATTCCGCTGGCCCGCGCGGTGTCCCCGGGGGCGATGTGGGGCATCAGCCTGGCCGCGGCGGCGGTGACGCTCGCCATCCCATGGGTTACCCGTCCGCGATTGGCGCGCCGCCCGCCGGCCTCGATCGTCGACGAGCGTCTGTGCACGGGGTGCGAGCAGTGCTACCTGGATTGTCCCTACGAGGCGATCGCGATGGTGGACCGCCTCGACGCCTCGCACACCGGGAAATCGGCGCTGGTGGCGCGGGTGGATCCCGCGCTGTGCGTGAGCTGCGGTCTCTGCGCCGGGTCGTGCGCCCCGATGGGCGTGGGCCCCCCCGGCCGGACGGGCCGGGCGCAGCTCACGGTGGTGCGCGACTTCATCGCGGCGCGACGGCCGGGTGCCGGGGACGTCGTGTTGGTGGTGTGCGACCGCGGGGCGGGAGGCGTCGCTGCTGCGGCCGAGTACGAGGGGGCCCGGGTCTACCCGGTGACCTGCGGGGGCAACCTGCACACCTCGGTGGTGGAGTTCCTGCTGCGGGCGGGCGCCGGGGGTGCGCTGATCGTGTCCTGCCCGCCGCGAGACTGCTGGAACCGGGAAGGGCCCAAGTGGCTCGAGGCACGGCTGTTTCACGAGCGGGAGGCGGAGCTGCGCGAGCGCGTGGATCGGCGGCGGATACGGCTGGTGCACGCCGCCGCGGGCGAGGGTGGCGTGGTCCGCACGGCGTTGGCCGCGTTCCGTGCCGACGTCGCCGCGCTCGAGGCCACGACGGCCGAATCCGACATCGACCTGGAGCGACTGTGCGAGCTGGCGGATGCCGGGGCGGAGGCAGCTCGATGACCCGGGCCGTGCGCGGCACGTTCGGCGTCCTGGGCGGGGTCGCGTTGCTTGCGTCGCTTCGTCTGGTGTCGTTTGCGCCGTACACGGCGGAGCGCGACGTCGGCGCGATCGTGCGGCTCGCCTGGCGGGCGCGCGGCGAGCGGGTCCGCGATTGCCGTCGCCGCACACCGGAGGAGCTGTCGAAGCTCCCGGCGCACATGCGGCAGGAGGAAGTATGCGAAGGTCGTATCCTGCCCTACCGCCTGGTGGTCGCCATGGACGGTGGCGCGGCGGTGGACCGGCTGATCCACGGAGCCGGCGTGCGAGAAGATCGGCCGCTCTACGTATTCCAGGACCTGGTGGTCTTGCCGGGGGCGCACCGCATCGCCGTGACGTTCACGCGGGAAGGGGCGCCGCCGGCTGACAGTACGACAGGTGCGGGAGCCCTCACGACGCCGGCTCGGTTGACGCTCGATACGGTGGTCACGCTCGGATCCCGTCGTATCGTGCTGGTCACCTACGATGAGGAACGGGAACAGTTGGTGGTGCGCAACGGTTCTATGCGCTAGATGAACGGACCGTCTAACACCGTGAGGATGCCGTCATGATCACCAATACACCGACCGACGCGCCCACGACCGAGCGGGTTCTGGCCGTCGCGTGCCAGTTCTGCTCCACGCTGAACCGCGTGGCGCTCGACCGTGTGTCGCAGGGGCCGAAATGCGGGTCGTGCGGCCGGCCCATTCTGCTCGATCGCCCGTTGCACGTCTCCGACGAGACGTTCCAGCAGGTGCTGAGCGGCACGGACATTCCGGTGCTCGTGGACTTCTATGCCGACTGGTGCGGCCCGTGCAAGATGATGGCGCCGATCCTGGACGAGCTGGCCCTCGATCGGCTGGGCAAAGTGCTGGTGCTGAAGCTCGACACCGACCGGAATCCCGTGACCCCCAGTGGATTCGGCATCCGCGGCATTCCCACGATGATCCTCTTCGACCACGGCCGCGAAACGGCGCGCCAGACCGGGGCCGCACCGCGCGCGCAGATCGACACGCTGCTCGCCCGCACGCAGCCGCAGTAACCTCGAGACAGGACGGGCGGTATCTTGGTCGCATGACCGGGAACCTGCCCAGTCGGTACGATTCGGCCGAAGAGCCACCCGACGAGGCGCCGCAATCGTCCGAGCGCTCGCGCGGCGTTGCGCTGATCCTCGGAGGGTTGGGAGGCGTATTCGGTTTCCATCGCTTCTACGCGGGCCGCCCTCAGAGCGGCGTGTTCATGGCGCTGACGCTCGGTGGGATGGGTATGTGGTGGCTGTACGACATGGTGATGATCCTGGCCGGCGAGTTCGCAGACGGAGAGGGCTACCGCATCCGCAATTGGCATCTGGCCGAGACCGTGGGCGTCGCCGGCGCCGATCGGCGGACGGTGTCGCTCCTGTTGGAGCACATGGAGCAGCTGCAGCATCAGGTGGGCGAACTGGCCGAGCGGTTGGATTTCGCCGAGCGGCTCCTGACGCAGCAACGCGACCGCGATCGGTTACCGAAGGGGAGTTGAGAGCCTCGCCAGCGCCGCTCGCGCTGCCGTTACGCGCGGCTGCAGCTCGGGATCGGCGTTCGTCCACAAGTCGATGAAGTTCCGATAGGCGCGGATGGCCGCGGCCGAATCGCCCCGCTGCACGGCAATCTGTCCCCGCTCCTCCTCCGCCCGTGCCCGAAACAGGATTCCGATGGGGCCCACGGTCTCGTGCAGACGCTGGGCCGCCACCTCGAGGTCGCCGGCCCGGCGGTCGAGGTCCGACAGCACCAGGGCGAGATATGGAGTGGGGAAATACTCCTCGATGTCGCGCGTCTCGATCCATGAGACGTTGGCCCGCGCCAGTCCGCGCCGGGCCGCGACGGAGTCGCCGGCACGTAGCGTGGCCAACCCGGACAGACCCTCCGCCAGCGCCGCCCGGAATGCCGGGTATTCCCCGGTGGCGAGCAGCCGGTTGATTGCCGCGACGGCGGAATCCGGCGCCCCGGTGGCCGCGGTGCGCCACGCGAGCAGGACCGTCGCCCAGAGCGGCCGCGCCGCCCCCAGCTGGAGCAGCCGCCGCGCCGCATCGTCCGCTTCAGTGTCGTGCGTCCCCGTGACCAGCTCGTGGACGATCGTGGCGCCCAAGACCTCCGCGCCGGCGGGATCCATCAGGGACGCCTGGCGGAGCATTTCCCATGCGACCGCCTGTCGTCCCTGTGCGAGCTGGTACACATGGCGCCGCAACAGCGCTTCGACCCGCTCGGCGGGCGATCGGTCCGGTCTGGCGGCGACCGCGGCGAACGAATCGGCCAGGGTCACGGCACGTGCCGGCCGGGGGTCCAGGACCAGCAGCAGGTAGCGACCGACGATCGTCGCGACCTCGGCGCTGGGCCTGGCGCGGGTGGCGGGATCGGCGCCGCGCCACGCCGCCTGCATGGCGAGGTCGAGGCCGATCGTGGCGGGCCAGTCTGGCGCCATGCTGCGAAGGCGTTCGAGCGCCTGCCAGGCCCCCGCGCTGTCGCCCACGATGCTGCGGAGCTGAACCACGTGGAGGTACGCCTCGGGGACCGCCGGGTCGAGGGCGATGGCGTGCTGCAGGCACTCCAATGCCAGCGTCGGCGGCTCGCCGATCTGGAGGCCGAGGTGGAAATACGCGTCGCCGCGCTCCAGCCACGCGTCGGCGTCATCGGGGTAGTCCCGCGTCAGACCATCAGCGCGGCGCAGCGCTTCAGCGCGGTTCGTCTCGGCCACGAATTCGAGCAGCCGTCGCTGACGCGGGGGCGCCCGATCGAGGTGCCGGATGGCGCCTTGAATCACGACGTCGATCGAATAGGGCGTGATCGATCGATCAGAGCCCTGGGGCAGGATCGGGCCGGAATTGCCCCAGGTGATCGCCCGGTACAAGCCGTAGTACGCGAGCGCGAACGTGGAGTCGAGAGCGACGGCGACCGTCAGACTTTCGGCGGCCTCCTGCCACTGCGCGTGCCGGGCCAGCTGCTCGGCGACGAGGTAGGCCTGCAGCGCGACCGGGGAGGTCGTCGTGTACTCCTCGAGCGCGTGCCGCGTCGCGCCGGCGTGCACGATGAGCCGCTGCCGGGCGAGTCCCCCGGCGATGCTGTCGGCGACGGGCGCCGGGAGGGCCAGCGCGCCGCGCGCCCGCACCGAAGCGAGCGACGTGCCGCGGGCCGACTCGTACAACTCGGCCTGGACGCGCAGCTCGGGGCCGAGCACGACCGCGCTGCCGAGGATAAAGGTGCCGGCGCCGGCGGCACGGGCGAGGCGGGCCGCCTGCGGCACATCGATAGCGGCGGCGGCGCCAGCGCCCACCTGACGCAGAAACGCGCGCGGCTGGAGCACCCGCCAACCGGCGAGGCCATCGAGACCGACGTTCAGCAGGTCGAGCATCCCCTCCCGGAGGTACTGCGCGTCCGGGGGACCGCTGACGCGGAACGGGAAGATGGCGATCGCGTTGGAGTCGACGGGGACGCCGGGACCGTGCACCGCCCGGGAACAGGGGGGCGGAGATCCATCGGGGCACTGAGCGGACAGCCCGTTGCACGCCGCCGCGACACTCAGCTGACCGAACAGCAGCGTCAGCGCCCGCCTCACGGCCGCGACTCGACGAGCAGCGCTTTGAAGCGTGGATCGCTTCGGATCGGCGCCCACAGCCACGAACCCTCGAGCTCGACCCAGTGGAATCGCCGATCCCACCAGACGATCCGCTGCGCCCAGGCGACGGCACTGTCGGCGATCCCGAGCTGCGCATAAGCGGCGGCGAGGTACCCCGCCTCGAAGAATGGCAACCCACCAGGTGAACGGTCGAGGCGCCCGCGCGATTCACTCCCCAGGGAATCGACCGCGGTGCGCGCCCGGCTCGTGTCCCCTTCGACGAGATCGGCGAGTGCAAGGGTTACCCGGGTCGCGGTGGGACGAGCTCCGAGCGCCAGGGCCCGCCGGGCTGCCAGACGCGCCTCGCCCGTGCGGCCGAGCTGGAGGTCGGCATCGGCCAACTGCCGGTAGGTGTCCGCCTGGGAGGAATCGATCGCGAGTCCCCGGTTGGCTCGCGCCACCGCCTCGAGCGGGCGGCCAGCGTAGTTCGCGATCTGCGCCTGGAACGCGTACACGTATCCGTAGTATGGATCGCGTTCTAGCACGCGATCCTCGGTCGCCATGGCACTATCCTGGTCGCCAGTGGCTCTGAGTCCGGTTGCCAACTGATGCAGCGCTTCAGTGTTGCTCGGATCAAGAGCAACCGCGCGTCGGTTTAGCACTACGGAACGGCGCGGGTCACTCAGCCGCATCGCCATCGCCGCGCCGAGCCAGGCTTCCGCGCTCGTCGAATCGAGCGCCAGTGCGCGCCCGGCTGCGTGCTGCGCGAGACTGGGTAGACTGTCGTACGGCGCATCGGGAACATTCCATCCCCAGATGGCTGCCAGCGCGTACGCTTCCGCGAGCCGCGCGTAGCCGGCGGCGAAGGTCGTGTCCAAAGCCACGGCGCGACGAAACTGTGCAATCGCGTTCGACCCTGCCACGGCGGTTCGGGCCCGTAGCACGGCCGTACCGCGCAGGTAGGCGGCATACGCCTCGCTATTGACGGTCGGCACTCGGGGTGCGAGCCGTGCGATTTCCTGACGCGTCAGCCGGCCGCGCACGGCTTCGACAACCTGGATAGCGACCGAGTCCTGCACTGCGAACACATCTCGAGTCGCCTGCTCGTAGGTCTGCCCCCACACGTTGTAGCCGGTCGTCACGTCCATGATCTCCACGGCGACACGCACCCGTTCGAGGCTGCGACGGATGGTCCCCTGAAGCACAAAACGGACTCCGAGCTCGCGACCGACGAGGCGCGGATCGAGAGCCTGACGGCCCCGATAGCGGAGCGCTCCATATCGCCCCGTGACCTTGATTCCCCTCACCTGCGACAGCCGCGCGATGAGCTCCTCGGTCAGGCCATCGGCCAGAGCGTTATCCGTCGTGTCCGGTGAAACGTTTTCGAGGTACAGGACGGTGACCGACGGCGTGCGGTCAGCTGGGGCCGGGCGCGCCATGGGCGTGCACGGTGGCGGCGAACCGTCGGGGCATTGGGCGGAGAGTTGCAGGGTGGGGAGACTGGAGAGGGTGGACAGCACGATTCCCACCTTCCACCGCCGCCACCTGTCGAGCCTCCATCCGCGCATGCGCATAAAGATGCCTTTACGACCGATTCAATCAACCTTTCATCTTTATCCATACGTTATAGCTTCTTCACACCGCCACCTACGAGGACGGCACATGAAGCTCGGGGTCCCGAAAGAGACCGTCGCCGGAGAGCGTCGCGTCGCGCTCATTCCCGATACGGTCGCAAAAATGGTGAAGGAAGGGCACGAGGTGGTGGTGGAACCGGGGGCGGGCGTGGCCGCGGGCTTCACGGATGAGGCCTACCGCTCAGCCGGCGCGACCATCGACGACCCATGGGCCGCCGACGTCGTCTGCAAGGTGCAGAAGCCGAGCCCGGCTGAGGCCGGGAAACTGCGCGAGGGCGCCGCGCTGGTCGGGCTGCTCCAGGCGTCCGCGAATGCCGAGCTGATCCGCCAACTGGCGGGGCGGCGTGTGACGACGTTCAGCCTCGAGCTCCTGCCCCGGATCACGCGCGCGCAGGCGATGGATGTGCTCTCCTCGCAGGCCACGGCGGCGGGCTACAAGGCCGTCCTGCTGGCCGCCGATACGGTCCCGAAGTTCTTCCCGATGCTCGTGACGGCAGCCGGCACCTTGTCACCGGCCCGCGTTCTGGTGCTGGGGGCCGGTGTCGCCGGCCTGCAGGCGATCGCCACTGCGCGGCGCCTCGGCGCGATCGTCTCCGCATTCGACGTCCGGCCCGCCGTGAAGGAGCAGGTCGAAAGTCTGGGCGCCAAGTTCCTTGCGATGGAAGAGCAGGTGCAGGCCGAAGGGACGGGGGGCTATGCGAAGGAGCTCTCGGAAGACCAGCACCGGCGCGAGCTCGAGTTCCTGGCGCGGAGCGTGAAGGACGCGGATGTCGTGATCACGACGGCGGCGATCCCCGGGAAGCGCGCGCCGATCCTCGTGACGCGCGCCGCAGTGGAGGGGATGCGGCCGGGCTCGGTGATCGTGGACATCGCCGCCGAGACCGGCGGCAACTGTGAGCTGACGCAGGCCGGCACGCCGGTGACGCACCATGGCGTGACCATCCTCGGCCCGGTCAATCTCCCCGCCACCCTGCCGTTGCACGCGAGCCAGATGTACGCGCGAAATGTGGCGAGCTTTTTGGGCCTGCTCGTGAAGGACGGCAAGCTGCAGCTGGATTTCACCGACGAGATCACCGCGGCCACCTGCGTCACCCATGACGGAAAGGTGCTGAAGCCATGACCGGCTACTGGTCCATGCTGTTCGTCTTCGTGCTCGCGACGTTCATCGGGCTAGGTGTGATCCGACGGGTGTCGCGGTTGTTGTACACACCGCTGATGTCGCTGACCAACGCCATCTCGGCCATCGCGGTGGTCGGGTCTCTGGTTGTCGCCGGTGCCGACTACCCGAAGACGATTCGCATTCTGGGCGCCGTCGCCCTGTTCGCTTCCATGACCAACATCGTCAGCGGGTTTCTGATCACGGACCGCATGCTGAAGATGTTCAAGAAGCAATGATGCAGGCGATCGGGCAGTTCGCGGCGATCGCCGCGACCGCGCTGTTCATTTTCGCCCTCCACTGGATGGGCGACCCGAAGACCGCGCGCAAAGGGGTGTTCGCCGGCGTGGCGGGGATGGCTGTCGCCGTGCTGGCGACCTGGATTCAGCCGGAAATCGTGCATCACGGCTGGATCCTGCTGGCCATCGCCGCCGGCTTCCTCGTCGGCGTGCCGCTGTCGCGCGTGCCGCTCACGGCTGTGCCGCAGCGGACGGCGTTGTCGCACGCGTTCGGCGGGCTCGCGGCGGGACTGGTGGGCGTGGCGGAATACCACCTGTGGCTCGGCGAGGGCGCGGAGCACATCACGACGTTCCGCATGAGCGCGCTGGTGGTGGAGGTGATCCTCGGATTTCTGACGTTCACCGGGAGCCTGATGGCGACCGGGAAGCTGCAGGAGGTCCGCTGGATCCCGCAGCGGCCCGTCACCTATCCGGGGCAGAACGTGGTGAATCTCGGGGTCCTCGTCGCCGCCGCCGTCATCGGGGTGCTGGTGGTGCTGCACCCCACGGCGCCGTGGGCGCCGAACGCATTCCTCGCCATCGTCGGGCTCGCGCTGCTGTTCGGGGTGTTCCTGATCATTCCGATCGGCGGTGCGGACATGCCCACCGTCATTTCGATCCTGAATTCCTATGCCGGATTGTCCGCGGTGGCGATGGGCTTCGTGCTGAACAGCGCCCTGTTGGTGACCGCGGGGGCGCTGGACGGCTCGAGCGGGCTCATCCTGTCGATCATCATGTGCCGGGCGATGAACCGCTCGTTCACGAACGTCCTGTTCGGCGCCTTCGGTACGGTCAAGAAGGCCCTAGCGTCGGGCGAACAGAAGGTCTGGAAGCAAGAAACGCCCGAGGGTGCGGCGCAGCTGCTCGAACAGGCGCGATTGGTGGTCATCATTCCCGGCTACGGCATGGCCGTGGCCCAGGCGCCGCACAAGGTCCGCGAGCTGTACGATCAGCTGACCAAGCGCGGCGTCACGGTCAAGTTCGCCATCCACCCCGTCGCCGGGCGCATGCCGGGGCACATGAACGTGCTGCTCGCCGAAGCGAACATCCCCTATTCCGCGCTCGTCGAGATGGACGAGATCAATCCGGAAATGCCGCAGTGCGATGTCGCGCTCGTGATCGGCGCGAACGACGTGGTGAACCCGGCCGCCCGCTACGTGAAGGAGTCGCCGATCTACGGCATGCCGATCATCGACGCCGACAAGGCCCGGACCGTGCTGGCGATCAAGCGCAGCAAGAACCCGGGGTTCGCCGGCATCGACAACGAGCTGTACGTGCAGGACAACACGTGGATGTTGTTCGGTGACGCGAAGGGAGTGATCGGCGACCTGGTGAAGCAGTTCGCCGGCGGCGGCATCCACTGACGCCGTTCGTCGTCACGCTGGCGCTCGTCGGCGTGGTCATTATCGCCGCGGCCCTGGTCTCGGGGCTCGTGGACCGCTTCCGTGTTCCTCAGGTGGCGGTGTTCCTCGCCCTGGGCGCCGCGCTCGGGCCGTTCGGCCTGGGTCTCCTCGATTTCGGATTGACGTCGCCGGTGCTCGAGGGGATCGCCACGATCGGCCTCGTGCTGGTGCTGTTCACCGATGCCATCGCGGTGGATCTGCGCGAAGTGCGGACCCACGCCCGGCTCGCGTTCCTGCTGCTCGGGCCGGGGGCGGTCCTGAACGCCGCCCTCGGCGCGCTCGCGGCGTGGGGGTTGCTCGGTTTGTCGCCGCCGCTCGCAGTGATGCTCGGGGCGGCCCTCGCATCGACCGATCCGGTGATGATGCGCGGCCTGCTGCGCACCGAAACGGTGCCGGCGGCCGCGCGGCAGGCGTTGAAGCTCGAGAGCGGGCTGAACGATCTCTTCCTGCTTCCCATCGTGCTGTTCGCGATCGCGCTGGCCGGAGGGACCGGGCCGGCGACTCCGCTGGGAGGGCGCGCCGTCGGACTGCTGGTGCTGGGGCCCGGGGCGGGGGTGCTGGTCGGCTTCCTGGGCGTGGCGCTGCTCGAAGGGGTGCGCAAGCGGGTGGGGGTGCGGCGCGACTACGAGTCGATCTACGCTCTGGGGTTGGCGTTCGCGGCCTTCGCCGCGGCGGAAGCAGTGCACGGCAGCGGCTTCCTCGCGGCGTTCGCCGCCGGGCTCACCGTCGCGGCGTTCGATGCCGAGCTGTGCGACTGTTTCGTGGACTACGGACAGGCCACGGCGGAGCTGTTCCTGCTGTTCAGCTTCGTGGCGTTCGGCGCGTCGCTCGTATGGACCGGTCTGGAAGGCATCACCTGGCGGACACTGCTGTTCGCCGTGATCGCGCTGTTCGGCCGAACCCTCGTGCTCGCGCTGGCGCTGTGGCGGGAGCCGCTGGATGCCCGGAGCCGGCGGCTGATCGTGTGGTATGGTCCGAAGGGGCTGTCGTCGCTGCTCCTCGTGCTGCTTCCGGTGTTCGCGGGCGTTCCGGGCGCGCGCGGGTTGTTCCCGGTCGCAGCGCTCGTCGTGCTGCTCTCGGTCGTCCTCCACGGTGGATCGTTGATGCTCCGCGGATGGGGATCGAAGGCCGGGGACGGGGGACGAGGGAAGGGGGGCCGCGAGCGGATTACGCTCGATGAAGTGAAACAGCTCCAGGCCCGCGGTGAGCGGGTGGTGCTGCTCGACGTGCGTAAGGAAGGCGCGTGGCGCGAGAGCGCCGTCAAAGCCCAGGGCGCGATCCGGTTGCCGCCCGACAGCGCCCGCACGCGCGCCGCCGAGCTGGCGTTACCGCGCCATGACTGGCTGGTGGCGTATTGTGCCTGAAGCAACGAAGCGACAAGCGCCCGGGTGGCGCGAGAGCTGCAGCAGGCCGGCTATGAAAAGGCCCGGGCGCTGGTTGGCGGCTGGGATCTTTGGGAAGCGGTGGGGATGCCGGTAGAGCCGAAAACGTAAGAAACGCTATCGGCTATCAGCTATCGGCTGAGCCGATGACTGATAGCCGATAGCGCCGTTTATCTGCCCCACCTGTTGTTGCTCCGATTCACATCCGGCAAACTGGCCGTCGGATCCACCACGACGCCCACCACCACCTTCGGCGTGGCGAACCGTGCGGTGAACCGGTCGCCCAGGTACCACATTTCGACCGGCAGCAAGCGGGTGTCGCTTGTGCCGTCGGCGTAGCGGAGCTGTAGCGTCACCGGAAGCACCATCGAGCCGCGGTTCGAGAGGAACACGTAGGTCGAGTCGCCGCCCGTGGCCCGCGCCGAATCCACGGCCTGGTCGAGCCGCGCCGTGGTATAGACCCACTCGCGCCAGAACCAGTCGAGATCCCGCCCGGACACGTTGGCGAGCGTGCGGAAGAAATCAGCCGGCTGCGGGTGCTTGAACTTCCAGCGCTGCACGTACTCCCGCATGGCGCGCTCGAAGGTCTCGCGGCCCAGCACCTGGTCGCGCAGCACGGTCAGCATCAACGCCGGTTTCTGGTACGCCCCCCAGGCGAGATCGCGCTGCTCCACCGGCTTGGTGATCAGCGGTTGCTCCTGGCCGGGGACGGCGGAGACACCGAAGGCGGTCAGCAGCTCGCGCCGGACCGTATCACCGTATGCGGTGCCCGTGAAGTAGCCTTCCGCGGCGCCGTAATCGATGAACGTGTTGAACCCCTCGTCCATCCACGGATAGCGGCGCTCGTCGGAGCCGACCATCATCGGGAACCACTGATGCCCGAACTCGTGCATCAGCACCCAGAACTGGTCCTCGCGCTTCTGGATCGCGGGAACGAAAGTGAGCATCGGATACTCCATGCCCTCGATCAGTCCTTCCACGGTCGTGGCGTGCGGCCAGGGGTAGGTGCCCCAGGTCTCGCTGAAGTGCTGGATGGTGAACCGGGCCATCCGGTTGGCTTCTTCCCAGGGCGCAGCGCCGGGACGGTAGAACGTGTTGATCTGGACGCCGTTCCACCCGCTCGCATCCCAGCGGAAATCGGGTGAGGTGGCCCAGGCGAAGTCACGCACGTTGGAGGCGGTCAGGTGCCACGTCTTGGTCCCGGCCGTGGGGCGGGCGCCGTTCGCCGTAGCCTCGGCCTTGGTGACGATCTGCACGCGCTCGGGGGCGGCCTTCGCCTGCTCGAGCCGCTGGCGTACCGCGGGCGACCAGACGTCGGCGGGGTTCTGCACGGTGCCGGTCGCCGCCACGAGGTAGCCGGCCGGCAACGTCAGCGTCACGTCGTAGTCGCCGTACTCGAGGTAGAACTCGCCCGCCCCGATGTAGGGGAGCGGGTTCCAGCCGTTCACGTCGTCGTAGACGACGAGCCGCGGATACCACTGGCCGATCTCGTAGAGCCGGTTCCCGATCCGGCCCATGCGGCCGCCGCCGTAGGGGGGCACCGGGAAATGCCAGGCGACGTCGAAATCGATCGCGCTTCCCGGGGCGAGCGGGGTCGGCAGCTCGACCCGCATCATGGTGCCGGCGACGGTACGCACCAGCTCCTGCGCGCCGGCGTTGAAGCGATCGATCGTGATCCCGCCGATGAAGCCCTTGCCCGTGAAATCGAACACGGCTCCGCCCGCGAAATGGAGCGGCGGCTGGTTGAGCTGGTAGGTGACGCTCTGCTTCGAGAAGATGTTCTGCTCGACCTGCACCCACACGAACGCGAGCGCGTCGGGCGAATGATTGACGTAATGAATCGTCTCCGTCCCGGTCAACAGGCTGGTCCCCGTGTCGAGCGACGCGCGGATCGTGTAGCTCGCCTCCTGCTGCCAGTACTCCGGCCCCGGGGCGCCGCCGCTCGAGCGCACCCGCGTCGCTGCGGGGAGCGTCAGGGTCCGGAAGGGAGAGGTGTCGGCGACGGGCGATTGGATCGCCAGGGAGGCAACGGCGAGCAGAGCGAGCATTCGGATCTCCTGATGAGAGACGTCAGAAGTCAGACATCAGATATCTGACGTCAGATGTCTGATGTCTCAGGTTTTCGAAGCCACGATCCCCGCCGCCCGGTGCGCGATCCCCATGATCGTGAGCATCGGGTTGACGCCGGACGCCGAGGGGAACGTACTGGCGTCGGCGACGTAGAGTCCCGGGGCGCCCCACACCTGGTGCTCGGCGCTGACCACCGAGTCCCGCGGACTGCTTCCCATGCGGCACGACGCCATCTGGTGGAACGTGGCCAGCTGGATCTGGTTGGGACCATACCCGGCGCGGTCCATCTCCTCGAGCCAGCGGTCGCGGGCCGCGCCGGACCCGTCCGGCCGATAGGCGATCCAGCGCGCCTGCGGCGACCAGATTTCCCGCGCTCCCGCCGCTTCGAGCAACCGGGCGCCTTCGGCGAGGCCGCGCCGCAAGTGGGCGGCGTCGTACGCCGAGAGCCGGTAGGAAACCACCGCCTTTCCGTCGCCATCGACGCGCACGCGGCCGCCGTCCCGGTCGCGCAACAGCACCGCCACGTGCGTCGTGCGCGACAGCCCCGCCATCGCGTCGGCGTGCTGGGTGCCGGACTCCCACGGGACCGCCAGCGCGAACAGCGACGGGTGCAGCGGCACGGTCTCGAGCTTGAACCCGTAGCCGGCATCCAGATCGGCAAACTGATCGGAATAGTGGGCCTGCAGCGTGCCGGTCCAGGGACGCGTCTCCTCCGGCATGAGCCCGAAGACGGCGGTGCCGGGGTGGAGGGCGAGATGCCGCCCCAGCGCGGGCAGCTCCACGCCGGAGCGCAGCAGCAGCGCCGGGGAATGCACCGATCCGCCGGCCACGACGATGGCGCGCGCGCGCACCGTGAGCGTAAACGGGCGGGCGGCCTGGGGATGGCGCACGATCGCCTCGACGCCCGTGGCGTGGCCGCGGTCGAAGCGGATCCGCCGGACGTCGGCGCCCACCAGGATCCGGGCGCCGCGGTCGAACGCATCCTGGAGGTAGGTGATCAGGGTAGACTGCTTCGCGCCGCGGCGGCAGCCGTAGCCGCAGTAGCCGCAGTCGTCCCCCTGCGAGCAGCCGCGGACGTTGCGCGGGAGCAGGCCGTGGTGCCAGCCGAGCGCTTCGAGGCCCCGGATCAGCACGGCGTCGCGGGCGCTGGGCCGGTTCTGCTCGGTACCGACTCCGATGCGCCGGGCCGCGGCGTCGAGCGAGGCGGTGAATTCATGACTCGTGAAATGGGGCAGGCCGTGCTCGCGCGCCCACACTTCGCGGACCTCGGCGGCGGGGTGGAAGGCGGTGGTGTAGTTGACGACGGTGCCGCCGCCGAGACAACTGCCCTGCAGGATCACGAAGCCCAGGTCGTCGGAGGTGAGGAGTCCGCCGGCATCGTACAGCCGCGACAGCATCTCGCCTTCGTACTGGGTGAAGTCCGCCTCGTTGTAGTAGCCGCCCTTTTCGAGGACCACGACGTCCTTGCCCCGCGCGGCGAGCTCGCCCGCCATCACCCCGCCGCCCGCCCCCGAGCCGACGATCACCACGTCGCAGTCGAGCGTCGAATCGCTCGTGATCTCGGTGGGCTGGATGCGCTTGGGCGTGGCCGGTGGGGGCCCGAGCGGGCCGGGGTATCCGAGTCGCGGCCAGGAGGGATTGGGCCGGCCGCTCGGGTCGCGCGACGTGTAGTAGATGACCGTCGCCATGCGCTTCAGCGCCTGAAACGCCTTGCGGCGCAGCGGCAGGTGGCTCCGGGCCCATCCCCGGAGATAGCGCTCCCGCTGGGGAACGCTCATGCCGGTGAACGGACGCGGGATGCCGGAGAGCAGGGCGTTGACGATGCGGCTCTCCAGCAGGCCGAGCAGCCGGTTCAGCTCGTCGCGGTCGGCACGGTGGGGCAGGGAGGCGATGGTTTCGGCCAGGTGATCGGCCAGACGGACGGCCTCGCCCCCGGGCACGAACGTGCCCGCGAGCGCTTCGAGAACCGCGGCGTGGTCCACGATCAGCGCTTCTGCTGCGCGATCGTCAAGCGGTATCCGTCGGGGTCGGAGAGGGCGAAGGTGCGATCGCCCCAGGGCATCGTCCGCGGCTCGTGGTCCAGCCGCCCGCCGCGCGCCAGGATATCCGCGGCGAGGTGATCGATGTCCTGGGCGGTCGAGAACCACAGCCGGAACCCCTCGCCCTTGAGACGCTCGCGGCCTCGGGCCCAGTCATCCTGATTCAACATCAGCCGCGCCGTGCCCGCCTTCAGCTCGACGCCTCGCAGGGTGCCGTCCGTCTCCCAACGATCTTCCACTGTGAAACCGAGCACGCCTTCGTAAAAGGCGAGGCTCTGCTTCAGGTCGTTCACCGTCAACGAGGGTGTCAGCTCCCGGGCGCGGAACGTCTCGGGCTTCTTGCGCTTGGGGCGTTTGGTCTTGCGCTCAGTGGGCATGGCGTCTCCCGGCATCGGATGGTGCTGAAGCGTAGCGCGGTGCGCCGCCCCCCGCCAGATTCCGGACATCACCTTCATCTATCGGGAGTGCGGATGACTATCAGCCGTGCCAGTGCCGTGTGGGAAGGCAAGCTGAAGGACGGTCGGGGGAGTTTCCGGGCGGCGAGCGGCGCTTTCGCCGCGCCCTATTCGTTCAAGACGCGCTTCGAAGGGGCCGCCGGGAGCACGCCGGAGGAGCTGATCGCCGCGGCGCATGCCGCCTGTCTGTCGATGGCCTTGTCGGCGGACCTCGAGAAGGCCGGCACGCCGGCTACCCGCATCGAAACCGAAGCCGCCTGCACCATCGAGATGGTGAACGGGATCCCCACGATCTCGACCGTGGCGCTGCAGGTGCGGGGAACGGTGGCGGGCATCGACCAGGCGGCGTTCCGGAAGGCGGCGGAGGGGACGAAAGAAAACTGTCCGGTGTCGCGGGCGCTCAAGGGGAACGTTCGGTTCACCCTGGAGGCGACGCTGCAATAGGTCGGCGCGCCACGCGCTGCAGCAGCAGCAGTCCCAGGACGAAGAAGATGCCCACCGCCAGCACGGCGGCGCGCTGGTTTCCCCCCAGCGCGTGCGACACCGTGCCGAACACGATGGGACCCAGGACGGCCGAGGACTTTCCGACCACGGCGTAGAAGCCGAACATCTCGGCCTCCTTCCCCTTGGGGATCAGCGACGCCATGAGTGCCCGGCTCGCGGCCTGAACCGTGCCGAGTTGCGTCCCCGCGATGACGGCGATCGCCAGGAAGGCCGCCTTGCCGTGGGTGAGGGCCGCGGCGATCGCCACCGCCACCCACACGATCAGGGACAGATCGATGACGCGCTTTGGTCCCCAGCGATCGATGGGCCGAGCGAGCAGGAACGCGCCCACCAGCGCCGAGATCTGCACCGCCAGAAACATCAGCACGAGCTGCCCCGGGGTGAACCCGAGCGTAGTCGCAGCGTAGATGCTCGCGAAGAAGATCGTCGTCTCCACGCCGTCGATATAGAAAAAGAACGCGACCAGGAAGCGACGCAGCTCGACCACGGCCAGCGCGTCGCCCAGGATGCGGCGGAAATGGGTGATCCCGTCCAGCGCCGCCCGCCGCATCGGCACGCCTCCGGGCGCATCGGCGGGCATGATGCGGAACAGCGGAATGGAGAAGACGATGAAGAACAGGGCGACGCTGAGCCAGGTGGCGGCCCACAGCTTCGCGTTGACGAGCGGCAGGGCGATCACCAATCCCAGCGCCGATCCGGCGTACCCGATTCCGTACCCCAGCCCCGACACGTAGCCGCGCTGCTCGGCGGGCGCGATGTCGGGAAGATACGCGTTGTAGTAGACCAGGCTGCCCTCGAACCCCACGTTCGCGAGTACGGCGAGGGCGAATCCCCACGCCACCATTCCATGCTGGATCGTGCCGAACAACGCCACACACAGGATGCACAGGCTGGTGAACGCGAACAGGAGGCGCTTGCGGACGCCGGCCCGGTCCGCGACGGCGCCGAGCACGGGTGAGGTGAGGGCGACGATGATCATCGAGGTGGAGACGGCCCACCCCCAGACCTGATCGCCCCGCCCGGTCTCGTTGCCGACGATCTCGCGCGCGAAATACACGCTGAACACCGTGGCGATGATGACGGCCGAGTAGGCGGAATTCGCGAAGTCGTAGAAACACCACGCAAGCACGCGGCGGCGGTCCAACGAAGCGGTCGGCACGGCGCGGAAAATGGCGCGCCCCGGGGCCGCTCGCTAGCTTCGAGCCATGCCCAGACAAAAGCGCATTTCGGAGACATTCACGCGTCTGAAGCAGGCGTTCCATCCGGAAAGCCTGATGATGACCTACGGGTACAAGCCGGAGTGGTCCGAGGGTGCGCTCAAGGTCCCGATCTTCCAGACGTCCACGTTCGTGTTCAAAACCGCCGAAGAGGGGAAGGCGTTCTTCGAAATCGCGTACGGTCTCCGCGAGAAGGGCGCAGCGGAATCCGCCGGGCTCATCTACAGCCGCATCAACAACCCGGACCTGGAGATTCTCGAAGAACGGCTGGCGCTGTGGGACGGGGCGGAGGCGTGCGCCGTGTTCAACACCGGGATGGCGGCGATCGCCACCACCCTCATGGCGACCGTGCGTCCCGGCGATGTAGTCCTCTACAGCACGCCGCTGTACGGCGGGACCGACCACCTCCTGAAGCACGTCCTCCCGGGATTCGGCGTGACGCCGGTCCCGTTCCGCGCGTCCGCCTGCACCAGCGCGGACGACATCTCCCGCAGTCTCGATGAGGCCCGCGCCACCGGACCCGTGTCGGTACTGATGGTGGAGACGCCGGCGAACCCGACCAATGCGCTGGTGGACCTCGCCGCGTGCGCCGAGTTCGCCCGCCGGCAAGCCGCTGGCGGGCGACGGCCCCTCGTGCTCGTGGACAACACCTTCCTGGGCCCCTTGTGGCAGCAGCCGCTGCGCCACGGCGCCGACATCGTGCTCTACTCCGCGACCAAGTACATCGGAGGCCACAGCGACCTGCTCGCGGGAGCCGCCCTCGGGAGCCAGGCCGTGCTCGGCCCGGTGCGCGTGCTGCGCACGTTTTTCGGAACCCTCGCCGATCCCTGGACCGGCTGGCTCTTGATGCGGAGCCTCGAGACGCTCAAGCTGCGCATGACTTCCGCGATGAAGAACGCGCGTTACGTGGCGGACTTTCTGGTGGCCCACCCCAAGATAGAGCGGGTCTATTACCTCGGTCATCTCAAGGAAGGCGACCCGCAGCACGCGGTGTACCGCCGGCAGTGCGAGGCGCCGGGCGCGATGGTGTCCTTCGACCTCCGCGGCGGCGAGCCCGAAGCGTTCCGCTTCCTCAACGCGCTCAGACTGGTCAAGCTGGCCGTGAGCCTCGGAGGAACGGAATCGCTCGCCGAGCATCCGTACTCGATGACCCACGCCGACGTGTCCCCCGAGGCGAAGCAGGCGGCGGGCATCAGTGACCGACTGATCCGCCTCTCGGTGGGGATCGAGCATCCGGACGACACCATCGCGGATCTTGATCAGGCGTTGGCCGCGATATGAGGGATGGGGGACGGGGGACGGGGAAGCGGTGGGTCGTATACATCCTGCGGTGCCGCGATGGCTCGCTGTACACCGGGATGACCAACGATTTGCCTCACCGGATGGCCGCGCATGGAGCGGGGAAGGGCGGCGCCTACACCCGTTCCCGCCTGCCGGTGCGCCTCCTGTACACCGAGCCGCGCCGGAGCCGCGGCGCCGCCCTCTCGCGCGAAGCCGCCATCAAGCGGCTGCCGCGCGCCGCCAAGCTGGCGCTGGCGGGGCACCGGCGATGAGCCTGCGGGGGCGCGATCTGGTCGGGGCGGTGTTCGCCCTGGCCGTGGCTGCCCTGTTCGTGCGGCTCGGCTTCTGGCAGCTGGCGCGGCTGAAAGAGCGCCGGGCGCAGAATGCGATCATCGCCACGCGCCGGGCTCTCCCGCCGGTCGAGCTGCCGATGCACCGCCTCGAGGCCGATGCGCTGCGCGATCGCCGGGCCCACGCACAGGGGCTGTACGACTACGCGCATGAGCGCCTGTGGACCGGCCGCACTTACGAGGGCGCGCCGGGCGTGGCGTTGCTCACCCCGCTCCGGTTGTCCGACGGATCGGCGGTGTTCGTGGATCGTGGCTTCGCCAGCTCCCCCGACGCGGCCCATGTGGACGCGGCGCGCTACCGCGAAGGAGACACCGTGGCGGTGACGGGCCTCGTACTCCCCGCACCGCGCGACCGGGGCGACGTGAATCCCGCTGCGCTCCGGGACTCGCTCCCCTTCCCGGTGCTGCCGATCGTCGTTCAGTTGGACGACACCGCGGCTCCGCACCCGGCGGGGTTGCGGCGCTGGCGTCCGCCCACCCTCGACAATGGTCCGCATTTGTCCTACGCCATCCAGTGGTTCTGTTTCGCGATGATCGCGGTTGTGGGGACCATGGCGGTGCTGTGGAGGCAGGCTCGCCGCGCTTGACGTCGTTTCCACACGCCTGCAGCTTTTCGTCCGTTCACTCTGCCGTTACCGCCCTTCCCGGAGCCAACGCCATGCGCCGAGTGCTGACTGCGACGGTTCTCGCCGCCGTCATTCCCGTCCTTCGTCTGCCCGCGCCGCGGCCCGCATCGTCCGCCCCGAGCTGGGCCGCCGATACGACCCGCGACAGCACGAAGGACACCACCAAGAAGAACGACTCGTTGCCGCTCGTCCCTACGCGGACGGTGTCGTTCGATGTCTCCGAGGGGACATGGCTCTCGCTTGACCTCTCCCCGGACGGGCAGACGATCGCGTTCGAGCTGCTGGGCGACCTGTACACGATGCCCGCCGCCGGCGGGACGGCGACCCGCATCACGTCGGGGCCCTCGTTCGACTCCCAGCCGCGCTACTCGCCCGGCGGTAAGCGCCTCGTCTTCCTCTCCGACCGCAGCGGCTCGGAGCAGATCTGGACCTGTGACGCCGACGGCAAGAATCCGAAGGCCCTCACCAAAGGCGGGAGCAACCTGTACGCCTCCCCGGACTGGACTCCCGACGGCAACTACATCGTCGCCTCGCGGACCACAGGCGTGCTGGGCAGCACGTACGAGCTGTGGTTGTATCACAAAGACGGCGGCTCGGGCACCGCGATGATCAAGACCGGCCCGGCGGGGCCGGGCGGCAGTCCGTTCCGGGTTCCCGGGTGGAACACGCTGGGTGCCGCCTTCGGCCACGATCCGCGCTACGTCTGGGTGGCGCGCCACCGCGGCGGCTTCGGCTACGACCTGAACTTCCCGCTCTGGCAGGTGGCGATCTACGACCGCCAGACGGGCAAGACTTTCGAACAGACCGATCTCTACGGCAGCGCGATGCGGCCGATCCCGTCGCCCGATGGCAAGTGGCTGGTGTACGCCACGCGCTACGACGCCGAGACGGGGCTGCGGTTGCGCAACCTGGCTACCGGCGACGAGAAATGGCTCGCGTACCCCGTGACGCGCGACGACCAGGAATCGCGGTTCACGCGCGATCTCGAGCCGGGCAGCGCGTTCACCCCCGACTCCAAGTCGCTGATCACGTCCTACGGCGGCAAGATCTGGCGCATCGACATCCCGTCGGGGACTGCGACGGCGATCCCGTTCACCGCCCACGTGGAGCAGCGCCTCGGCCCGCTCGTCCATTTCGTGAATCATGTAGACACCGGTGCGGTGCAGGTGCGGCAGATCCGCGACGCGCGGCTGTCCCCCGATGGGCAGCGCATCGTGTTCAGCGCCCTCGACCGGTTGTACGTGATGGACCTCGCCGGCGGGCCCCCGCGGCGGCTCACGGATGACTCGGTGCACGAGCAGGCGCCCGCCTGGTCGCCCGACGGGCAGTGGGTGGCCTACGTGACCTGGACCTCGAGCGCGGGCGGCGCCCTGATGAAGGTGCGCGCCGACGGCCGCATGCGGACCCGTCTCGTGGCGGACCCGGCGTTCTTCGACACACCGGTCTGGTCGCCCGACGGCCAGCGCGTGGTTGCGGTCAAGGGGCCGCGCCAGCCGCGCATCAACGAGCGGTTCGGCCCCGGCTACGATCTCGTCTGGGCCCCGGCTGGCGGCGGTGCCCTCACGCGCATCACGCCGTACGATGGATGGGGGCGGCCGCACTTCAGCCGCAGCGCCGACCGGATCTTCTACTACGCGGGACCCGAAGGACTCGTCTCGGTGCGCTGGGACGGGACCGACCGCCGGGCGTACCTCAAGGTGAACGGCTACACCTATCCGGGCCCGGGCTCGGAGCCCGACCCTGCCGGGGAAGTGATCATCAGCCCCGACACCGATCGCGTCCTGGCCCTCCAGGGCAACAACGTCTACATCGTGACGCTCCCGATGGTGGGCGGCGAGACCCCGACGATCAACGTGTCGGATCCCGGCTCGGCGCCCTTCCCGGTGAAGCGCGTCACCCGCATCGGCGGTGACTTCATCGGCTGGAGCGGCGACGGCCGGCTCGCCACCTGGTCCATCGGCGCCAGTTTCTTCCGCTGGGATCCGGCGGTCGCTGATTCACTGGACAAGATGAAAGCCAGAGTCGATTCGGTCCGCGCCGACTCACTCAAGAAGGCCGAAGCCGACAGCACCAAGCCGAAGCCCGACTCGGCGGCGAAGGCGCGGGTGGACTCGCTCACGAAACTCCCGGCGTACGAGGGCGTCCGGACCGACGTCGTCATCCGTGCCGCGCGCGACGTGCCGCACGGCACCGTGGTCCTGCGCGGTGCGCGCGTCGTCACCATGAAGGGTGAGGAGGTCATCGAGCACGGCGACGTGGTCGTGACCGACAACAGGATCGTGTGGGTGGGCCCCCAGGGCGGGGGCACCGTGCCCACCGGTGCGCGGGTCATCGACGTCACGGGGAAGACCATCATCCCCGGGTTCGTGGACGTCCACGCGCACCCCTGGGCAACCTTCGGCATCCACCAGACGCAAGTGTGGAAATACCTGGCGAATCTGGCGTGGGGGATCACGACGGTCCGCGATCCGCAAACTGCCACGACCGACGTCCTCACCTACGCCGACCAGATCGAGACCGGCGA
>JBGPHP010000023.1:0-21908 GCA_041484445.1 Gemmatimonadota bacterium
CGATGATCGCGTTGAGCGGGGTGCGCAGCTCGTGACTCATGCTGGCCAGGAACTGGCTCTTGGCGTTGTTGGCCTGCTCGGCATCGTGTCGCGCTCGCAGCAGCTCCGTGATGTCGTGGTACAGCGCCATCAGCCCCACCCGACGCCCGTTCACCACGACCGGTACGCCGAGCACTTCGACGTCGACGATGCTGCCGTCCTTGCGGCGCCGCTGGCTGATGACCTGCACCGGCCGGCTGGCGAGCGCCTGCTCGGTGTAGCCGACGGCTTCCGAGCGCGTCGACTCGGTCGTGATGAAGTCGTCCAGATTGCGCCCCACGACCTCGGCCTCGCGATAGCCGTACATCTTCTCGAACGTGGGGTTGCAGGAGACGACGTTGTGCTGCACGTCCAGGGTGACGATCGCCACCGGGCTGTTCGACACCAGCTCGGCGAAGTACTGCTTCTGCTCCTGAGCGGACGTGAACAGACGCGCGTTTTCGATCGCGATCGCCGCCTGCGGCGCGAACAGGTTCAAGAGCCGCAGATCGTCGGGTCCGAAGCGGCGCTGTGGGTTGCGATCCATGAACGCGATCGCCCCCACCAGCCGCCCGCCCATCAAGAGCGGCGCCACCATCACCCCGTGGAAGTCCACCTGGGCGTACTGCGGGGAGTGGCCCATCCACTCCAGGTAGTTGTCGATGATCAGGGGCTCGCGCGTCCGGGCGACGTGCCCCATGGCGCCTTCCCCAACCGCCATGCGCGTGCCCGTCGTATCGCGCTTGCCGACGTTGTGGCTCGCGACGATCTCCAGCTCCTGACTCTCGGCGTGGAAGATGGCGAGCTCGCCGTGGCTCACGCGGAGCAGCGCGACGGCCCGCTCCAGGACCGCCTGCAGCAGGGTGGACAGCTCGAGCTGCGCCGAAAGATCGGCCATCGTCGCGCGCAGCGCCTCCTGCTCGTCGGCCCGCTGACGCTCCGCCGCGAGCAGCCGGGCGCGCCCGATCGCGATCCCCGCCTGGTTGGCCGCCGCAGTCAGGATCTCGAGGTCGGCGCCGTCGAACGCGTGGGGGTGGTTGCTCTCCACCACCAGCACACCGACGAGCCGCTGGTTGATCATCAGGGGAACGTCCACCTCCGACCCTTCGTTGCGGGTCGGGAGGTAGCGGGTGTCCTGGGTGACCTGCGGGGTGTAGTGCAGCCGGCCGTCGAGCAGGGGGCGCTCGCTCAGGCCCTCGCCGGGGCGAACGCGCAAGCCGGGGGGCGCGTCGTCCCACCCCGCGCTCGCCCTGAGCACGCGGTCACCCGTGGCGTCGTCGACGAGCAGCAACGCCACGAAATCGTAGCCCAGCGCCTCGTTGCGCAGGCCGCTGGAGACGGCACGACAGATGTCGGTTTCGGTGTCCGCGGCGGCGATGGCCGTGCTGAGCCGCATGAGGGCGGCGCCACGATCGCGCGCCCTTGTTTCGCCCGACGCCTTCCGGGACGATGTGGAGAGTGTCCGTTTCGGCATCGGGACTCTGCGAGAGAAGCGGACGGGGAATATGGCGGTGGGACCGACCTTCGCCAGATGCGGCGGCTATTCGCTCCTTCATGGAAACCCTCGAGGCCGAAAAGTAACCGCTGGGTGTCGCAAATCCGCCCTGGCAAGAGGGTCCCCGGGGAGCAATTGTTTATGCATGAGCGCGCGGCGTCCATGGACGCGTCCGATGACCCTGCTGCTGTATTTCGGCGCCCTGTCCTGCGGGGACGGCGGCGGGACGGGGCCCGGTGTGGCTTCGGTGGCTATTACCCCTTCCTCGGGGACCGTGAACGAGCTCGATTCTCTCCAGTTGACGGCGACTCCCAAAGACGGCAACGGGAATCCGCTCACCGGCAGGGCGATTGCCTGGAGCACCAATGCCGGGACGAAGGCGTCGGTATCGCAGACCGGATTGGTGCATGCATTCCATCCGGGGCCAATCACCGTAACCGCCGCATCGGAAGGAGTAGCGGGAAGTGCTACCGTAACGATCGTCGTCCCCGTGAGGGTCGTGGTGCTGGCCCCTACCGCTGACACGCTCAACAAGGGAGATACCGTCCGACTCACGGCTACGTTGTTCGGAATCGGCGCGGACCCTCCGACGGACTCGACCCTGACGTGGACGAGCTCCGATCCACTCGTTGCCACGGTCGTTTCCGGGCTCGTAAGCGCCACGGGTGGTGGCTCGACGATGGTTACGGCTACGGCCACCAGCGGCAAGAACGGGACTGCGGTGATCACCGTCAGGCCACCGGTCGCCACGGTGACCATCTCGCCAAGCGATACGCTCGTCTATGCCACCAATTTCGCCTCATTCGTGACAATCGTCCGCGACGCCCAGGGGGACACACTCACCCAGTGGCAGGACTTCTGCCCGACCGGCTGCAACGTGACCTACCCGGTTACGTTGCGGAACCTCGACACGACCGTAGCGAGGTTCGTCCTGTGCTGCACGGTTGTCGCACGCAAGGGAGGCGTCGACACCATCGTCGCGACGTCTCAGGGCGTGTCGGATAGCGCGATCCTCCGTGTCATGCCCCTCACGTTCACCGCCGTCGCCGTAGGAAACGACGGAGCGTGCGGGCTCAACGTCGACAGCATCGCCTATTGTTGGGGTGCGGGAAGCCCGCGTGTGGCTTCGGCGGGTCAACGTTTTGTTCACATCGACTACGGGCAGCACGATGCGTGTGGGCTGAGCGCCGCGGGTGTCCCGCAATGCTTCCTGGATACCAGCTCGACGCCCGTCGGTGCGCCCGCCTCCGATAGCCTCACGGTGGGCGCGACGTTCCTTTGCGGACTCACGACCGGCGGCGAGGCGTGGTGCGCCGGAGGCGGCCTCTCCGGTCAGCTCGGGGCCGGGTTGGATACCGGCTACTCCAAGCAGGCCATGACCGTTACGGGAGGGCACACCTTCACCACCATCTCCGCTGGCGGTGACAATGCATGCGCCATCGCGACTGGCGGCGCGGCGTACTGTTGGGGGAGCAACGCCGGCGGGATGCTGGGGAACGGGGACACGGTCTCGCACAGCTCTACACCCGTTCCCGTCGCGGGAAATCTCACCTTTGTGCAAATCTCAGCCGGTTACGGTCATGTCTGCGGCGTCACGAACTCCGGTGATGGATACTGCTGGGGATCGAACCTGCTCGGAGAACTGGGCAGCGGCGACACTGCATCCAGTCGCTCGACTCCACAGATGGTCGCCGGTGGCTTGCAGTTCGCGATGGTTTCCGCAGGGGCGTACCACTCATGCGGCCTGACCACGACCGGGGCCGCCTATTGCTGGGGCCTCGGGACGGTCCTCGGTAGGGCGGCGGGAACGAATTCAAGCACTCCGGTTCCCGTCGACGGCGGACTCACCTTCCTTACTGTGGACGCCAGCTTATCCGTCGACCCGTCTTTGGATGGGTCCTGCGGTAGGACGACGGACGGGGTCTACTGCTGGGGAATCAGCATCACCGGCGTGGACGGGCTATTTCAGAGTCTCACTCCCGTCAAAGTGGACGGGCAGCAGTAGCTCGTCAGCCTCCGCGCGGCTCTGCCGGGGTCCCTACTCGTATCGCAGCGCCTTGACCGGGTCCACCAGGGACGCACGCCGGGCAGGCAGATAACCCGCGCCGAGGGCCACGATCGCGAGCGCGACCACGGCCAGCGCGAAGACCGCGGGGTCGTGGCCTTTGAGACCGTAGAGCAGCGAGCTGGCCGCGCGCCCCAGACCGAGCGCTCCGGCCAGACCGATGACGCCGCCCACCAACATCATGCCCGACACCTGGCGCAGGACCATGGCGCGCACCTTCCGGGCGTCGGCGCCCAGCGCCATGCGCACACCGATCTCCCGGGTGCGTTGCGCCACCGTATAGGCGAGCACGCCATAGAGTCCCACCGCGGCGAGCAGCGTGGCGAGCACGGCGAACGTCGCCGACAAGATGCTGATCATCCGATCCAGGAAGACGTTGTCGCGGACCTGCTGGATCATGGTCTTCAGGTTCTCCACGGGCAGGCCAGGATCGATCCGCTGCAACACGCCGGGCAGCTCCCGCGCCAGCGCCTCGGGCCGTGGTGAGCGAACGTAGAAGTTCATCGTCGTCACGTGCGTGTCCTGCCGCCACGGCAGGTAAAAGACCGCGGGCACCACCTGCTTCACCTCGCTGTACTTGATGTCCGGAATGACGCCGATGATCTGGATGCTCATCGAGTCGGGCCCGCGCGTGGAAATGAACTTGCCCACGGCGCCGTCGGCCAGGTTGAACTTCTTCACGAAGGCCTGGTTCACCACCGCAACCTCCGGCGCGCCCGCATGGTCGGCGACGGTGAACTCCCGGCCGGCCAGGAGCGGCACGCCCAACGTGGCGAAGTAGGCGGCGCCGACCTCGTTGAAGCGCGAATTATTGTCGACGTCGGGTCCCGACGGAAAGCCCTGCACATTCACGTCAGTTCCCCAATTGTCCCCCGCGAGCAGCGGCACGAGCGAACTCGAGACGCCGCTCACCCCCGGCAGCGACGCCACGGCCTCTTCGACTCTCGCGTAGAGCTGGAGCGCGCGGGCGCTGTCGTAGCCGCTCCGCTCGGGAGAAAGGCCGAAGGTGACGACGCTGTCCACCCGGACCCCCAGGTCCACGCGCGTCACGTTCACGAGACTCTTCATGAACAGCCCGGCCGCGATGAGCAGGGACATCGCCAGCGCGATCTGCACCGTGACGAGCGAGGCGCGGAAGCGCGCCGCGCTCCGGGCGCCCAGAATCTGGCCCGCGTTGGCGCGGATGCTCGTGACCAGATCGCTCCGGGTGTTGTGCCAGGCCGGAAACATGCCGAACACCAGGCCGGTGCCGACGGCCAGCACGGCCGCGAACAGCAGCACCGCCGGCTGGAGCGTGAATTGCAGCGTTTGCCCCGCGTCCGACGGGAGGAGGGCGGCGATGGCGTCGAGCGTCCACTTGGCCACCACCAGACTGGCCAGCCCGCCGAGCGACGCCAGGACCACGGACTCGGTGAGCAGCTGCGCCATCAGGTGGCGGCGGCTCGCCCCCATTGCCAGGCGCACGCCCATCTCCATCGCCCGCCCCGCCCCGCGGGCCAGCAGCAGGTTCGCGATGTTCGCGCAGGCGATGAGCAGCACGATCCCCGTGACGCTGAACAGCATGATCAGCGGCGTCTTGGCTTCCCGGTGCATCGAGCTTTGGCCGCGCCACCCCGGCGTGAGCGGCAGCTGCCTGGCCGTGAAGCGCGCCATGGTCTGATCGCTCATGCCCTTCTGGAGCGGCGCTTCGACGTCGGTGATGATGGGATGGTAGAGGGCGTTGAGACCGGCGCTCGCCTGGGCCAGAGACATCCCCGGTCTGAGGCGGCCGAAGAGATAGACCCAGTAACTCCGGCGATCTTCGAAACCCCGAAAGCCGATCGACAGCAGCCCACGCATCGAGATGGGGACGTACACGAGCGGCCGGTTCGCCAGCGTGGTCCCCTCGAAGCCGCGGGGAGCGACGCCCACGATGGTCATCGACTGGCCGTTGACCACGATGGTCTGACCCAGGACTCCCCGGTCGGAGCCGAAGTGAGCCTGCCAGTAACTGTAGGAGAGGACGGTGACGAAGTTGGTGCCGATGCTCTGGTCGTCCGTCGGTGCCAGGAGCCGCCCCAGTGCCGGCCGGAGCCCCAGCGTCGGGAAGTAGGACCCCGACACGTACAATCCGTCGCCCGTCAGGGGCGCGTTGTGGTATGTCACGCTGACGCCGAATCCGCGGTGGGCGGCGAGTCCCGTGAGCACCGTCTGGGTGCGCGCCAGGTCCCGGAACATCGGGTAGCTGAACACCTCGTCGCAGTCCCCCGCCTGGCCGCACGACTGGGAGCCCGGCTTGGGGCCCGGGGCCGAGAGGTTGACCAGCCGGCCGGGATCGGGGACCGGCAGCGAGCGGAGCAGGATCTGGTCGAACAGCGAGAAGATCGCGGCGTTGGCGCCGATCCCGAGCGCGAGCGAGATCACCGCGACCGCGGTGACGAACGGCGTCCGGAAGAGGGTGCGAAAGGCGAGCTTGAGATGCCGCATGCTCTAGTCCCTTGCCGGGTGGGCGACCTCCCTACGACGGTGGCGACGCCGGCCAGGTTTCCGCCTGTTAGCGGGCGCCCCCGTCTCGCCGCGCGACGAGGCGCGACAGGTCCGCGACCAGGTCGTGGGCCACGCTATCCTGTTCGATGCCCGCCGTCAGCACCACCAGCACGTACGGCGCCCCGTGCGCCGGGTACACGACCCCGGCGTCGTGATACACGACGCCGTCGATCCACCCGGTCTTGTGCGCCACGCGCGTCCCCGGCGGCACGCCCGCGGGGATCCCTTCCGTAAAGTGCTGGCGCGCGAGGATGTCCAGCATCTCGCGACAGGCGGCCGGAGCGGCGGCCCGGTATTGGGCCAGCGCCGTGAACAGCATCCCCAGGTCGCGCGCCGTCGTGGTGTTGTTCATCCCCGCCTGATACGCCTTGCCGTCTTCCACGCCGCGCAGCACGAGGATCGAATCGGCGCCGAGCGCGTGGGCGGTGGCGTCGGCGCGCGCCGCCCCCACCCGGTCGATGAGCAGGTTGGTGGCCAGGTTCGACGAAACCGTTTCCATCAGGTCGATCAGCTGTCGAATCGATCGCCGTTGCCCCTCGAGCGCGTACAGCGACGAATCGGAGTCATCGGCCTTGTCCAACGAATACGGAGAACTGTCGAAGATCGAGCGGAATTCGTTGTGAATGATGATCGAATCGTCGAGCGAGAGCGCGCCCGCATCCCGGTCGCGGTAGAGCTGGATCATCACCGGCACCTTCATGGTGCTCGCCGCATGGAACCGCGTATTGGCTGCCACGAGCAGCGTGTCGCCGCTGCCGAGATCGCGGAAGTAGACGCCCACGACTCGCGCCGGGGCGGTCGCTATCCGGGCCTCGATCCTTGCGCGCAGCGAATCGAGGGATTGCCCGGCCGCCTGCGTGCCCTTGAGCGGGCCCAGCGAGATCAGGAGAGCGCACCACCCCGACAGGCGATTCATGGCGCTGGAATATACCTGTCCGGCGGCGGGAGCCGTTTGACGGCGCCGCCCGCGCAGGCCATTCTCTATCGACATGACGGGCACGTCGCCGGCGCCATTCCTGCGTACGGATGAACAGCTCCTGCGCATCCATTACTTCCGATTCTTCACCTCTCAGGGATGCGCGCTGGGGAGTGTGGACATCGTCGTCGAGGAGGCCCTCGCCCCGAGCACACTGGCTGCAGAACGGTGCATCGCTCGGCCACAGCACCCCCGGCTCGTACCCAAGTCGGAGTACACCGTCCGTGCGGAAACCGTGGATGCCGCGCTTGCGCGTCTCGTCGACCGCCTGCGCGGGAGACCGCTGATCGACGCGTTTTTCCCGACCCACTGAGCACGGCTGGGAGCCGGAAGGAGATTCTCATGGCGGACGCGTACGCGCATCCCGAGGTGCTCGTCGATACGGCCTGGGTGGCCGGTCACCTGAATGACCCTCAGGTCCGCCTCCTCGAAGTGGACGTGGACACCGCGGCCTACGATCAAGGGCATCTTCCGGGAGCCGTAGGGTTGCACTGGCAGCGCGATCTCGAAACTCCCGTGGTGCGCGACATCGCGTCCCGAGAGCAGATCGACGGATTGCTCAGCGTGGCCGGGATCTCACCCGAGAGCACCGTCATCCTGTACGGCGACAACAACAACTGGTTCGCCACCTATGCCTGGTGGCTGCTGAAGTACTACGGTCACAACGATGCACGCATCATGAATGGCGGGCGCAAGAAGTGGATGGACGAGGGGCGCCCCATGACCAAGGACGTTCCGGCCCCGAGGCAGACGGCCTACCGGACGAGGACGCCCGATCCAAGCATCCGGGCAGTCCGGGATGACGTCCTCGCCGCCGCGCGAACGAAGTCCTCTACCCTGGTGGACGTGCGGTCCCCCAAGGAGTACTCGGGCGAGCTGCTGGCTCCGGAGGCGCTGCCGCAGGAGGGGGCGCAGCGCGGCGGGCATGTGCCCGGCGCCGCCAACATTCCTTGGGCCGAAAACGTCCAGGCCGACGGAACCTTCAAGCCAGCTGACCAGCTCAAGGCGCTGTACGCGGCCCGGGGCATCCTGCCCGACCAGGAGGTCATCGCCTACTGCCGCATCGGCGAGCGCTCATCGATTGCATGGTTCGCACTGAAATACCTACTCGGGTATCCCAACGTGAAGAACTACGACGGCTCGTGGACGGAGTACGGCAGTCTCATCGGCGCGCCGATCGAACGGTAACCGGCTCCCACCCGGTCCGACGGCCGGCTGAAAGGAAACGAACGTGGTACGGCCCGAAGATCTCGAGAGTCTGGTCGGCGAGCGCGTGATCCTGCAGCTCTCCACGGCGGCGCAAGGCGAGCCCGTCGTGGCCGGCCGGATCGTGGGGGTCCTGCGCGCCTTGGACGGCCTGGTCGTGACCATCGCCCCAGACGGCGCCGAATCGACGGGGCACCTCACCTACCACTACCATTACGTGGAATCGGCCAAGCGGGCGACACCTCCCAAGACGTAGGTGGCGTCGTGTAGATTGCGAACGTGAGCCAGTTCGTCTTCGGCACCAACAACGCCGCCTTCGTGCAGCTGATGTATGAGCAGTTTCTGCGCGACCCCGCCTCCGTAAGCGACGACTGGCGCCAGCTGTTCGACAACGGGAAGCTGGCCGAACTGCCCGTCATCCCGACGAGCCGAGACGAAGTCACGAGGGACGGGGCAACGTCGACCGAGTCTACTCGTCCCCCGTCCCCCGTCCCCCCTCCCCCAGTCGGTTTGACTCCCCTGACCGGCCCCGCCGCCCGTCTCGTCCAGAACATGAGCGAGTCGCTCGGGGTCCCCACGGCGACCTCATTCCGCGATATCTCCGTCCATACGCTCGACGCGCGGCGCAAAGCCCTCAACGCGCAGCTCGCGGTCCGCGGCCTCAAGGTGTCGTTCACGCACCTCATCGGATACGCCATCGTCCAGGCGGCGAAACAGTTTCCAGCGATGGTCCGCGCCTTCCAGGACGTGGACGGCAAGCCGCACCGCTTCGATCCTGACGGCATCCACCTCGGCCTGGCGGTCGACGTGGAAAAGAAGGACGGCAGCCGGGCGCTCGTCGTCCCGGTGATCAAGCACGCCGAGGCGATGGACTTCGCGGGATTCCACGCCGCCTACGAATCCCTCGTCGACAAGGCCCGCACCAACCGGCTCGTCCCCGACGACTTCGCCGGCGCCACGATCACGCTCACCAACCCCGGCACGATCGGCACCGTCGCCTCGGTGCCGCGCCTCATGAAGGGCCAGGGCTCGATCATCGCCACCGGCGCCATCCGCGACGTGGCGGGCGCCAGGGTCATGACGATCACGAGTACCTACGACCATCGCGTGATCCAGGGTGCCGAGTCGGGGATGTTCCTGCGGAGACTTGACGCGCTGCTGCAGGGAGAGGATGAGTTCTATGAGACCATCTCCCGGAGCCTGGGCGCAGAGAGCGGGGAGCGGGGAGCGGTCGAAGTCGTGCCCCAGGCTAGGGGCGTCGCAGCCGCTCCGACTCCGACCGCTCCCCCCTCCCCGCTCCCGGTCGGGTCGGTGGGAGTGGAGGACCTCAAGAACGTGGCGGCCGCCATGGGCCTGGTGAAAGCCCACCGCCACTTCGGCCACATGGCCGCGCGGCTCGATCCGCTCGGCTCCGCGCCGCCCGGCGACCCGGCGCTCGACCCTGGCCCGCTCGGGCTCACCCCGGACGTCATGGCCCGGATCCCCACCGAGGTGCTGCGCATCTACGTCCCGGGGAAGACCCTCGCCGAGGCGTACCCGAACCTCCACGCGATCTACTGCGGCACAATCGCCTACGAGGTCGAGCACATCGGCAGCCACGAGCAGCGTCTCTGGCTGCGACAGGTGATCGAGTCCGGGCTGCACCGCAAATCGCTGACCAAGGACGACAAGAAGAAGCTGTTGTCGCGCCTCACCGCGGTCGAGACGCTCGAGCGCTTCCTCCACAAGGCGTACCTCGGCCACAAGCGCTTCTCAATCGAAGGGCTCGACGTCCTGGTGCCGATGCTCGACCTCACGATCGAGCTCAGCGGGACGTCCGGCGCGCGGGAAGTCGTGATCGGCATGGCGCACCGCGGGCGGTTGAACGTCCTGGCGCACATCGTGAACCTGCCCTACGAGACGATTTTCGCGGAGTTCGAGGGCGGCCGTCACGTGGAGGAGACGCTCACGCCCGAAGGCGGCACCGGGGACGTGAAATACCATCACGGCGCCGAGGGCACGTTCCGGACGGCGTTCGGCAAGACGGTGACCGTGACCCTGAGTCCCAACCCGAGCCACCTCGAAGCGGTGAATCCGGTGGTCGAGGGCCGCGCGCGGGCGGAGCAGACCAGCCGCCGCGGTCCGGACGCGCACCACGACGGGACGGTGGCCCTGCCGGTGCTGATCCACGGCGACGCGGCCTTCCCCGGCCAGGGAGGCGTCGCGGAGACGTTCAACCTGGCCGGCATCAAGGGCTACACCACCGGCGGCACGATCCATCTCATCGGGAACAATCAGGTCGGTTTCACCACGGACCCGCGCGAAGGGCGCTCCACCGACTACTCGAGCGACCTCGCCAAAGGCTTCGACGCGCCGATCATCCACGTCAACGCCGACGATCCCGAGGCCTGTCTCGCCGCGGTGCGGCTCGCGATGATGTACCGCGACAAGTTCCACGGCGACGTCGTGATCGACGTCGTCGGATATCGCCGCCACGGTCATAACGAGGGCGACGAGCCGTCGTACACGCAGCCGCTGATGTACGAGCGCATCCGCCAAACCCCCACCGTCCGCGAGCGCTACGCCGAGCAGCTGGCCATCGAGGGCGTGATGGACGCCGCCGCGGCACAGTCGGCGTCCGACGCCGCGACTGCACGGCTGCAAGAGATTCAGCAGGCGCTCAAGGCCAGCCTCGCCAAAGGGGGGGCCGTCGAGGAGCCGCAGCGCATCTCGATGCAGTCGGTGGCCGAGCCGGAAACGGCGGTCCGCGCCGAGCTGCTCACCACGCTGAACGACCAGCTGCTGCTCGTGCCGGAGGGGTTCACGGTGAACCCGAAGCTCAAGAAGCAGCTCGAGCGCCGCCGCGACGCCATCGGACCCGAGGGCGGCATCGAGTGGGCGCACGCCGAAGCGCTGGCATTGGCGTCGCTGGTGTCCGAAGGGATCCCCATCCGGCTCACGGGGCAGGACACCGAGCGCGGCACGTTCAGCCAGCGGCACCTCGTGCTGCACGACGCGGTCAACGGACGCCGCCACGCGCCGATCAAGCACCTCCCCGGCGCGCGCACGCCGTTCGAGCTGCACAACAGCCCGCTCTCGGAGCTGGCCTGCCTGGGCTTCGAGTACGGCTATGCCGTGGCAGCGCCGGAGGCCCTGGTGTTGTGGGAGGCGCAGTTCGGCGATTTCGCCAACGGCGGCGAGATCATCATCGATCAGTTCATCATCTCCGGCCTCGCCAAGTGGGGCCAGACCTCGCGCCTCACCCTGCTGCTGCCGCACGGATACGAGGGCCAGGGACCGGAGCACTCGAGCGCGCGGCTCGAGCGGTTTCTCGCCCTGGGCGCGGAGGGCAATATCCGGGTCGCCAACTGCACGACGCCGGCGCAGTACTTCCATCTGCTGCGCCGGCAGGCGCGGCACGGCGAAATGCGGCCGCTCATCGTCATGACGCCGAAGAGTCTGCTGCGTCTGCCGGCCGCGACTTCGCGCCTGGCGGACCTCGCCACCGGGCGGTTCCGTGCGGTCCTGGACGATGCCGCAGCGGCCGAGCGGCGCGAGGCGATTGCCCGGCTGGTGCTGTGCAGCGGGAAAGTGTACTACGACGTGCTGGCATCACCCGCCCGGGCGCAGAGCCCGCAGGTGGCGATCGGCCGAGTGGAGCTGCTGTACCCCTTCCCCGCCGCCGAGCTCGCCGAGCTGGTGCGCCGCTATCCGAAGCTCACGGAGGTCGTCTGGGTGCAAGAGGAGCCGCGCAACATGGGCGCGCGCAAGTTCGTGCTGCCCAAGCTGCGCGACCTCACCCCGCCGGCGATCGCCATCAAGGACGTCTCGCGGCCCGAGCGCGCCAGTCCGGCCGAAGGGTATCCGGCCGCCCACCTGGCGGAGCAGGCGAGGATTGTGCGCGAGGCGCTGGGATAACGTGACCTTCGCGCTCACCAGCTCGGCGTTCAAGCACGGTGGGCCGATACCGGTCGAGCACACGTGCGACGGCGAGGATATTGCCCCGCCCCTCGCGTGGTCAGGGGCGCCGGCCGGTGTCAGAGCCTTCGCGCTGATCGCGGACGACCCCGACGCCCCGGCCGGTACATGGGTTCACTGGGTGTTGATCAATCTGCCGGGGACCGCGACGGCGCTCCCGGAAGCCGCAGCGCAGGCCGCGCCCGGCAGCAACGATTTCAGGAAGACGGGTTACGGCGGCCCCTGTCCGCCCCCCGGAAATCCGCACCGCTACGTCTTCACGCTCTACGCACTGGACGGCGCACTGGCGCTGAAGGCGGGCCCAACGAAGGCCGATGTCGAGCGGGCGATGCTAGGACACATCCTGGGCACGGCTCAACTCGTCGGCACGTACGCCCGGCAACGCCGCTAGGGCTGCCACTCCGTCATCAGCCGCCCGCCTCGCACCACCGCGATCAGAATCGGCTTGTCGGGAACATCGCCCGCGACGTCGAACGCGATCCTACCCGTGACGCCCTCGTAGGCCGGACGACCGTGCCCCAGCGCCGCCAGGTAATCCCGGACGGCGCCGCGGTGCGCGCCGACCTGCTCGATCGCCTGGGCGAGCAGCATGATCACATCATACGCGCCGGCGCCGCGGTGGTCGGGACGCTGCCCGTACGCCCGGGCGTAGGCGGTCACGAACGCGTCGTTCTTCTCGCCGGCCCGGTCGGACAGATACGTCACCGATATCCGGACGCCCTCGGCGAGAGGACCGTCAGCCTCGATGCCAACCAGCGCGTCCCCGCCGATCACCGGCCACGTGACCCCGGTGGACCGCAGCTCCCGCAGCACCGCCTCCGCTTCCACGCGCTGGGTCGCGAGCACGAGCACGTCGGGTCCTCCCGCGCGCCGCAGCCGGGAGAGAAACGGCTCCGGAGAGCCGTGCGTCACGAGATAGGGATCCTGCTCGAGCACGGTCCCGCCCAGGCTCGTGAACTCGCTCACGAACGTGCGACGCACGCCACGCCCATAGTCGTCGTCGGTGTAGATCACCGCCGCGCGGACGGCGCCGAGCCGCTGGCGGGCGAAGCGCGCCAGCTGCGTGCCGTGCGCGAGGTCCGAGGGGCAGATGCGGAACAGCCAAGGCGAGAGCCCCGAGAGGTCGGGACTCGAGGCCGACGGCGTGATCAGAGGAATCGGGGCGCCCCGGCCGGTGTAGACGCCGAGCGCCGCCCGGGTGGGACCGGACGAGAGATGGCCCACGACGGCCACCACCCGGTCGCTGTCCACGAACGCGCGGGCGTCGCGAACGGCGATCGTCTCCTCGCTCGAGTCGTCGGCGAACACGAGACGCACCGGGCGCCCGCCGATCCCCCCGCGGTCGTTGAGCTGTCGGGCCGCGAGCTGCGCCGCGAGCTGCATCGACGCGCCGCGCGCTTCGCCGAACGGCCCGGCCACACCGATGTAGATCGGATCACCGCCCGCCGCGCAGGAGACGGCGACGAGGCCGGCCACGAGGCCCAAGGCCCGGGGGAAACGCTTCACACGCTAATGTGGGAGGATCGACGCTGACACGCCACCCGCGCCGAGCTATCTATCCACACCACACACGACGATGCCCGACCGCGTCCTCCTCTTGATCCGCTACGCCGTCTTTGCGGCGTTTCTCCTGGCCGTGCTGGTGGTGCTGGGGAGCTGGCTGGTGCGCACCCGTCGCGTGTCCCCGTTCGGACTGGCCGGGCGAGCCCTGCGCAACGCCACGGATCCCCTGATGCGGCCGGTCGAGCGACGCGTGGTGCGGTCCGGCGGCAACCCGGTACAGGCGGGGTGGTGGCTCATCATCGGCGTCGCCATCCTCGGCGTCCTCGTCGTGTCGCTCGCGCAGTGGGTTGTGAACTCGATGTCGAGGGTCAGCGGAGCCGCGCACGCCGGCGGACACGACATGCTCGTGCTGGCAATCGGCGTCGTGTACGACATCCTGTTCTATGCCATCGTGGTGCGGGTCGTGGCGTCGTGGCTGGGACGATTCCGGTATTCACCCTGGCTGCGGCCAGTGCACTGGCTCACCGACTGGATCGTCGAGCCGATCCGGCGGCTGCTGCCGGCGTTCGGACCCATCGACTTCAGCCCGCTCGTGGCGCTGCTGGTCTTGTGGGCGTTGAAGCAGTTTGTGTTTTTGGTGGTGCTATAAGAGCGCTATCGGCCATCGGCTATCAGTCGTCGGCATGAGACAGACTGCCCAGATCGTCGTGCATGTGGTGCCGCGGGCGAAGGTCACGCAGGTCGCCGGCCGGCATGGGGACGCGGTCCGGATCCGGCTCGCGGCGCCGCCCGTCGACGGCGCCGCCAATGCGGAGCTGGTCCGCTTCCTCGCCGAGCGCCTCGGTGTGCCGCAGAGCGCGGTGACGATCGTCCGGGGCGCGACCGCCCGGCGCAAGACAGTCGCCATCCTCGGCGTGACCGCGGAAGCCGCGGGCCGGGTCCTCCTCGAGGAGCCATGAGACTACTCAAGACGCTGGTCAGCTTCGTCGTAGGGACGCTCGTCGGTGTGCTCGGCAACCAGCTGTTCGGCGCGTTCGGGATGGTTCTCGGGTTCGTCGCGGGCGGCGTCGCCGCCTGGTGGGTCGTCAGGCGCCTGGGCTACTGATGTCTGTCGTCTGATGTCAGATCGTCGGCCTTGAATACCCGGAAAAGGTAGACCAGCGACGGCACGAGCACGGCCGCGCCGAGGACCAGCGCGGGCAGCACGAGGTGCAGGGTCGCGGGCGGCGCGGCCACATCCGCGATTGTCAGATCGGGCGGGATCAGGTAGGGATACTGGCTCGCCACCCACCCCCAGAGAATGAGCGAGACCTGGAGCGCCGCGGCGGCGCGCGCCAGCCGGTAACGCCGCGTCCACAGGGCGGCGAGCGCCGCTACGGCGGCGAGGCCGGTCGCCACCTGAAACGGCAGCGCCCACGCGGAGCCCACCAGGCCGTGGCGCATCAGCGGCGCGCCCGGCCGGGCGACGAGCAGCGCCAGCCCCGCTGCCACGCCCACCGCCACCCCGGCAGTCAGCGCCCGTCCCCGGAAGTCCTCGCGCAGCTCGCCCTCGGGCGCTTCGAGCGTCAAGTACACGGCCGCCAGAAACGCGAAGCAGCACAGGGTAAACAGCCCGACCGCGAGCGGGAACGGTGCCAGCCACGGTGCGACGTAGCTCGCCACGAACCCGTCCCCCGTCCCGCGTCCCACGTCCCCGACTGCCCCCGAGGCCACGGCGCCGACGGCGACTCCCAGAAGAACCGGCGTGACGAGACTCGCCACCGCGAACACGCGCCCCCAGCGCCGCTGCACCACGTCGCGATCGCCGCCGTAGCCGCGAAACGCGAACGCCGACCCGCGCAGCACGATCCCGACGAGCACACCGGTGAGCGGGAGGTTCAACGTCACGGCGACCCGCGCGAACGCCGCGGGAAAGCAGGTGAAGAGCAGCACCACCGCGAGGATCAGCCAGACGTGGTTGGCCTCCCACACCGGGCCGATCGCGGCGGCGACGAGACCGCGCTGCGCCGCCTTCCGCCGGCCGGAGGCGACGAGATCCCAGACGCCCCCGCCGAAGTCCGCCCCGCCCGAGAGCACGTACGCGTTGAGCGCGAGCACGAGGATCCCGGCGAGTGCGTCCGCCGCCGTCATCGCCCTGCTCCCGGGACGCCGCGATATTCTCCCGTGTGCATCGGGCTGCGCACGATCTGGCGCGACAACAGCACGGTCACGACCACGGCCAGGAACACGTAGATCAGCGCGAAGACGCCGGTGCGCCACATCTGCCCGGGCATCGGCGTCACCGCATCGGCGGTGCGGAGCACGCCGTAGATCACCCACGGCTGGCGCCCCAGCTCCGTCACCATCCACCCGGCTTCGATCGCCACGAATCCGAGCGGCGCCGCCAGGACCGTAGCCCAGAGGAAGCCGCGTCGCGCGGACAGGTCGGCCTTCTTCCGCGCGAGCCAGGCGGCCCACAGCGCCACGAGCGCCATGTACGTCCCGCACGCCACCATCAGGTCGAAGGACAGGTGCACCGCGGGCAACGCCGGCCACAGCTCGGGGGGCACGGAATCGAGTCCGCGCACCGTCGCCCTGGGGTTGCGAAAGGCGAGCAGCGACAGTCCGTAGGGGAGTTCGAGGCCGAAGTGAGTGCGCCGCTCGGCCGCGTCGGGCCAGCCACCCAGCGTTATCGGAGCGCCCGATCGCGTCTCGAACAGCGCTTCCATCGCGGCGAGCTTCACCGGCTGATGGCGGGCCAGGTGACCCGCGGCGTAGTCGCCCGAGAGCGGCTGGAGCACCGCCGCGGGTGCCCCGACGAGCAGCGCGATGGCGAGCGCGTGCCGGTGAAACGGCGAGCGACGGCCGCGCAGGATGAGCCAGGCGTGGACCCCGGCCACGGCGAACCCCGTCGCGGCGTAGGCCGCCAAGGTCATGTGGAGGACCTGGGGCAGCGCCGCCGCGTTGGCCATGGCCGCGAGCGGGCGCACGTTGGTGATCTGCCCGTCGACCAGGTCGAATCCCGCCGGGGCGTTCATCCACGCATTGGCGATGACGACGAACACCCCCGACAGCGCCCCGCTCACCGCCACCAGCACTCCGGCGGACTGGTGAGCGCGCGGGCTCACGCGCTCCCAGCCGTAGAGGTAGATGCCCAGGAAGATGGCCTCGGTGAAGAACGCGAAGCCCTCGAGTGAGAACGGCATGCCGATGATGGGACCCGCGACGCGCATGAACCCCGGCCACAGCAGTCCGAGCTCGAACGACAGCACCGTGCCGGACACGGCGCCCACCGCGAAGAGGATCGCGGTGCCCCGCGCCCAGCGCTTGGCGAGATCGAGATGGATCGGATCGCCCGAGCGGCGCCAGCGGCGCTCGGCCGTGACCATCAGCACCGGCATCGCGATCCCCACCACCGCGAAGATGATGTGGAACGCGAGCGACATCCCCATCTGGACGCGGGCTGCGGCCAGATCGGTCATGCCGCTACCCGCCGAGCTGAGCGAGACGTTCCTTGAGTCGCTGGAACATCGGGAACCGCGCCACGAGGCCGCGCAGGATGGCGCGCGCCGAATCGGGCTGGCCCGCCGCCGCGTACGCGTCGGCCGCCAGCATCCCCGCTCGCACGGCGAGCCGCGGATTGTCGGTCGGGAGGTGTAACGCCTCCAGGGCGGCGAGGGTCCCCTTCGCGTCGCCCCGATCCCGCAGGATCGATTCGACGCGCACCAGGGCGACCGCCGTATCGCCGGGCGAGCGGCGCGCGAGCTCTTCGATCAGCGACGCCGCGCCGGCCGATTCGTGCCGGGCGCGATCGACCATCGCCTGCTCGTAGAGGCCGGCCGCGAGCAGGCGGGCGATGTCGGTCGTGTCGCCGCTGCGGAGTCCGGGTCCGCCCGCGTAGGAGTAGACCAGTTGGCCACCCTTGGCGCCCGTCTCGTACACCGCGTAGCTGCCCACCAGGCCGACGAGCGCCGACGCGACTTCCGCCCACCGGCGCAGGCCGGGGCGGACGCGGGCGAGCACCAGCGCCAGCACCTCGAGCCCGGCCACCGCGAGGAACACGTTGCGGGTGCGCTCCCCCCACTCTTCGTGCGCCTGTACCGCGGCCGCGACGCCGGGGATCCGCTCGACCGGGCCATGCGCCTGCGTGCCCGACGTGGCGGCCAGCACGGCTGCGATCGCGCCGCACAGGAGCGCCGTCGTCGCGGCGGGTCCCGCGAAGGAAACCTTACCGGTGAGGGAGATCCAGCGCATCACCACGCCCGCCAGCAGCAGGACGATGGCGAAGTGAACGATCTGCGGATGGAACGAGGCAATATCGGGCATGGGATAAAACATAACCGCCCGAGTAGATTCATGGCTCCATGCCACCGACCCTCCGATCCCTCATCGACGACCACCGCGTCCACCTGTTCGACGGCGCGATGGGCACGATGCTCTACGCCAAGGGCTTCTACCTCAACGTCTGCTACGACGAGCTGTGCGTGAAGCAGCCGCAGCTGGTGCGCGAGGTGCATGAGGAGTACGTGCGCGCCGGCGCGGAGATCATCGAGACCAACACCTTCGGCGCGAACCCCGTGAAGCTCGGCGCCCACGGGTTGGCCGATCAGACCGCGCCGATCAACCGCGCCGCGGCCGAGCTCGCCCGGACGGCGGCCGGCGACCGCGCCAGCGTGGTCGGAGCCATCGGCCCGCTCGGGCTGCGACTCGAGCCGTTCGGCCCCACTTCCCGCGACGAGGGACGCGACCTGTTCCGCAGCCAGGTGGACGGACTGTTGGCGGGCGGGGTGGATGGCTTCGTGCTGGAGACGTTCAGCGACGTGGAAGAGCTCCACGCCGCGCTCCGGGCTGTGCGCGAGGCGTGCGACCTGCCCGTCGTCGCCCAGATGACGGTGGGCACCGACGGGCTCACGACGTATGGGACGGCGCCCGAAGACTTCACCCGCCAGCTCGCCGCGTGGGGCGCGGACGTCATCGGCGTCAACTGCTCCGTGGGACCGGCCGGCGTGCTCGAAGCGGTCGAGCGCATGGCGAAAGTCACCGACCGCCCGCTCTCGGCGCAGCCCAACGCCGGTCTCCCCCGCGACGTGGGCGACCGCAAGATCTATCTCGCGAGCCCCGAATACATGGCGAGCTATGCGAGACGGCTGGTGGAAGCCGGGGCGCGGTTCGTGGGCGGGTGCTGCGGCACGACCCCCGAGCACATCCGCAAGATGCGGGACTACCTGGCGAGCGTGGCGCCGCGCCGCTCGAGCGCCGTCGTGTCCAAGCACGATGTCACCGCTCCCGCGGGCGTGACTCCGCTGCCGCTGGACGAGCGCTCGCGCTGGGGCCGGAAGCTCGCCCGGGGGGAATTCGTGACGAGCGTCGAGATCGTCCCGCCCAAGGGGGTGGACCCGAGCCCGATGCTGGTGCAATGCCGCACTCTGAAGGAAGCGGGCGTCGACGCGGTGAACGTCCCCGACGGTCCCCGGGCGCAGAGCCGCATGGGGGTGTTGCCGTCGGCAATGCTGATCGAGCGCGAGGTCGGCATCGAGACCGTGATCCACTACTGTTGCCGCGACCGTAACCTGCTCGGCATGCTGTCCGACATCCTCGGCGCCGCGGCGGCGGGGCTGCGCAACATTCTCATCATCACGGGCGACCCGCCCAAGATGGGCCCCTACCCCGACTCCACGGCCGTCTTCGACATCGATTCGATCGGGCTCACGAATCTCGTGTACCGGTTGAACCACGGGCTCGACCCAGGCAACAACCCGATCGGCGGTCCGACGCGCTGGGTCATCGGCGTCGGTGTGAACCCGGCCGCTGTGGACCCCGACCGCGAGCTGTCGCGCTTCCACTGGAAAGTGGACGCCGGCGCCGAGTTCGCCGTGACGCAGCCGGTGTTCGATCCGCGCCAGCTCGAGGCGTTCCTCGCGCGCGTCGAGTCCTACCGGATTCCGATCGTCGCGGGGATCTGGCCGCTCCTCAGCCTGCGCAACGCCGAGTTTCTGGCCAACGAGGTGCCGGGGGTGTCGGTCCCCGAGGAAGTGCTGGCCCGGATGCGCGTGGCGCAGGATAAAGGAAAGGACGCGGCGCTCGCCGAAGGCGTGGCAATTGCCCGCGAGATGCTGGCGCGAGTGCGCGGCATAGTGCAGGGCGTGCAGGTGAGCGCGCCGTTCGGGAAGGTGGAGGTGGCGCTGGAGGTGCTGGGGTAAGTAACGTCCTTCAGGACGTCATCGACCACGACGTAAAGGATCCGCGCCCATGACCACACAGCCTTCGGTGAAGCACGCCGACCAGGTCTCGGCCCAGCCGGTGACGGCCGGCAAGGACACGACGCGGCAGATGCTGATCGGCCCGGACGAGGGGCCGCATTTCGCATTGCGCCGCTTCATCATGCAGCCGGGCGGCGGCATGCCCGCCCACACCAACACCGTCGAGCACGAGCAGTACGTGCTGCGCGGCCGGGCGCGCGTCGGCATCGGCGACCGCGTGCACGACGTGCGCGCCGGCGACGTGGTCTACATCCCGGCCGGCACGCCGCACTGGTACGAGGCGCAAGCGGGCGAGCCGTTCGAATTCCTGTGCGTCGTCCCCAACCTGCCCGACAAGACGGAGCTGGTGGGAGGCCGCTGACATGCCCGCCCCCCCCGCCCCCCCGGCCCCCGCGGCTCCGGCGGTCCAGGACTTCTATCCCGAGGACTTCGCCCACTGCTACGGCTGCGGCCGCCTGAACGATCACGGGCTGCAGCTCAAGTCCCGCTGGGACGGAGACGAAACCGTCGCGCGCTTCACCCCATTGCCCCACCACACCGCGCTGCCGGGCTTCGTGTACGGCGGATTGATCGCCTCGCTCATCGATTGCCACGCCATGGGAACGGCGGCCGCCGCGACCCTGCGGGCTGAGGGCCAGGACGTGGGCCGCAGCCCCTCTCCCCGCTTCGTGACCGCCGCGCTCCGGGTGGACTACCTGAAGCCGACGCCGCTCGGCCCGGAGCTCGAAATCCGCGCCCGCGTCCGCGAGCGGACTCCCCGCAAGGTGGTGATCGAATCCACCGTGTCGGCGAACGGCGTGGTCACCGCCCGGGGAGAGGCGGTCGCCGTCCCGATGCCGCCGTCCATGCTTCCGCCCGATGCCGGAGGTCCTGCATGACCGCGCCCCAGCACACCGCGAGTGATCCGGCCACCGCGCGCAAGCCGCGCGATGACGAGATCGACGCCTTCGGACTGACGCATGGCGGCAAGGTCCGCAAGGACAACCAAGACCACTTCCTGATCGCGGCGCTGCACAAGAAGATGGAAGTCCACCTGACGAGCCTGCCCGATCCCTCTCAGCTCGCGGCCGCCGAACGGCTCGCGTTTCTGGCGATGGTCGCCGACGGCGTGGGCGGCGGGCTGCGGGGAGAGGAAGCGAGCCGCCTCGCCGCCGAGGCGATCACCCGGTACGTGACGCAGAGCCTGAAGTGCTACTACGCCGCCGACCCGACCGACGAGCACAGCTTCCCGCAGGCGCTGGAGGAGGCGGCGCTGCTCTGTCACATGGACATCTCGCGGCAGTCACAGGACGACCCCGAGCGAGCGGGCATGGCGACGACGCTCACCCTCTGGCTCGGCGTCTGGCCGCGGGCGTACCTGCTGCAGGTCGGCGATTCCCGCTGCTACCTGCTGCGGGGCGACGAGCTCACGCAGATCTCACGCGATCAGACGATGGCGCAGGATCTCCTCGACCAGGGCATCCTCACGCGGACCGATGTGCTGAACACGCGCTGGGCGCACGTGCTCGCGAGCGCGATCGGGGGCCCCGCGGCGGCGCCGGTCGTTACCCGGCTCGATCAGCGCTGGGGCGACGTGGGCCTCTTGTGCAGCGACGGCCTCACCAAGCACGTCCCCGACGACCGCATCCGGGAACGGCTCTTGTCCATGAGCTCCGCGCGGCAGGTATGCGAGGCGCTGCTGCAGGACGCCCTCGACGCCGGCGGCAGCGACAACGTCACGATCCTGGTCGGCCGCTCGGTCCGGAAAGACTAGAACCCCAGCCAGAAGTTCATCTTCAAGAGGAAGATGTTCTCGGCCGGCCCCCGGAACAGCGCGCGCGTGTCGGGGCCGAAATCGATCGTGCCGCGGGCGAGATCCGACTCGCTGCTGCGGGTCCAGACGAGAAAGAGCGTCGAGCCCGGCCGGTACTCCCACCGCAGCAC
>JBGPHP010000024.1:0-21698 GCA_041484445.1 Gemmatimonadota bacterium
CGCCTCGGCATCGACTTCGTCGCGTCCCCACGCCACGCGGACGGGGTCGTGGTCACCGGGCCGGTGACGCGCAACCTGGAGACCGCCGTCCGCCGCACGGTCGAGGCGATCCCCGACCCGCGCGTCGTGATCGCCGTGGGAGCCTGCGCCGCCTCCGGAGGCATCGTCGGAGAGGGATATGCCAGCGCCGGGGGCGTCGATCGGGTGCTCCCTGTGGACGTCTACATCCCCGGCTGCCCACCGCGCCCGGAGGCCATCATCTTCGGGATTCTGGTTGCGATCGGGCGCCTCGATGCCCGCCGCCTGTCCGGCAGGGGATGACGGGACGCCGCCTTATTCCTCCGGACAGAGCCTTTGCAGCCCGTTATCACCTTGGCGACCATCGCCCGGGGCGGAAGCGCCAGTTCGAGCTTGGTCGGTATCTGCTGCGCCTCACCGTGCGGGACCTCGCGAGCGACTCGGCGATCGGGCAAGACGGAGCCGCCGTCGCAGCACACTTGTCCGGCATCACCGACCTCGAGGCTGCCGCTCGGGTCGCGGCTGCCCGCGCTGGCCTCAAACAGGCTTGAAAAGTGCCCGCGATTTTGCCCACATCGATCTGCTTGATGCAGGGTGTTGTGGACGGCTGCGCTTGTCTAAGTCCTGGGGTAATGTGAAGTTTCGTCGCACTGCGACCGGGTAGCTCAGTTGGTAGAGCAGCGGACTTTTAATCCGCAGGCCCCGGGTTCGATCCCCGGCCCGGTCACTGGACCCCTCCGTCGTTGTCCCCGCTCCGCCGCAGTCAGGTGCACGAGGCACGCGGCACGCGTCAGTTTCTAATCGTGAAGGTCCCCTTCGAGCTGTCCGGCAAACCGCAGAAACCGCTCGGTGATGCGCCGCACTGTTCGGCCGGACCACCGCGCCGAGACGACGTGACCGGCGGTCAGCAGCATGAGCGCGAGCGCGGACCGGGGTCCGGGCCAGGCCGCCCGGCCGACCTTGCGGGCGCACGATCGGTAGTAGCGGTCCGTGAACTGCAGCATCAACACGCCTGAGGCTCGCGTCAGGCTGATTGTCCGAAACGGCATCGCGCCCATCATCCGCTCGTAGGCCGGGGCCATGCCCAGCGCGCGCACCAGCAACTCCTCCCGTACCTGCCGGATCCGCTCGCGGAGTCCGGGGTCGTCGTGGTCCGAGCGGCCGACGTCCGCCCGGAGAGCAGGGTGATAGGCGACGCCGCGGCCCAGGTCCTTCTCGATGTCCCGGGTAATGTTGGCGAGCTGCACCATCTCGCCGGCCAGCAGGCAGTCCTCGCGCAGTGCGTCCGTCACCGCGGACTCCCCCGTGCGTTGCTGGTGCAGCAGGCGGACCGCGAAAAAGAACGGGAGTCCGATGACATTGCGGCAGTAGCGGCTCAGCTGCTCCGCATCCCGCAGCGCGCCCCCCTGATCCCCGAAGGTCCGGGACGACCAGATCATCCCCGCTGCCATCGACTCGACCAGCTCTGCGATGTCCCCTCGGGTGTGGGGCGAAAGCGTGCGGAAGACCTCGTCCACGAGGTGGCACCGGTTCACCAGCACCACGTGCGTCCGGTCTCTCGGGTCGCGCGCGCGTGACGCATCGACGCGAACCGCCGGTTTCAGCGGGCCGCCATCGGACACGCGGAAGCGGCGTCCGAAATCCGCCAGCGCCTCCTCCCGCTCCGCGGGCGGCGGGATCAGGTCTTCATAGGTGTCGAGGATGCGGCAGTACAGATAGGCCACCGCCGCTGCCCGGGCCGACTCCGCCGGCAGCAGCGTGATGCAGGCCGCGAAGGTCCGCGCGGCGTGGGGGAGGATTCTCCACACGAACGACTCCGGATCGGCGACCCCCTGCAGGGCCTCCACATCCGGTCGTGCTCTATTGTGAAACAGGTCCCTGGTGATGAGCCAGGGCCGCCGCAAGGCGAAGGGAACAATATATTGCGTGAATGTCATGCGGTGACCACGAGGGGAATCTGTGAGCTCCACATCGTTCTGCCTAGTCCTTGCCGTGGCGGCCGTTGCCACGGGGTGCCGCGAGAAGGCCCCCACCGGCGCCATCGTGTTTCAGCTCTCCGCGCGCCATCCGACGGCCGGCGACTCGGCGGGTCCGCTGGTCACCACCGACACGATGCTGATCGAGGGTCGGGACACCCTGTTCCTGCATCGGGTTCGCATCATGCTGGCAGAGCTGGCGATCGCCCCGGCCGTCTCGAACGAATGCGAAGAAGAAGAAGGGGAGGACAATCCGCCGTGCGTCGAGTTCGACGACGCCCCGGTGCTGCTCGACCTACCGCTCGGCCGCGGGGCCATCCGTCGATCGGCCAAGCCCGCCCCGGCGACCGAGTACAACCTCTTCCAGGCCGTGATCCACCGGCCCGACTCTAGCGTCGATGTGCTGTTGCTGCGCGACAATCCCGACCTCGTCGGTGGGTCCATCCGCGTGGATGGCACCTTGAGCCGGGGAGGGAAGCGCAGGGACTTCAGGTTCATTTCCGGCTTCAACGAGCAGGAGGAGATCACCCTCGAGCCCGTGCTCACCGTCGCCGCACGCGACTCGGTGCACGTAACTCTCAGAGTCGATGTCGCCTCCTGGTTCCGCAGCGCCGACCACAAGTCGCTCATCGACCCGGCCACCGCCGGTCTCGCGGGACCTCACGAAGGCCTCGTCCGGGACAATATCCGCACTTCGTTGAAAGTCTTCCGCGACTCGAACGGCGACGGTCTGGAGGACGATCAGCCGTAGCACAACGCCGACCTGCCCCGTCACGTCCCATCGTTGGCTCGTTTCGATACAACTCCAGTCCGTGTGATCTCGCGCACGCCAGGTAACCGCTTGTCGGGTATGCGGATCGCAAGTCGGAGCCGAGGCACATGCCGTGCGAACCTGCCAGGGCGTTCGCTCGACGCTGTTCCTCTACCTGGAGGTGAAGATGAACGACAGACAGTTGGCGCTGACCCGTCGCATCGCGGCGGCGATCGCCCTGATGGGTGCCGTAGCGTGCTCCAATAGCGGCGCTGGTGGCAACGTGACGCTCTCGCTTTCCGCTCGGCAGGCGCCCGGCGCGGTGCCGGCGCCCTCCGTGACCGGCGGCCTGACCTCGCCGGCGGTGGTCGCCGCGGGCGACAGCACGGTGATCGCGCTCGGCAACGACACCGTGATCCTGCGCAGCGTCGAGGTCGTGTTGCGCAAGATCGAGCTGAAGCGGCTCGAAACGGCCTCGTGCGACAGCGTCTCCGGCAACGGGGATTGCGAGGAGTTCGAGGCGGGGCCGGTGCTGGCGAGCTTCCCGCTCGGCGCCGCCAATACCGCGGCCGCGGTCACGGTGGACGCGCCCGCGGGGCAATACGACAAGCTGGAGTTCGAGATCCATAAGACCGATACGACCTCGAGCCGGGAAGCGGCGTTCATCGCCGCCAACCCGAACTTCAAGGCGATCTCGATCCGCGTGACGGGGACCTACAGCAAAGGCGGCACGCGCAGCGACTTCGTCTATGCGTCGGACCTCGATGCGTCCGAGGAGATGTCGTTCTCCCCGCCGCTCGACGTGACTGCCGGTGCCGGTGCCAACCTCACGATTCGGATGGACGTGTCCACCTGGTTCGTGAACGGCGGCGCCCTGGTCGACCCCGCGTCGGCCAACAACGGCGGGCCCAACGAGGGCCTCGTGAAGAACAACATCGAACAGTCCGTCGACGCCTTCGAAGACGACAACCACGACGGGCACGACGACCACCACGAGGGCAGCTGATTCGGCCCTTAGCTGTCTCGCGACGCGCCACCTGACCCATTTCAGCACAAAACGCCCCGTGACCGGACTCCCTGGTCACGGGGCAACGCGTTGAATGGCATAGCGTTGTGATGTTCGCCGCGGCGCGACAACCGGGGCACGCCGCGTGCCCCTGGGGTCGCTCGAGAAGACCAAGCAGTAGCTGTTACTCGATTACCAGGGGGAACCGATGAAGGCAATCATTCCGGTGATGGCGCTCGGAATCGCGGCATGCATGGCCGACGGGTCGGGACCCGGGGCCGGGCGTGGCCGCGTCGCGTTGGCCGTTTCGGCCCAGCGTCCGACGGCGAGCGCCGGCGCCAGCGTGCTCGCGGCAGGCGATTCCACCGTGATCACCGCCGACTCCGACACCGTATTCATTCGCAGCGTCGACATCGTGGTGCGCCGGATCGAGCTCAAGCCGGTCGAGGTCGCCGCGTGCGAATCCGACAGCTCCGACATGGAGCACGACGGGGAGCATCACGACTCCACCGCGGACGACGACTCGACGGCCGAGCGGGATCGCGCAGGGTGCGAGGAGATCAAAGCCGGGCCGGTCCTGGTCTCGCTGCCGCTCGGCGACGCGGCCATCGCGGCCCTGGTCAACGTCACCGCGCCCGCGGGCCAGTATGACAAGCTCGAGTTCAAGATCCACGCGCCCAGGCTGCCGCGCGACTCCGCGTTTCTTGCCGCCAACCCCGATTTCGCCGCTGTGTCGATCCGGGTGACCGGCACGTTCAGTCACCACGGCACGCGCACCGACTTCACCTTCACGTCGGGACTGGAAGCCGAGCAAGAGGTGAAAATTGACCCGCCGCTGACCGTCGGTGCCGATTCGGTGGCGAGCGTCACCCTGCGCTTCGACATCTCGGGCTGGTTCGCCGGCGCCGGTGGGGCCGGCCTGGTGGATCCGGGCAGCGCGAACGCGGGCGGCGCCAACGAAGCGCTGGTGCGTGAGAACATCCAACGCTCGATCAACGCGTTCGAGGACCGGGACCACGACGGCCACGACGACGACGACAGCGGGGACGATCACGACGGCGGTCACGGCGGCGACGGGTCCGGAGGTCACTGAAGCAGGGTTGTCACCGTCTGCCGGGGGAGCGAGATTACTCCCCCGGCATGACGACCATCTGGATAGACGGGAAGTACTACGATCGCGACACGGCCGTGGTCAGCGTCTTCGACCACGGCCTGTTGTATGGGGACGGGGTGTTCGAAGGGATCCGCGCCTACGCCGGCCGGATCTTCCGCCTCGAGGCGCACCTCGACCGCTTGTACGCATCGGCCAAGGGCATCTGCCTCGACATCCCGGTTCCACGGCTGCGGATGACGACGATCGTATCCGAGGCGTTCGCCAAGAGCGGCATGCGCGATGCCTACCTCCGGCTGGTCGTCACCCGCGGGGTGGGGGATCTCGGGCTCGATCCGCGCAAGTGCTCCACGCCCACCGTCATCTGCATCGTCGACACCATCCGGCTGTGGCCCCAGGATCGCTACGAGCGGGGCCTGACCTGCCTGACCGCCGCCACCCCGAGCAGCCACCGGGAGAACCTCTCGCCGCGCGTCAAGTCACTGAACTACCTGGCGCACATCCTCGCCAAGGTCGAAGGCATCGCCGCGAGCGTTGACGAGGTGGTGATGCTGGACGCCTCTGGATACGTCACGGAAGCGAGCGGCATGAACCTGTTCGCCGTGGCGAATCACACCTTGCGCACGCCCCCTCCCTGGAGCGGGATTCTGCGGGGCGTGACCCGGGACGCCGTGATCGAGCTCGCTCACGACGCCGGATATGGCGTCGAAGAAGTCCCCCTGAACCGCTATGACCTCTATACCGCTGACGAGGTCTTTCTCACCGGTACCGCGGCGGAAGTCATTGGAGTGAGCCGCCTGGATGGCCGGACGATCGGAACCGGCACCGCCGGCCCCGTCACCAAAGACCTAGCCCTCCGCTTTCGCGCTCTGGCAACTTCGGGCGACTGAAGTCTTGACCTGACTTGCAGTTAGGCCCATATTGGGCGGCCCCTGAGGGTCATGATGGCCTGGCGCGTAATCGCTTATGGCGACAAGGTTTGGAACGCGGATGCGCTGGTCGAGCGCCCAGCGGGTTCATCTAGCTGGCTTCTCAGGCTGTCGTTCCGCGTGAATTCGGGCAGGATGCAGGAACCTGCGCTCTGGTCGGACTATCCCCTGCGGGCATCGTCCGTATCGGCACTGTTCCTGCAGGCGGAACCGATACCGGACAGAATGCTGGCCGGACTGTTGGTCGAGCGCCGTACGTGAACCCACTGGAGCTTCAGGACTTGCGCCGCGTAGTGGCGGCGGTGGAGCGGCTGCGTGGAGCGGTGGTTGGCGCTGTGACGGTCCGCTCGGATCTGCGCCAACTGAAGGTCGAGCTGGCCGGTGGCCTGATTCTGGTGATATCGGCGGAGCGGGACGAGCAGGGGAAGCCACGGCTCGAGGTGGACGTGGTGGAGGCTCCTCCGGACCCGACAGGACGCATCCAAATAGAGGTTCACTTCGATTGAGGATCGCATGAGCGGGAGAACGGCGATTGCCGAGCGGCTGCGGTTCCAGGTCTTCGGATTTGATCGACTTCCGGACGGCCGGTGCCGGGCGCGCGTGCAATTGTCGTGGATCGACGGACGGGAGTTCGTGGGCGTGGCCGAAGGCATGATGTCCCAGGCGGGCGAGCTGCGGTGCTCGGCCGAGGCGGCGGTGCAGGCGTTGCAGGAAGCCGTGACACCCGGCGTCGAGCTGGAGCTCCTGGGCGTGAAGTCGGTCCGGGCCTTCGATGCGACGGTGGTGATCGTGAGCCTGTCGGTGCGCTCGGAGGGAAGTGCCTGGCGCATGGTCGGCTCGTACCTGACGGAAACCGATCCGCCGCGCGGAGCTGCCCTGGCGGTCCTGAACGCGACCAATCGCGTTCTGGGGAACTACGTGACGACACGATGACTCAGCGTCCGACGAAGACCTGGTTCCTGTTGCTGGGCCTCGCGGCCTGCGCCGGCCAACACCAGATGGCGCGGATGGCTCCGCTCCCGGCGGCGGGTCCATCACGGGCACCGGCCACGACGGTCCTGGCGGCGCCGGATTCGGGCCGGACGGCGACCGACAGCGCCCCGCCCGCGGCGACGGTGCGCAGCGAGGATGTGGAGCGCGAGGCGGTCCGGCTGTTCGGGCCGGAAGGTCGCGAGATCGTCGGGGCGAAGGCCGCCGACGAAATGAGCGCCCCGACCTACGACATCGACGTCACGAGCTATGCGGCGAACCGCCGGGTGCTCGAGTACCTGGAATTCTTCCAGGTGGATGCCCGCGATCGCATGGCCATCTGGCTTTCGCGGCTGTCCCGCTACGAGGGGATGATCCGCGACCGGTTGCGGGCCAAGGGGCTTCCCGAGGATCTCGTTTACCTCACGCTGATCGAGAGCGGCTTGTCCAATTCTGCCGTGAGCCGCGCCCGGGCGGTCGGGATGTGGCAATTCGTTTCGGGGACGGGCCGGCTGTACGGTCTCACCGTCGATCCGTGGGTGGACGAGCGCCGCGATCCGTTCAAGGCGACCGATGCCGCCGCGAACTACCTCTCGGATCTGGTGCAGAAGCTCGGGAGTGTGTACTTGGCCGCGGCCGCCTATAACGCCGGCGAGGGCCGGATCCAGCGCGGCGTGCGGCGGTTGCCGGGCGAGGCGGACAGCCTCACCGATGAGACCTTCTTCCAGCTCGCCAGCACACGCATCCTGCGCCGCGAGACCCGGGATTACGTGCCGAAGCTGATCGCGGCGGCCCTGGTCGCCAAGCAGCCGGCCCGCTACGGGTTCACCGACATCCCGCCCCTGGCGCCGCTGGTATTCGACGAGATCCGGGTGCCCGACGCGACCGGGATGGATGTCCTGGCAAGGCTGGCCGATACCACGACAGCGGCGCTGCTGGAGCTCAATCCCCAGTTCGTGCGCGGCGTGACGCCGCCGGGCCGTGAGGTCACGGTGCGGGTGCCGCGCGGCCGGGGAACCCTGGTGGCGGAGCGTTACGACACGCTGGCGGTGACCGACCGCATCACGTTCGTGGACCACTACGTGACGCGGGGGCAGACGCTCTCCGAAATCGCGAAGCAGTACCGGGTTTCCGTCTCCATGATTCAGGGCGCCAATCCGTGGCTCAAGCGCTCGCTCCGGGTCGGCCAGCGTCTCGTCATCCCGATGAGCGGGCGTGTCGTGCCGCGGGCGGCCTGGAACGCGCCGGCGGATCCTGCACCGCGTCGCACCGCGTCGGTGGGCGGGAGCGCGATCGCGGCCTCCCACCGCGTTCGCAGCGGTGAGACGGTGAGCCAGATCGCGCGTCGCTACGGTGTGACGCTCCGGGCACTGCTCGATTACAACGGTCTCTCGGTCACGTCGATCATCAAGCCGGGCCAGCTGGTGCGGATCCCGCCCCAGCAGACCGCGGGCAAGAATCAAACGGAGTAGGGCGCCAGACCACTCCGGAAAAGCGAAGCGGCCAGGGATTGCTCCCTGGCCGCTTCGTTTCGTACTCCCTACCCCCCAAGGCGCCTACTCGGCGGCCCCGCCACCCGGTTGCTGGCGGTGGTAGCCGCGCATCACCGACTGGGCATATCCGTTCGATGGATTCACCCCGGCGCGCAGCAGGTCCTGGACCTTCGAGGGTCCGCGATTGTAGGCGAGCAGCGCCCGCTCCAGGTTGTCCCCGTAGCGCGTCAGCAGGTCGTGCAAGTACCGGAAGCCCAGGCGCAGATTGGTCTCCCGCTCATAGAGCTGATCGTTCGTGAGCTCGGGCTCGTACAGCCGGGCGGTGCTGGGGAGGATCTGGGTGAGCCCCACGGCGCCGGCGGAGCTGCGGGCCCGGAGGTCGAACCGGGACTCGACGCTCACCACGCGGAACGCGAGGCCCGGCTCGATCCCTTCGGCCAGCGCGATGTCGTAGACCGCCGCGGCCAGATCGGCCGGGATGTCGTAACGGCCGGAGAATTCCATGACCGCTTCGGCACGATCGAGCTGCAGCCGGGCGACCGTCAGCTCGCCCTTCATGGACTCCAGCTGCTGGGACAGCGTCTGCACGTCGCCCAGTATCGCTCCCGCCGTCGCCGACGGTTGATCGTCGGCCGCCGCGTGGCGCGCCCAGCCGATGCTGGACACCACCAGCACCCCGATCACGATCAAGCCGCCTGGTACTCGCCAACGTCGCGATGCGCTCATACTCCTCCTGAATTCGGGTCCCGCCGCTCCCATTCCCATTCCCCCAACCCTGCGGCGGTGCGGGCTCTTTCAGCTGCGGCGCCAATCGCCGCGGCTGCCGCCCGTCTTCTCCAGCAAGTGCACCGACAAGAGCTCCATCTCGCGGTCGGCGCTTTTCACCATGTCGTAGACCGTCAGAAGGGCGACTGAAACGGCCGTGAGCGCTTCCATTTCGACTCCGGTGCGACCCACGGTGCGAACCGTCGCCCGTACTCGCACCCCCGGCAGCGTATCGTCCAAGGTGGCGCTCACGTCCACATGATCGAGCGCCAGCGGGTGACACAACGGGATCAGCTCAGCCGTCCGCTTTGCCGCCAGGGTCCCCGCGATCTGGCTCACGGTGAGCACGTCGCCCTTGGCGACCGCCCGGTCGGCCACGAGCCGGAACGCCTCAGCCGACATCCGGATCGCTCCTGCCGCCGTGGCGCTGCGCGCCGTGGTGGCTTTGCCCCCGACATCGACCATGTGCGCGCCGCCGGCGTCGTCGAGATGCGTCAGCTCGGCCATGGGCCTGTCTCCGCCAGGTCCTCCGCCAGCACCGCCGCCAGGAGCTGCGGGTTCACATTGCCTTGTGCCTGCTCGCGCGCCTGCAGCACCAGGGAGATCGCATCGGCGAGTCGTCGCGTATCTCCCCGTCGCGCCTCTCGTCGCAGGCGCTCCAGCAACCCGTCCAGCATGTCCGTGAACCCCCCGCGTGCCTGGAACGGCGTCTGTCGCAGGGCCAGGGAGTACCGATCGACGGCGTTCCCTCGCAGGGTCGTCTGGAACGCCTCGGACGCGTCCCGTTCGGCGATCCCGCTGGACTGGGGTCGGGCAAGAAGTCTGCCGATGCATCCTTCGGCCCCTGAGGCCGTCTGATCCTTGCCCTGCAGCTCGTTGTGTATGAATGATGTCACGACACTATCCGGTACCCGTTGGATCCTCACCCGCACCACGCGAGATAGGATCGTGGGAAGCAGGGCATCCGGTTCGGCGGCCGTCAGTATCACCACGGTGTTCGCCGGGGGCTCTTCCAGCACCTTTAGCAACGCGTTACCCGCCTCAGGGTTGGCGCGCTGGGGAATGAGACGCTCCGCGTCGCCGACGATGAAGACCTTGCGCGTGGCCATAGCTGGCGTCAGCGCCACATGTCGTAGCAACAGTCGCACGGCCGCAACAGTATGGACGGCCATCCCCGGCAACGGGCCGTACAAGGGCTGCTCCCGCCGGGCCGACATCTCTTCGCCCAGGGCGGTTTCAACGAGCTCGATCTGCTTGTCCGCGTCAGCCCCCTTCTTGGCCAACTCGAGCGGGACGATCCAGTGCAGGTCCGGGTGGGTCAGGGAGGCCACCATGCGGCAGTGCTGGCACTCGTTGCAGGGCTCGGCCCCGCCACGCTCGCACAGCAGGGTCTGGGCGACCCAGAGGGCCACCCGCTGCTTGCCGACGCCCCGGGGCCCCTCAAACAGCAGCGCCTGGGGCAGCCGGCCGCCCAGGATGGAGGCTCCCAGCCGCGTGCGGACCGTGTCGTGACCGTACAAAGGGCGAAGAGGCATGGCGCAATCTAGTGGCGGGGCGCTCAATTCCCCGTCCTAGTAAACGCAACTCGTTTGCTGGATTGTTGTTATGACAATGTATCGGGGCTTGTGGTAGTATAAATGGTTATCCGACATGATTTTACTGTATTAAGTGAGCACGCACTCACATAACCGAAGTGTCATGGGGTCGTCAGCACCTCCCGAACCTTGTGAATCAGGTCTTCAGGGGCAAAAGGCTTCTGCAGGAACGCCGTGCCCGCCTCTCGCACGCCATCCCGGACGGTCGCGTCGTCGGTGTACCCGGAGCAAAACAGGACCCGCAGGCTCGGGCGTCGCAGGGACAACTGCCGGGCCAGCTCGGGTCCTCCCATCCCCGGCATTACCACATCAGTGAGCAGGACGTGGATCGGCCCGGGGTGCTGCTCCGCGAGTGCCAGAGCCTCCGCCCCGTCCCCGGCCGAGAGCACGCAGTAGCCGCTCGATTCGAGCGCCCGGCGGGCGAATTGCCGCACGGCGGCTTCGTCCTCGACCAGGAGGACCGTTTCCGATCCCCCGGCCGGCGCCGCCACGGGCGGCGCGACGTCGGCTCCCGGGAGGGGCTCGGTGCTCAGCGGGAGGTAGACACGCACCGCCGTTCCCGCTCCGGGACTCGAATCCACGTAGATGTATCCGCTGTTCTGTTTCACGATGCCGTACACGGTCGCCAGGCCGAGGCCCGTTCCCTTGCCCAGCTCCTTCGTCGTAAAGAAGGGCTCGAAGAGATGCGCCCGGGCTTCGGGCGTGAGCCCGCTGCCGGTGTCGGAAACGGCGATGTGCACATAGGCTCCCGGCGCCGCGGGCGGGTCGTTGCCGGGCTGCAGTGCGCCGAGGCTGACGGGCGCCGTGCGCACGGTGATGCGGCCCCGCCGGGGCAGGGCGTCCCGTGCGTTGACGACCAGGTTCAGCACCACCTGATCCAGTTGTCCGGGGTCGCTCTTGACCGCGAGCGGGTTGGGCGCGAGCTCGAGCACGAGGTCGATATCCTCGCGAATCAGCCGCCGCAGCATCGATTCGAGGTTCCGCACCACTTCGTTGACGTTGATGATCTTGGGCGCCACCACCTGGCGGCGGCTGTATGCCAGCAGCTGGCGGGTGAGCTCGGCGGCCCGCAGACCGGCGCGGCGGATCTCCTCGAGATCCTCGCGCACCGGGTGTGAGGGCTCCACCTCCCGCAGGGCGAGCTGAGCCGAGCCGAGGATGGCGGTGAGGAGGTTGTTGAAGTCGTGCGCGATCCCGCCGGCGAGCCGTCCGACCGCCTCCATCTTCTGAGCCTGCCGCAGCTGGGCCTCGAGCCGGCGTTGTTCGGTCACGTTACGGGCGAGCACGAGGTTGGCCAGCCGCCCGCCGAAATCGATCGTGTGGGCGACGACTTCCGCCTCGAGCAGGCTGCCGTCCTTGCGCTGGTGGATCCAGCCGCTCGTGGTCTCCGACATGCGAGGGTGTTCCCCCAGATACGCCCGCAGCTTGGCCGCTTCCTCCGGCGGGCACAAGTCGAATGCCGTTCGCGCGAGGAACTCCTCGCGCGTGTAGCCGTAGCGGGCGATCGCGGCCTGGTTCACGGCGAGAAAGCGGTACGTCTCCAGGTCGTAGACGTACATCGCTTCGGCGTTCGCTTCGAACAGCATGCGGTACTTCTGCTCGTTTTCCTGCAGCTGCCGCTCGAGGCGACGCCGCTCGGTGACGTCGCGGGACAGGATCAGGCGCGCGCGGCGTCCGGCGAAATCGATGGAATCGGCCAGGATCTCGACATCGATGATCGTGCCGTCCTTCTTCCGGTGGTGGAGACCGCCCCGCGTGGCCGCGTGCTCGCGCGGCTGGCGCAGCAGGCCGTCGAGCGCGGCGTGATCGGCGTTGGGATGGAGGTCGTACACCGTCATGCCGAGCAGCTCGGCTTCCGTGTAGCCGTAGCTCACGATGGCAGCCTGGTTCGCCGCGAGAATCCGGTAGTCGTCGTGTTCGTACACCCACATCGGCTCGGGATTCGCTTCGAACAGCAGCCGATACTTGGCTTCGCTGTCGGCCAGCTGCTGTTCGGCGTGCTTGCGCTCGATCACCAGTGCGATCTGCGTCGAGACGAACTCCAGGATCTGCCGCTCGCGCTCGCCGTAGCGCACGCCCGCCGAATAGGTCTGCACCGCGATCACGCCGATCGTGTGGCCGCCGGCCTTGAGGGGGACGCCCACCCAGTCCAGGGACGGGGTGCCGATGAGCTCCACCTCCCCTTGCTCGACGAGGCGGTTGTACACGTCCGGGGTCGCGAGGAGCGGCGCGCCGGTGCGCAGCACGTATTCGGTCAATCCCCGGCCCAGTGCTTTGGCCGGGAATCCGGGATCGAATTCATCCTGGAAGTACGGGAACGACAGCGTCTGCCCCGGCTCGTCGTAGAGCGCGATGTAGAGATTGCGGGCCGGCATCAGCTCGCCGACGATCGCGTGCACCGCGCGGTACAGATCGGGCAGGGTGTGCGCGGTGTTCGCGGCCTCCGAGATCCGATAGGTGGCCGACTGCACCTGCTCGGCGCGGCGGCGCTCCGTGACGTCCCGCTGCGTTCCCCAGACCCGCACCAGGGCCCCGTCCTCCACGAATCCAACCGCGTTGCTCACGAACACCCGGTGCTTCCCGAGACGGTCGAACTCGTGGTATTCGGTGTCCAGATCGCGGTTCCCCCCGAGCACGAACCGTCGCATCGATTCGAGGTTCTTCGGGTCGGCGCGATCGAAGAACTCGTACAGGTGCCGTCCGACCAGCTGCTCCGGCCGGTCGAATCCGTACATCTGCGCCAGCACGGCATTGCACTCGGCCAGAATGCCGGTGCGGTAGTGCGCCTCGATCTGCTCGTCCACGGGGAGGTCCACCGGCACCGGCGGCTGGTGCTCGATCCGGAAGACCCCTTCCGACGTGTGGGTGATGAACGCCCGGTAGCGTTCTTCGCTTTCCCGCAACGCGCGCTCGGCGCGCGACCGGGCGGTCACGTCGCGGAAGCTCCAGACCCGCCCGACCGGCTTGCCGTCGAGCCGCTGCGGCAGGGAGAAGCGCTCGAAGATGCGCCCATCCTTGAACTCGAGGATGTCGAAGCTCGCGGCCTCGGCGTGGGCGTACAGCTCGCGCACTTTCGCCAGGAATTGCTCCGGGTTCGCGACCTGATCCAGCACGTGGGCCAGGGCGCGGTCGTCATCGCGCGAGTCGAGCACGGTCTGGGGGATGCGCCACAGCTCGACGAAGCGCCGGTTGTACGACACGATACGACCGGCTTCGTCCACGACCAGAATCCCGTCGGTCGTGGACTCGAGTGTGGACTGGAGCAGCGACACCGTGCGCCGGGCTTCCGCTTCGGCAGCGTGACGCGCCGTGAGGTCCCGATAGTTGATGACGATCGCCCGGATCGCCGGGTCCTGCAGCCGGTTGACCCCTACCCCCTCGATGTCACGCCACGCGCCCTCCTTGTGCCGGAAGCGCACGACGGCCGTCACCGGATCGGCGGTCTGCTCCAAGAGTCCCGCGAACAGGGCCTGGGCGCGCGCCAGGTCGTCGGGGTGGAGCAGCTCGAACGCACTGCGGCCCACCAGCTCGGCGGGAGTGTAGCCGAGCAGCCGCGTCACCGGCGGGGAAGTGTAGAGGATCGTCCCGGTCGCATCGAGTAACGCGGTGACGTCGGAGCTGTGCTGCAACAGCGCCTGCAGGAGACCCCCATCCAACGGCACCGGAGCGTGCGTGGGAGTCCCGCCGGAAGAGGCTGCCTGAGAGGACTGCGGGGGCTCGGCGGAAGGTGTCACGGCCTAAATGTGCAAGACATGGGCAAAATCGCTACCGTCGCCCTGCGGTCCGGCAGCTCCCGAGGAGGGACTCGAACCCCCGACCCGCCGGTTAACAGCCGGCTGCTCTACCAACTGAGCTACTCGGGACTGGAAGCTGAAGGCTATCGGCTATCTGCTATCTGCGTGTGGGGCGGTAATATCGCCATGAGGCGCCGCGACTTCAACCCGACTCGCGCTCTGCCGAAGGCCGATAGCCGATAGCCGGTGGCGCCTTTAGTTCGGCCAGCACCAACCCCGTCAGGATCAACCCGCCGCCCAGCCACTGGCCCGCCGACAGGCGCTCTCCCAGGACCAACCAGGAGGTGGTCGCGGCGAACAGGCTCTCGCTGCAGAACAACACCGCGGCTCGTGCCGCCGACATGTGCCGCTGGGCGTGCATCTGGAGCAACAGCGTGGCCACCGTCGCGCCGGCGGCCGTATAGACGAGCACCGCGCCGAACGCGGGCGTCCAGGCGATGTGCGGCTGCTCGAAGAACACGGTGCCCAGAGCGGCGAGCACGGCGGTGCCCGCGATCTGCAGCCACACGAGGTGGAACGCATCGCCGCGGCGGGAGAAAGCGCCGATCGTGACGATGTGCCCGCCGTACAGCACCGCCGTGATCAGGGTGAGGACGTCGCCGCGGTTCAGGCCGCCGCGTTCGGGCGCGGTGAGCCAGAAGACGCCGGCCGCCGCCAGTCCGAGCGCGGCGAGCAGACGGCCGGTGGGTCGCTCCCGCAGGGCGAGCGCGGCGATTGCGGGCGCCAGAACCGAGGAGATGGCCACGAGAAAGGCCGAGCGGGACGGCGTCGTCCATACCAACCCGAGGGTCTGCGTCAGGTAGCCGATGCCGAGCAGCAGGGACAGCGCTGCGCCGCCCACGAGCTCCGGCCGAGTGAACGGGCGGCGGAGCCGGGCAAAGGGCGCGAGCAGCAGCGCTGCGAGCGCGAACCGCACGGTGGCGAACGCGAGCGGCGAGGCGAGCGCGAGCCCCTGCTTTACGACCACGAAGCTCACGCCCCACACGAGACAGGCCAGGACGAGCTGCGCGTCGGCGCGACGGCGGCTCACAGCACTGCTGCCAAGTAGCGTCCGGTTATGCTGCCGGCGACCTGTGCGACCGCTTCGGGGGTCCCGGCCGCCGTGATCCGGCCGCCCTCGGCTCCGGCGCCGGGGCCCATGTCCACGATCCAGTCGGCGCGTTTAACGACGTCGAGGTGATGCTCGATGACCACGACGGTATGGCCCGCATCCACCAGCCGGTCGAGGACCCGGCACAGGGTTCGTACGTCGTCCAGGTGAAGGCCGGTCGTCGGCTCGTCGAGGATGTAGAGATTGCGCCGGCCCGCGCGGGTGGGTCGCGTACCGGAGAGGGTCAGCTCGCGGGCGATCTTGAGCCGCTGGGCCTCGCCGCCCGACAGCGTCGTGGCCGGCTGCCCGAGTCGCAGGTATCCGAGTCCCACCTGCTGCAGCTGCCACAGAGCCCGCGCCAGGCGCGGCTGCTTGTGAAAGCGGCGCAGCGCCTCGTCCACCGTCCACTCGAGGACGTCGTGGATCGACCGGCCGTCCAGCCGGACTTCGAGCACCTCCCGCTTGTAACGGCGGCCGCCGCACGCCTCGCATGGCACGAAGACGTTGGCGAGGAAGACCATTTCCACCTGGACCGCGCCGGCACCTTCGCAGGCGTCGCAGCGGCCACCGCGGATGTTGAAGGAAAAAGTGCTCGCGGTGTAGCGCCGCTCGCGTGCGCGGGGCAGGGCGGCGAACAGTTGTCGCAGCTCGTCGAACGCTTTCACGTACGTGACGGGGTTGGACCGGGGTGTGCGCCCGATGGGGGATTGGTCGATCAGCACGACATCACCGATTCCCTCCCACCCCTCGAGGGCCGCGACCTCGCCGACCGGCTCGCCCAGGTGCTCCTTGGCGCTGTGTCCGCCCCGCAGGCGGCGCTCGAGCTGTCGGTACAGAACGTCGTGGACGAGGGTGGACTTGCCCGAGCCCGACACGCCGGTGACGGCCACGAGTGTGTGCAGGGGGATCCGGACGTCCACGTTTTCGAGATTGTGCAGCCGGGCGCCCCGCAACGAGAGCCAGCGCAGGGCCGGGCGGCGCGCCGAGGGCACACTGATCCGTTTCTCGCCCGAGAGATACTGGCCGGTCAGTGTGCCGGCCGCCCGTACACCGGCGGCCGGCCCCTGGTAGACGACTTCGCCCCCCGCGGTCCCGCTCCCGGGGCCCAGCTCCACCATGTAGTCGGCCATGGCCATCGCGGCCGGGTCGTGCTCCACGACGACGACGGTGTTTCCGGCCGTCGCCAGGCGGCGCAGCAGCGTCAGCAGCCGCTGCACATCGCTCGGGTGCAACCCGATCGTCGGCTCGTCGAGCACATACAGGGTCTCGGTCAGGCGCGAGCCCAGGGCGTTGGAGAGGGCGATGCGCTGGGCCTCCCCGCCCGACAGCGTGCGCGTCTGGCGATCCACCGTGAGATAGCCCAGGCCGACGTCCACGACGAACGACACACGCGCCGTGAGCTCTTCGAGCAGGTGCCGGGCGATCGCCTGCTGAAACGGCGTCCAGGTGAGCGACCCGAGCCACTGCTGCAGCTCGGCGGCGGTCAGGGCGGCGATCTGGGCAATGGTCCGCCCGCCCACCCGGACGGCCAGCGCTTCGGGTTTCAAACGCGTGCCGCCGCACGCGGGGCACGTCTTGGCGAGCTGGTATTGGCGCAGGAAGACCCGGATGTACTGCTTGTAGCGCTTGGACTCGAGCCGCTCGAGAAACGGAAACACGCCCAGGTAGCGTCCGCCGCCGGCGGCCCCGTGGAGCAGGAACTGCTGCTGTCGCGGCTCGAGCTCCCGCCAGGGGAGGTCGACGGGGATGCCACGGGTCCGGGCGGTCTCCCGCAGCAGCCGCCGCCGCCCTTCATAGCGGGGCTTCGTCCAGGGGTCGATCGCTCCCTGGGCGATGGACTTCCCCGGCTCCGGGACGATGAGCGACTCGTCGTACTCGAGCACGGCGCCGAATCCGTTGCACCCCGGGCAGGCGCCCCGCGGATTGTTGAAGGAGAACAAGGCCGGCGTGAGGGTCGGCGCGGCCTGGCCGCAGGTCGAGCAGGTGGGGTGAGATGAAAAGCGGCGCCGCGCTCCGTCGGCCAGTGCCACCGCGACGCCTTCTCCCTCGGCGAACGCCGTGCCCACCGCATCCACGAGGCGGCCGCGATTGGGGCCGGTGGGCGAGAGCCGGTCCACAATGACCAGCACCTCGCGGCCCGCGCGCACGCGCCGATCGGCTTCGGGCTCGTCGAGCCGCAGCACGGCGCCGTCCACCTGGGCGCGCACGAACCCCGCGGCGACGAGCTGGGCGGCGGCGTCGACGTCGGGGCGATGGGCGCTCTCCGGCAGGGGGAAGCTGATCAACACTGGCTCCGGACGCTCCCCGCCGGCTCCCGCCAGGATCGCGTCCACCACCTCCTCCACCGTGTCCACCTTCACCACCGCCCCGCAGTGCCGGCAATAGGGCGTGCCGACACGCGCCCAGAGCAGCCGCAGGAAATCGTAGATCTCCGTTGCGGTCCCGACCGTGGAACGGCTGGACGTGGTGGGGTTCTTCTGCTCGATCGCTACCGCGGGCGACAGGCCCTCGAGGGAATCCACCAGCGGCTTGGGCATCCGCTCGAGGAACTGCTTGGCGTAGGTGGACAGGGATTCGATGTAGCGCCGCTGTCCCTCCGCGTAGAGCGTGTCGAACGCCAATGAGCTCTTGCCCGATCCCGAGGGTCCGGTGATGACGGTGAGCGCCCGCCGCGGCAGCTCGACCGTGATCCCCTTGAGATTGTGCTGTCGCGCGTTGCGCAGAATCACGCGCTCGGGAGGTGACGGCATAACCTGCAAAGTTAACCGGGAACGGGGCGCTGCAGGGAGCGGCACCCGCTGGCGGCGTGCCGGGAACGTCCTAGGTTTGTGGGCTGCATGCCGGTCCTCACCCCCCGTCTCCTGCGCCGCGGTCTCGAGGTCTTCGCCCTCATCTCGATCGGCGGCCTCGCGGGGCTGCTCCTCTACGGCAACAACTTTCAGGCATTCGTCAACGCCTTCCTGGGACTGCGCTGGTGGTGGCTCCTCGTCGGGATGGGACTGGCGTCGATGGACTGGGTGGGGGGCGGAACGCGGCTGTGGGTCGTCGCGCGGCACGTGCATCCCGGAGTGCGCTGGCGCGACATGGTGATCTCCGGCGGAATGAGTGCGTGGGGCGCCTATCTCACCCCGTTCCAGACCGGTGCCGGCCCGATGATGATGTGGACGATGCGGCGCGCGGGCGTTCGTCTTCCGGAGGCGGTGACATCCACGTTCATGACGTTCGTCGCCACGGTGATCTTTTTCGCCGTGGCGGGTCCCCTGGCGATCCTGCTCGGGGCGGGTCGCTCGCTGTCCCAGCACGGCGTGGTGCTGGGCATCACGTTGTACGACCTGTTCAAGACGAGCTTCCTGATCTTCGTACTGATCGGGATCGTGAAGGCGTACGCGATGTTCTTCCCCCGCCTGCTGCGGGACTTCGTCCATTGGGTGGCGACCCGGCTGGAAGCGCGCAGCGCGAAAGTCGCGGCCCGGATCGACCGGTTGCGTGAAGGCATCGACCGGGCGCACGAGTGCATGGTGGCGTTCGGCAGTCCCAGAGGGCTGCTCGCCCTGGTGTGGGCCATCGTGTTGTCGGCCCCATCGCACGCCAACAAACTGCTCGCCGGCTACGTCGCCATGCGGGCACTCGGATTGCCGGCCCATTTCTTCGACATCCTGCTCGTGCAGACGTTCATCTCGTTCCTCCTGTATTTCGCCCCGACGCCGGGTGCATCCGGCCTGGCCGAGGTGCTGTCGGTGGCGGTGATGTCCATCTACGTCCCGCGGACGCTGTTGCCCAGCTACACGGTGCTCTGGCGGTTCATCAACAGTTACGCCACCGTGGCATTCGGTTCGTGGTTGTTCTGGCGTTGGTTGCGTCGGGGATTGGTGGGACGCGAACTCGAAGGGGAAGTCTCGTAACCCACGTCGGCTTGCCCGGTTACGCCGCCGGGCGTACTTTTCCGACCTTCGGCCAGCGCCCCTGGAGAATCCGTTCATGTCCATGCTCGAACTTGGCGGCAAGCGGTTCACCATCCCGTTGGGGGAGGTGGCCTTGGGGAGCGACCCGTCGTGCGCGATCGCGCTCACCGGGCCGGGCCTGCTGGCCAAGCACGCGGTGCTGCAGGGGCAACCCGATGGTCAGGTGGTGATTCGGAAGGCCGTGCCGGAAGCGGACGTGATGATCAACGGCGTGCGGCTCGGGGCCGAGCCGACGCCACTGCTGCACGGCGACAAGCTCCAGGTCGCGGGGCACGAGCTCACGTTTGTGGACGAGCGCCGCAGCGGCAGCACCCAGTTCGTGCCGGCGATGATGGTGCCTTCCGATGCAGCTCCCCGGCCCGGTGGCGCGCCGCGCTCGGTGGGCACGACCGGCGGGCGGCTGGTGTCGCTCACCGACGGGCGGGAGTACGTGATCATGGCCGCCTCGCTCGTCCTGGGGCGTGAGGCTGGCTGTGACGTGGTGGTGTCCGGCAAGGACGTCTCGCGCCGCCACGCGGAAATCGTTCCTTCTCCCAAGGGCTATCTCCTGGTCGACTCGAGCACCAACGGCGTCTGGGTGAACGAGGAGCGCGTGGAGGGGCAGCGCCTGCTGGCTCGCGCCGACGTGATCCGGGTCGGCGAGGAGAGCTTCCGCTTCTACTCCGACGCGGCCCCCGCCGGGGCGCCGGCGGCCGCGGCAGGTCCGGCGGCGGTCCCCGCGGCGAGTCCGCCTCCCCCCGGCGCGGGTGCCCGTCTCCAGAACACATCGTTCGGCATGCCCGCGACGCCGCGCCCCACCTCGCCCACTCCCCACGCCGTCGGCGCGGCTGCGTCCACGGGGCCGCTCGCGAACTTCCTGGTGCGCAGCGGGGGACTGAAGGGAACGCGGCTGATCGTGAAGACCCCGGTGGCGAACATCGGCCGCGCCGATTACAACGATCTCGTGCTCCCCGACGAATCCGTCTCGACTTCCCACGCCAAGCTGCAGCGCCGCGAAGGCGTGTGGGTCCTCATGGACCTGGCGTCGACCAACGGTACCTACGTGGACGGCGAGCGGATCGGTGCCGACACGCCGATCGCCCCGGGGACGCTGGTGCGGTTCGGGGACGTGCAGCTGGTGTTCGAGCCGACCGATGATGCGCTGGGAGTGGCCAAGGGCGGCGGGACGAAGGTGATCGAATCGTTCAAGCCGCCAGCCGTACCGCCCGCACCGCCTGCACCGCCTGCACCGCCGCCCGCGCCGGCCCCGGCTCCTGTATCAGCGGCGCGCGCCGTTGCGGCGGCGGCGGCCGCGGCGCCTCCGAAGCCGGCGGCCCAACCCGCCAAGCCCGGTCCTTCCCCGGCCCCCGCCAAGACGCCGCCGAAACCGGCCGGTCCTCCGAGGCGTCCAGCCGCGCAGGCACCGCAGAAGAAGGGCAAGGGCTGCGGATCGAGTGCGGCCGTGGTCGTGCTCGCGGCATCGGCCCTGATCTACTGGATTCTGGTGTAACGGCCCAGCGTGCACATTACCTGCGCAGGGCGGACCGACGTGGGCATCATCCGGTCGGGGAATGAGGACAGCTACCTCATGGTTCCCGACCGGGGGATCTTCGTAGTGGCGGATGGCATGGGGGGGCACGCCGCGGGCGAAGTGGCGAGCGAAATGGCGGTGCGCCACATCGCCCGGGAGCTGGGCTCCCTGCGCGGGCTCGGGGACAAGGACGTCGCGGACCGGATGCAGCAGGCGATCCGGGCGGCGAACGGGGCCATCTTCCAGCGGACGCTGACCGAGCACGACAAGCGAGGCATGGGGACGACGCTCACGTCGCTGGTGTTGTACGGCACGCGGTTCCTGATCGGGCAGGTGGGCGACAGCCGGGCCTATCTGCTGCGCGAGGGCAAGCTGACGCAGGTCACGAAAGACCACTCCTACGTGCAGGAGCAGGTGGACGCCGGCTATCTGACGGCCGAGCAGGCCCGCACGCATCCCTACAGCAACGTGATCACGCGCTGCGTCGGGGCCAACAGCGACGTGACCCCCGACGTGTACGTCGGCTCGGTGAAGCCCAAAGACCTGTTCCTGCTCGCGTCGGACGGGCTCACGGGGATGCTGGAAGATCCGGAATTGCACGAGATCCTGGGCAAGGACGAGCAGATGCCGCAGGAGCAGGTGGACCAGCTGATCAACGAGGCCAACCGCCACGGCGGCCTCGACAACATCACCGCGATCCTGGTCCGGATCGATTCGGTGGAGTTTCCC
>JBGPHP010000025.1:0-21616 GCA_041484445.1 Gemmatimonadota bacterium
CTCCTGTGGGAGCAGGGCGCGCGCTGGATCGACGCCCGGCGTTTCGGCCGGTTGAGTGACATCCCCGTGGATGTGCCCGCGGGGAACGTGGCGCCGTACATGCCGGTCCCCCTCACGGAGTGCCAGGCCCGGAACATCGCCACGAAACCGGTGACCAACGACGTCGTGACCTGTACGCCGCTGACGCCGTAACGCAGGAGAAGGGCAGCAGACGGCGAGAGACGGCAGGGACGTACGTTCCTGCCGTCTCTCTGTTATCGTGAGCCATGCTGACTGCCGAGCAGCGAGTCGCCCGGACGCGACGTCTGGCCCAGGTGTGGGACGCCGCGCTGCGCGTTCCGGGACCGCCGTTCGCCATCGGCCTCGACCCGCTGCTCGGCCTCGTCCCCGGGGTGGGCGACGCGCTCGGCGCCGGCGTCGCCTTATGGATCGTGCTCGAAGCCGCCCGCCTGGGAGCGTCGGCGAGCACGCTCGTCCACATGGTCGCCAACGTCGCCATCGATGTCTTCATCGGCGCGGTACCCGTCGCCGGCGACGTGTTCGATTTCGCCTGGAAGGCGAATCTCCGAAACGTCGACCTGCTGGAGCGGCACGTGGCCGACCCGGCGGTAGCCCGCCGGGCCAGTACGCTGTGGCTCACGGTGGTCGGCGTGACGCTCGTGGCCGTGCTGGCCGGTGTCGTTGCCCTCGGCGTGATAGCGCTGCGGGCGGTGCTGCGTATCGTGTAGTGCATCCACACACCACTTCGAGGTGAGTCGATGAAGACGACGATCCGCTGGGCGCTCGCCACGCTCGCCGCCTGCGCGGCGACCCCGGCTGCGGCGCAAGTCGGACTCCCCAGAGACCTCGATGCCGAAGTGACCCGGGCGCTCCAGCTGTTCCAGGTCCCCGGGATGGCGATCGCCGTGGTGAAGGATGGGAAGGTGCTGCTGGCGCGCGGCTATGGTGTGCGCCGGGTGGGCGACCCGGCGTCCGTGGACGCCAACACGTACTTCCAGATCGCGTCCAACACCAAGGCGTTCACGACCACCCTCCTGGCCCAGCTCGTCGATTCCGGGAAGCTGGCGTGGGACGATCCGGTCACCAAATACCTGCCGTGGTTCCAGCTGGCGGATCCGTGGGTGACGCGCGAGTTCACGGTGCGTGATCTCGTCACGCACCGCTCCGGGTTGGGCCTCGGGGCAGGGGATCTGCTCTGGTTCCACTCGAACTACGGCGCCGAGGAGGTGGTGCGGCGGCTGCGGGCGGCGAAGCCGGTGACGAGCTTCCGCTCGGCGTACGCGTACGACAACGTGCTCTACATCGCCGCCGGGCTCGTGATCGAGGCGGTGACCGGGAAGCGCTGGAGCGACGTGGTGCGGGAGCGGATCTTCACGCCGCTCGGCATGAGCGCCGCCGGCACCGACATCGCGCTCATGAGCTCCGGCGACGCCGCGTCGGCTCACAGCCTGACGGACGGCAAGATCCAGGTGGTGCCGCTCGACACGATCGACAACACCCTGCCGGCGGGCGGCATTATCGCGAACGTCAACGATCTGGCGAAATGGATGCTCGTCCGGCTCGATTCCGGCCGGCTGGCGGGCGGCGGGCGACTCTTCAGTGCGCGCCAGGCCGCGGAGATGTGGGCACCCCAGACCATTCTGCCGATCGGGACTCCGCCACCACCGCTCGCCGGACTGCGGCCGAACTTCGCCGCCTACGGCCTTGGCTGGGCGCTGCGGGATTACCGCGGACACAAGGTCGTCACCCACGACGGCGGCCTGGCCGGGATGACGTCGCGCACCGTCCTCGTCCCCGACCTGAAGCTCGGCATCGTGATGCTCACCAACGCCGAGCAATCGGTGTATGCGCCGCTCGGCTTCGAGCTGCTCGACCACTTCTTCGGGGTGCCGCGCACCGATTGGATCACGCGCTACCACGACGCGATCGGGCAAGCACAGGCGATGGCGGATTCCGTGCAGCGGGCACAAGGGGCCCAACGGGACACCGCCTCCCGGCCGTCGCTTTCGCTGGCGCGGTATGCCGGCCGCTACGCAGATGCCCTGTACGGGGAGGCGACCCTCACCGTCGAGGGGGATCATCTGGTGTTGCGATTCGCCCACTCACCGGCGTTCGTCGGCGACCTTCAGCCCTGGCAGTATGACACGTTCGTGGCGCATTGGCGCACCGCCCATATCGAGGACGCGTTCGTCACGTTTGCGCTCACGCCGACCGGTGGGATCGAGCATTTCAAGATGGCGGCGGTGAGTCCGCTGGCGGATTTCAGCTTCGACTACCAGGACCTGCTGTTCGAGCCGGCGCCCGGGTCTTCATTTCCGCCTCACTAGTCCTTCACGCCGGACGAGCCACTCTGGGCCATGGCTACGCCCGTCCTGCCGGCCGCGACGACGACGACGTTGCTGCACGGGTTGGGGCGCGCCATCGGCAACACGCCCCTGCTCGCGATCCGCTGCCGCTTTGGCGGCCGCGACCGCGTGGTGTACGCGAAATCCGAGCAGCTGAACCTGACCGGCAGTATCAAGGACCGGATGGCGCTGCACATCATCTCCGTCGCGTATGCCTCGGGCGCGCTGCAACACGGGGACACCATCGCGGAAGCCACGAGTGGCAACACCGGGATCTCCTTAGCCGCGCTGGGGCGCGCCCTGGGTCATCCGGTAACGATCTTCATGCCGGACTGGATGAGTCGGGAGCGCCTGGACCTGATTCGCTCGCTCGGGGCGGCCGTGGTGTCCGTGAGTCGGGAGCAGGGCGGGTTCCTGGGCAGCATCCAGATGGCCGAGGACCTGGCGACCAGCCGGCCCCACGTGTTCCTGCCGCGACAATTCGCCAACACAGCCAATGTGGAGGCGCACGAGCGCACCACGGGTCCGGAGATCTGGTGGCAGCTCGAAGCGGCGGGACTCGTGCCGGACGCCTTCACGGCGGGCGTGGGCACGGGCGGGACGGTGATGGGCGTGGGGCGCTCGCTGCGCGAGCGGTGCGCCGGTGTGCGGGTCCATCCGATCGAGCCTGCCGAGTCTCCCACGCTGACGACCGGGCGCAAAGTCGGCCGGCACCGCATTCAGGGAGTTTCCGACGAGTTCATTCCCGCGGTGGTGGACCTGGCGCAGCTCGATCGGGTGATCGCCGTGCCCGATGGCGATGCCATCCTCATGGCGCAGGCGCTGGCGGCCCGGCTCGGGCTGGGCGTGGGGATCTCTTCGGGCGCGAACTTCATCGGGGCGCTGATGGTGCAGGAGGAGCTGGGACCGGACGCGATCGTGGTGACGGTCTTTCCCGACGACAACAAGAAGTACCTGAGCACCGGGTTGTTGCAGGACGAGCCGGTGCGGTCTGACTATTTCGCTCCCCGCGTCGAGCTGCTCGGTTTCGACACGTTGCGGCGCTCCTGTCGCGCCTGCCTCGCCCAGGAGCTCGGCGAGCCCGAAGGGCTTACTGAGCTTCGCTGATCGCCGCCCCGTACACGATGCCACGGCGCTCCGGCCCGAGCCACGCCACGATGCCGCACAGCACGAAGACGGTCCCCGCGGTGATCGACATCGCCCAGGCGTAGCTGCGGCCTTCGGCGAGCCGGGCGCCGAGCCACGGCATCACGCTCGCGATCAGCACACCGCACTGGTAGGCGAAGCCCGGGAGGAACCCGCGCACCGCATCGGGCGACAGCTCGGTGATGTGGGCCGGGATCACGCCCCACGCGCCCTGGATCATGAACTGCATCAGAAACGCCCCCGCCACGAGGGGCACGACCGTCGGCGCATACGCCCAGAGCGGGATCACGAGGAGTGCCCCGGTCAGGGCGATGACGATGGTGCGCCGGCGCCCCAGGCGATCCGAGTACAGCCCGCACAGGATCCCACCGGTCAGCGCGCCCACCATCGACAGCGCCGTGAGGGCCGCGCGGTGCTGCGGCGTGAACCCCCAGTCCCGCTGCAGGAACGTCGGGTAGAGGTCCTGCGTCCCGTGGGACACGCCGTTCATCATCGCCATCAGGACGGTGAGGTAGAGGAACACCTTCCAGTTCGACGCGATCGAGCGGCCGAGGTGTTTCCAGTTCTGCGCTTTGGTGCGCTGCCACACCTCCGATTCGGACACCTGGGAGCGCACGTACAACGCCACCAGCGCCGGCAGCCCGCCGATGAAGAACAGCGGGCGCCATCCCCAGCGGGGAAATACGACGAGGTAGCACAGGGCCGCGAGCAGGTACCCGGCCGCGTATCCTTGTTGCAGCAGCCCCGAGAAGATGCCGCGGCGGTGCGTCGGGACCTTTTCCATGACCAGTGAAGCGCCCACGCCCCACTCCCCACCCATCCCGATGCCGAACAGCGCGCGCAGCACCAGGAAGGTCGTGTAATTCGGGGCGAGGCCGGAGAGGACCTCGACCACCGAATAAAACACGAGGTCGATCATCAGCGGGATGCGCCGGCCGTAGCGGTCCGCCATCAGGCCGAAGATGAACGCGCCGACCGGCCGGAAGGCGAGGGTCAGCAGGAGCGTGAAGGCGATGTCCTTGTCGGTCTTTCCGAACTCCGTGGCGATCGCCGTGAGGGTCATCACGACGAGGAAGAAGTCGAACGCGTCGAGCATCCATCCGAGGAACCCCGCCAGGACGGCCGGGCGGTGGTCGCGCGTCGCACCGCTCATGCCAGCCGTCGCAGCCCGTCAGCCACGATGCCGAACAGCTGGTCGATCTGCGCCCGCTCGATGATGAGCGGCGGCGAGAAGGCGAGCACGTCGCCGGTCGCCCGGGTCAGCGCCCCATGCTGGTAGCAATCCATGAAGAGATCGAACCCGCGGCTACCCGCCGCGCCGGGGCGCGGCTCGAGCTCGAGCGCGGCCATGAGGCCGAGGTTGCGCAGGTCGAGGACGTGCGGCAGGCCGCGCAGCGCGTGCACCGCCGCTTCCCAGGCGGGCGCCAGCGCCTTCGCCCGCTCGAACAGTCCCTCGGTGCGATACACCTCGAGCGTCGCGAGTCCGGCCGCGGTGGCGAGCGGGTGGCCCGAATAGGTGTAGCCGTGGAACAGCTCGATGCCGCCGGGCGCCGTCTCGACCACCGCATCGTAGATGCCGCGCCGGACTGCCACGGCGCCCATCGGCACCGCGCCGTTGGTGAGTCCCTTGGCGCAAGTGATCATATCGGGGACCACGCCCAGCGCTTGCGCCGCGAACGGGTCTCCCAGCCGGCCGAACCCGGTGATGACCTCGTCGAAAATCAACAGGATACCGTGACGGTCGCACGCGGCACGCAGCCGCTCGAGGTAGCCGCGCGGCGGCACCAGCACGCCGGTGGATCCCGCGACCGGCTCGACGATCACGGCGGCGATCGTCTCCGCGCCCCGTTGCTTCACGATGTCCTCGAGGGCGTCGGCCAGCGCCGCGCCCCACGCCGGCTGCCCGCGCGAGAACGCGTTGTGCGCGAGGTCGTGCGTGTGCGGCAGGTGATCCACCAGCGGCAGCAGCTGTGCGGCGAACGCCTTGCGGTTGTTCTCCAATCCGCCGACCGAGATCCCCCCGAACCCGACGCCGTGATAGCCGCGCTGGCGTCCCACCAACCGGGCCCGTTTCGGCTCGCCGCGCGCCTGGAAGTAGGCGAGGGCGATCTTGAGCGCCGTGTCCACGGCCTCGGAGCCGGAGTTGGTGAAGAAGACCCGGTCCAGGTCGTCCGGGAGCATCGTGCCGAGCCGCTCGGCCAGAGCGAAGCTCCCGGGATGCCCCATCTGGAACCCCGGTGCGTAATCGAGCCGCGCCGCGGAATCGGCGATGGCGCGAACGATCGGCTCGCGCGCGTGCCCCGCGTTCACGCACCACAGCCCGGCGGTGCCGTCGAGGATCTGCCGGCCGTCGGCCGAGGTGTAGTACATGCCCTTGGCCGCGACGAGCAGCCGCGGCGCCTTCTTGAAGGCCCGGTTCGCGGTGAAGGGCATCCAGTGGGCATCGAGCGATGGCGTGGCCTGCGTGGTGTCCGGCATGGTGACTCCCTACTGCGCGTAGCGCAGCACATCGTAGAGGTAATGCACTCCGAATCCGAGCGTGGCGACGCCCACCCGCTCGTCGTTTCCGTGCACGCCGCGCTGCGCGTCGGCTTTCTCGGTCTTGAAGGGGTCGAATCCGTAGGTGACAATCCCCAGCGCCCGGTAGGTGGGGCGATCGGTGGCGCCGGTCAACATCGGTGTCGTGACCTGCGCTCCCGGATTGCGCTCTCGCGCCGCGCGCTCGATGGCGCGAAACAAGTCGGTGTCGGTCGGGCTCTCGAGCGGTGCCTTGGGGGGAAACATCGTCTCCCAGTGCACCGCCGTGTCCCCGACCACCCGCACCAGCTCGGCGCGCACGGCCGCCGTGTCCTGATCGGGCAGCAGACGGATGTCGATCTCGGCCGACGCTTCGGCGGGAATCACGTTCGTCTTGTTCGATCCGCTGAGGACCGTGAGCGAGATGGTGTTCCGGAGAATGGCGTTCCAGTACACGTTGTCGGTGATCCAGGCGCGCGCCGCCGAATCGGTCACGGTGGTCGCGACGTCGGCGAGCCAGGCGCGCTCTCGCCCGGTGTACTGTGACGCGATGTCGCGGAAGTACTTGGCGACCCCGGGTGTCACGTGGAGCGGCGTCTCGTAGTGCCCCAGGCGCGAGAGGGCGTCCACCAGATAGGGCACCGGGTTCTGTCTGGTGGGGCGCGAGCCGTGGGATGGCGTGCCATGCACCGTGACGCGCTGCCAGAACGCCCGCTTCTCGGCGACCCCGACGCCGTAGTAGGCGAGCGTGCCGTTGTCGACGAGGTTGTCGCCGCCTTCGGTCAGCAGGAACTCGACGTCGCGCAATAGATCGGCGTGCCGCTGGACGAACACTTCGGCGCCGTGTCCCGCGATTTCCTCATCCGCATTCCCGATGAAGACGATGTCGCGATCGAGCGGTGCGCCGCTACGCTTCAGGGCGATCAGGGCCATGAGCTGGACCATCCCCTCACCCTTCATGTCGAGCGCTCCGCGGCCCCACACGTATCCGTCGCGCACCGTGCCGGCGAACGGATCGACCGACCAGAACTGCCGCATCACGGGGACCACGTCGAGGTGATTGACGAGCGCGATCGCCTTCTTGCGGCCGGTGGAGCGCAGACGGGCGTACAGATTGGCGCGCCCCGGACCGAGCTCGGTCGTGTCCAAGATCTTGGCTTCGATGCCTTCGCGTCCCAGCAGCTGCTGGAGGAAACGGGCCGCCGCGAGCTCGTTGCCAGGCGGGTTGGTCGTGTTGACCATCAGGTAGGCCGAGAGGTTGCGGACCGCCTCGGCGGCGAGGGAGTCCCAGTCGAGCGCCCGGGCCGGCGTCTGGGCGAGCAGGGGAGCGGCGCCGAGCAGCAGGACGGCGCAGGAGCGCAGGATTCGCATGGCGGCGGTTGTAGTGAGAGGTGGCGTGAAACTGCGGTGAGGGACTCGGGCCCGCAAGCGCCTACGGCTTCCGCAGCCGGTAGTGCCCGACCAGCCACTCGGTCCCACCGCGGTAGGCGAACAGCTCGGCACAGGCGAGGAAGAACACGCGCCACCGCTCGACCCAGCGGGGCGCGGCGGCCCCGTACACGGCGGTGAAGGTCCGCAATACCTCCGCGCGCCGGGCGCCGAGGTTCCGCGTCCACGCCTCGGCCGTCCGGGCGTAGTGCTCGCCACCCACCTCCCAGGTCTTCTCGAGCACCAGCGGCTCCTGGAAGCGCGGCAGGAGATCGAGCGACGGCATCAAGCCGCCGGTGAAGAAATGGCGCCCCAGCCAGTTGCCGGCGCCCGCGGTGTCGAACGCGTACGCGTAGCGGCGGTGACAGAAGACGTGCACGAACAGCTTGCCGCCCGGGTCGAGCCACCCCGCGATGCGCCGCATCAGCTCGCGCCAGTTGTGCATGTGCTCGAACATCTCGACGCTCACCACCCGGTCGAATCGGCCCTCGACCGCGAAGCGGTTCATGTCGGCGGTGAAGATCTCGAGGTTGGCCGTGGCGCGGGCTGCGATGAACTCGCGCTGCGGGGTCGAATTCGACACGGCGGTGATCCGGCTGTTGGGATAGCGGTGCGCCATCCAGAGCGACAGCGACCCCCACCCGCAGCCGAGCTCCAGCACGCGCTGGCCGTCGGCGAGCTGGGCGCGGCTGGCCGTCAGCTCGAGCATCTGCGCTTCGGCCTGCTCGAGGGTCTCGGTCCCCTCGGGCCAATACGCCGAGCTGTACTTGAGCTGCGGGCCCAGTACCAATTCGAAGAAGGCCGGAGGGACCTCGTAGTGTTGCCGGTTGGCGGCTTCGGGAACCAGCGCGACAGGTCCCTGCGCGAGCTCGCCGTCGATCGAGCCGGGCGTGCGACGCGCTTCCTCCCGCAGCCGCCGCGCGAGGAGCCGCCGGATACCCCAGCGCAGCAGCGGATCAGGAACGATCCCCCGCTCGGCGAGGGCGAGCGGGAGCGACAGGATCACGCTAGGCCCGCTTAGGGAACCACGGGAAGAAGACGCTCGTCTCCCGCTGGTAGGCGCGGTAGTCGTCGCCGCGGCTGCGCAGCGATTGCTGTTCGGTGAACGGAATGCCGGTGAGGCGGAACAGGAAGAGCAGCATCAGCGCCGGGCCTAGCCAGGTGAGCCAGGCGCCGTGGCCGATGAGCACGTAGGTGAACCAGTGCGTCCACTCGAAGAAGTAGTTCGGGTGGCGCGAGGCGCGCCACAGACCCGTCCGGCAGGTCTTCCCGTGGTTCGCGGGTTCTCCGCGGAACAGGGCCAGCTGCCGGTCGGCGATGGTCTCGCCGCCCACCGCGACCACCCACACCAGCACGCCCGCGACCGCCCAGCCGTCGAGCGGCCCGCCGCGCATGGCGACGAGGATCGGGACGGAGAAGAGCGTGGCGACGATCGCCTGACCCTGATAGAAGAAGAAAAAGAGGAGCGGTGCCCGCGGACCCCAGTGCTCGCGCATCGCGCGATAGCGCCCGTCCTCCGGGCGGTCGAGGACGCGGTCGGAGATCAGGTGCCAGGCGAGCCGCGCCGCCCAGATGAGCGCGAGGCCACCGGTGAGCAGGCGTCGCGCCGGATCGCCGCCGGAGAGCAGCGCGTACCATGCGGCCAGCACCCCCATCCCCCCAGACCAGGCGGCATCCACCGACGTGGCGTTTCGGGTCTGCAGCTGCCGGAGCCAGAGCAGCGCCATCAGCATGGCGAGGACGGCCCAGCCTTGCAGCAGGAAGCGGATCACGCCGGCGCTTCCTGATGCGTGAACACCATCTGGACGTCGCCCAGGAACCGCTCGCGAAAGCCCCCTTCGCAATAGCAGAAGTAGAACTCCCATAACCGGCGGAATTCCTCGGAGAACCCCTGCGCGCGCAGCCGGTCCCAGCGGGCGAGGAAGTTCTTCCGCCAATGCTTGAGGGTCTCGGCGTAATGCGGTGTGATGTCCTCGAGGTGCACGAGCGCGAGTCCGGTGTGCCGCTCCGCCGCCTCCTGCAGCACGGGGACGGAGGGGATGTTGGCGCCCGGGAAGATGTAGCGCTTGATGAAGTCCACCTCGCGCCGCGCCCGGTGATAGAAGCGCGGATCGATCGTGATCGCCTGCAGTGCCATGCGTCCGCCGGGTTTGAGCAGCTCGGCGCACTTGCGGAAGAACGTCCGGTAGAACCGGTGGCCCACGGCCTCGATCATCTCGATCGACACGAGCTTGTCGTAGCGGCCGGCGAGGTCACGATAGTCCTGGAGCAGCACCGTGACGCGGTCCGCCAGGCCGGCCGCCCCGACGCGCTCGAGTGCGAGCCGGTGCTGCTCGCGCGAGATCGTCGTCGTCGTGACGCGACAGCCGCGGGTCCCGGCGGCGTGCAGGGCGAATCCGCCCCAGCCGCTGCCGATCTCCAGCACGTGATCGGCGGGCCCGAGGTCGAGTTTGTGGCACAGCCGCTCGTACTTGGCGATCGAGGCGTCCCGCAGGCTCGCATCGGGGCGCTCGAAGATGCCGCAGGAGTAGGTGAGCGTCTCGTCGAGAAACTCGGCGAAGAAGTCGTTCCCGAGATCGTAGTGCGCGGCGATGTTACGGCGGCTGCCGGTCCGCGAGTTGCGGCGCCACGCGTGCCACAGCCGCCGCAGCGGCAGCGCGAGCCGCGCCCACCCCGTTTCGAGGCTGTCCAGCACGGCGCGGTTCTGGACCATCAGCTGCACCAGCGCGGTCAGATCATCGGTGTCCCACCACCCGTCGAGGTAGGCATCGACCGCGCCGAGATGGCCGCCCAGGCACACCGTCTGATAGAAGCGTTGGTCATGCACGATGAGTCTCGCAGCGAGTCCCTCACAGGCAGACAAGGCCCATGATTCGTCACCGTCCACAACCGTGATGGAGCCGTGAACGATTCGGGCAAAGCGAGCTAAGAGGATTCGTCGAGCGATGTTGTGTATCGGTATCATACAATCCTCGGTATCGGTCGCGCCCGGAGCGATCGACGGCCACCTAAGATCGGCTTGGAGTGAAGGAGTCAGAAGAAGGCACAACTGCTCTCCCTTGTCGGTTGTCAAAACCTCGTTCTGATTCTATTGGCCGCGTCTCTGGCGATTCAGATATCGATTGAGGAAACTTAGGACTCGGGCTGCATATTCTGCCGGATTTCTTTCCAGGGATCTTGAATGTCCATCAAGGTTCTCCCAGAGAGTCGTTGTCGTCGGCAGGCTGCCGATCAACCTGCGAGCGCTCTTTTCCGAGACCATTTCGTCATCAATTCCTCTAACCACAAGGAGTGGCAGCGCAGGGATCCGTGCAGCAATCTCAAAGGGCCTTGCATGATGAAACCGCCCCAGGCTGGCCAATGCCGAACCTACTGTGAAGAAGGCCGTACCTATTACTCGCGCCAGTACCGAACCGAAGCGCCTTCCGACGAGGCGTTCGCACTTGTTCATCAACATGTGCCCACCTACCTCGCTCGAGACATCGAAAACTCCTTCTAGTACAGCACATTGGAACGGTATCGATCGCTCGCTCCCAAGGGCGTAGATGATGGCGCTGGTGCCGAGCGACAACCCGATCACTCCTAGTCGACTTGCATGGCTGTCGCTTCGGCTCAAGAGGTAGTTGGATGCCTCGAGGAGGTCTTTGCCCTCAGCCGGGCCGAATGTGATCATTCCCGTGTCACTCGCTCCATGCCCTCGTTGGTCGTATGCGAGAACGTTGAAACCGGCTTGCACAAGTAGTCGAACGTGTTCGGCTATCCGAGACCGGTCTCTGTGCCATCCATGCAGCACAATAACTGTCGCCCCATTGGGATCTTTGTCCGGTCGAACAAACCAACCGCGAAGATTCAGATTGTCATGACTCCGGAAGACGACTTCCTCCGGGTTGAGGGCACCTAGGATTTCGGAATTCGGGGTGGAGCGTGGCCACACGTCGTTGTAAACAAGATGCCTCCCTACCAGGATTGCGACCATGATGTAGGCGACAACCGGGATGACAATGATGGCTGGATTCAGACTGACAAGTCCGTTGAAGCGCTCTAAAGATTTGCCAAGAGAAAAACTACAACCACGAACAGAATAGCGAGAGTCAAGTACACGCTAATGTAGGAAGCGAGAAGCCCTCTCTTCTCAAATAGAATACCCGCAGGTGGGCTTCCCGTGATTTGGGCAATGATCTTTCGCCACTGATTACACTGATCCCAAAGACGCCCCTCAACCGTAGCCGCCATGTATCCAAGGAATGCATAGAGAACAAGGAACACAATGAACGCCAGGCCGAGCGCCCACCTTGGTGCGTGAGCGAAATCGGGCGGTGTCTTGGTCGCGAACAGATAACCGCCGAGGACGATGTAGGGTCCAAATGCGACCGACAGATTGTTTTTCGTCCTCTGCTGTATTTGTAGTTCAGTGGCGAGCTCAATCTCTTTTGTCAGATGTTGGATCAGATCTCGGCTTACCATAGGAGTTCAAACATATCCTTACGCGAATTAGCTGGGGAGTGGCTTCATCGCGTGCGCAGCGCACCGTCAGGCGCGCTCCAGGACCCTGGCCGGCACCGCGTGGAGGTTCCGGATGATCCCGAGCCGGGCGAGCAGCCACAGCCCGTAGTAGGTCAGATCCACTTCCCACCAGAAGAACCCTTGGCGCGCCGCGCCAGGATACCAGTGATGGTTGTTGTGCCAGCCCTCACCGAAGGTGATCAGGGAGAGAATCAGGCTGTTCTTGCTGTCGTCGTCGGTGGGGTAGCGCCGGCGCCCCAGCTGATGCGCCAGCGAATTGATGAAGCAGCTGCAGTGGAACAGGACGACCGTACTGATGAAGAACCCCCACACGAGCCATTGCACCCCGCCGGCGAGCCACAGCCCTAGGGCGAGCAGCAGCGGCACGACGATGTCGAATCGGTCGAGGAACCGCAGCTCCGGATACTTCGCGAGATCCGGCACCTGTTGCAGATCGGTGGGGAAGTTTTCGGGCGATGTGATCCAGCCCATGTGGCTCCACCAGAAACCGTGTTGGCGCGGGCTGTGGACGTCCGCCGGGGTGTCGGCATGGCGATGATGCTTGCGGTGGTGCGCCGCCCACCAGAGCGGGCCGCGCTGCACGCACGTTGCGCCGAGCACCGCGAACACGAATTGGGCCGGCCGCGAGGTCTCGTAGGTGCGGTGCGAGAAGTAGCGGTGATAGAACGCCGTGACGGCGAACATCCGGGCGGCGTACAGCCCCGCCGCCACCCCGACCGCGGCCCAGCTTGCCCCTACCCAGATCACGCCCAGGCAGGCGAAGTGCATCCCCACGAACGGGAGCACCCGAACCCAATCGACCCGGTGGGCCCCTGACGGGCTCCCGACAGGGGTCACGGCGGTGTCGAACCACGCGCGCAGCTTGGCGATCAAGCGTTTCGGTGTGCTCATCGGGCGCAAAGGTAACGTTTCCTTGGCTGTTCGGCCTCGCAAGATGTACGCCAGCCCACGCCGTTTGGGACTCATCAACAATGCACGGAACAATCGGGGCTTGTTTCGGGTCCTCCCATTCATCAACATCCACATGGATTGATCCTCCCCGGGGGCCGTCAATGTGCCGTACGACCGCATGCGCGCTGTTGGTCCTTCTCGTGGGATGCGACTCCGGCACGACCGCCCTGCCGCCGGAGATCTGCTCCGTCACGACGGGCGCGGCATCCACGCTGCCTGCTTCGATTCACGCGCCGTTTCTCGCGCTGGTGTTCTCCCGCACCACGGGCTTCCGTCACGCCTCGATCCCGGCCGGCATCGCCGCCGTCGAAGTACTGGGCGCGTATCACGATTTCTCCGTGGAAGCGACCGCGGATCCCGCATCGTTCAGCGATGCGAACCTGGCGCGGTTCGCCGTCGTGATCTTTCTCAATACGACTGGAGACGTACTCGATTCGCTGCAACAGGCCGCATTCGAGCGCTACATCGAGGCGGGCCACGGGTTCGCGGGCGTCCATTCCGCCTCGGACACGGAATACGGGTGGCCATGGTATCACGCCCTGGTCGGCGCCACCTTCAAGGGCCACCCGGCGATCCAGCGCGCGACGGTGACGGTGGTCGACACCGCCCACGCGTCCACTCGACTCCTGCCGAACCCGTGGCTGCGTACCGACGAGTGGTACAACTTCACCGCGCCGCCCGTGGGCGTATCGGTGCTGGCCCAGGTCGAGGAATCCACCTACACGGGGGGCACGATGGGATCGCCGCATCCCATCAGCTGGTACCACACCTACGACGGCGGGCGGGCGTGGTACACGGCGATGGGACATACCGCCTGCAGCTATGCCGAGCGGACATTCCTCGATCACCTCGCGGGCGGGATCGAATGGGCGGCGGGCGTCCCCTGAGCTAGCGAGAGTCGCCGTCAGCCCTCAGCTTTCAGTCCTCAGTTACTTCCCCTGAGGACCTGGATGCCACGCTGCGCCGTCATCGCCGTCCTGCTGCTCGCGCCGTGCGTCGCCCTGCGCGCGCAATCCCCTTCGTACACGCCACCGCACCTCCCGCCGCCCCACGGGTTCCGCGTCTTCATCGTGCCCGACATGGAAGGCATGGGGAGTGCGGTGGACATCCACGAGGTGATCGCGGGCAACGAAGGCGAGCAATACAAGACCCTCACGAGCCCGGACTACTGGGACCACTTCCGCGGACTCCTGACGCGCGAAGTGAACGCCACGATCGCGGGCGCCCGGCTGGCGGGTGCGCGCTCGTTCGTGGTGAACGAGGGGCACGGCGGCAACCTGTTCGCCAACCTCCTGCCCTGGGACCTCGATACCGGAGCCATTCTGGTGCGCGGCTTCCCCAAGCCGCTGATCATGGTGACGGGCATCGATTCGACGGTGGGCACACTGATGTTCACCGGCGCCCACGCGGGGCCCGGCCATCCCGGGATCCTGGCGCACAACTTCGCGTTCGACACCTTCACCGTGAACGGCAAGAGCCTGAACGAGGTGGGCATCAACGCGCTCATCGCGAGCGAGTACGGCGTGGCGGTCTCGCTCGTCTCGGGCGACGACGCGGAGATCGCCGAGACGCGTGAGATCCTGGGAGCCGGGTTCATCGGCATCATCACCAAGTACGCGGTGGGCCGGATGGCGGCGATTACCTTCAGTCCCGCTCACATCCGTCGCATGCTCCACGATTCCGCGGCGGTCGCGGTGCGGCGCGCCATGCGGGGCGGCTTCAAGCCGTTCCGGCTCGACAAGCCATACCATGTGGCGTTCGCCTTGCGCCGCAGTTACCCCGCGTCGGTCGTTGCCGGCCTCGACTCGCTCAACTGGAGCGGGCTCGCAAAGACGGGGGAGCGCTCCTACAGTCTCACGACCGACGATGCGCGGCAGATGGGCTTCCTGCTCGACGCGATCGAGCGAGTGGTGCTCCATTGAGCGCCCGCGCCCTGCGCCTCCTGGCGCTCGGGGTGTGGCCCGTGCTGCTCGCGGCCCAGCAGCCGGCGCAGGCCCAGCCGCCGCAACCGCCGCGCGACACGACGCCGCCGGAGGCCTACTACGGCGTCACCGAATACCAGCAGGCGCGGGCCAAGCTCGAAGCGCTGATGCAACCGCACGGGTTCACGGTCTACATCGTGGCCGACATGGAAGGACTGGCGGCCGTGGTGCGCAACGCGACCGAGATGCGGCCCGAGGCGCGCGGCGGCCACGACCCGACCCACGAAGCCTTCCGCCGCGAGCTCGCCGCTGAAGTCAACGCGGCGATCGCCGGGGCGCGGGCCGCGGGTGCCACGCAGTTCGTCGTGAACGAAGGCCACGGCGGGACGCTGTTCCGCAACATCCATCCCGAAGACCTGGATCCCGAAGCGATCCTGATCCGCGGGTATCCCAAGCCCAACGTGATGGAGACTGGTCTGAATCCGAAGGTGGACGCGATGTTCATCATCGGCGCGCACGCGAATGCCCGCACGCCGGGGATCATCTCGCACAGCTACGCCTTCGATTCCTTCACCGTCAACGGTCATGTACTGAACGAGGCAGGCATCGCGGCGTTCATCGGTGGAGAGATGGGTGTGCCCATGGCGCTCGCGGCTGGGGACAACGTCCTCACCGCCGAGACGCGAGAGATGCTGGGCGATCTGGAGACCGTGACGACGAAAATCGCCGAAAGCCGCAGCGCCGCTGCCGTGTTTCCCCCGGCCGTGGTGCAACGGCAGATTCGGGCGGCCGCGGCGCGCGCGGTGCGGCGGGTGCGTCTGGGTCAGATCAAGCCGCTGCGCCTCGAGCGGCCCTACCACGTGGCGTTTTGCACCCGGGCGACGTTCCAGCCCTGGGTGCCCGAGGCCACCGCGAACCTGAAGGGCGTGCAGCGGATGGCCGGGGATTCCACGGGCCGCTGCTTCGCCTATGAGACCGACGCCGCGGAGGACGTGGGCAACCTGCTCAACGAGATCGAGTGGATCGTCTTGAAGCCGTGATGCGCCGTCAGACACTGGAGACCACCATGCATCGGTATGCCGCGATCGTCAGCGCCGTACTCTTCGGAGTCACTCCGGGGCTTCGCGCCCAGGAGACGGCGTCCGACACCCTCCTCACCGTGAACCACTACCTCGACTGGGAGCAGGTGAGCGAGCCCCAGCTCTCGCCCGACGGCGCGCAGATCGTGTACACGCGCACCTGGGTGAACCGGCTGGAGGATCGATGGGATTCGGGCCTGTGGATCATGAACGCCGATGGTGCTCGGAACCGCTTCCTCACCAAGGGCTCGAACGCGCGCTGGTCGCCCGACGGAACGCGCATCGCGTATTTCGCCGACGGCGACCCCAAGGGTACCCAGGTCTTCGTGCGCTGGATGGACGCGGAGGGCGCGACCTCGCAAATCACGCGGGTGACCGAGTCGCCGAGTGATCTGCGCTGGTCACCGGATGGGAAGTGGCTGTCGTTTGCGATGCTGGTGCGTCACGCGACGCCCTGGACCATCAGCATGCCCACCGCGCCGACCGGCGCCTCGTGGACCGCGGCGCCGCGCGTCGTGGACCGGATGCACTACCGCCAGGATCGGCGCGGGTTCATGGAGGATGGCTACCTGCACCTGTTCCTGGTGTCGGCCGACGGCGGCACCCCGCGCCAACTCACGAGCGGCGACTGGAACGTGGGTGCGCGGTTCGATGGCCTGGCGGGCGGTGTGGGCTACGACTGGACGCCGGACGGGAAATCGATCGTGGTGGACGGTCTCAAGGACCCCGCGGCCGACCGCAACTACCGGACCTCGGCCATCTACCTCGTCGATGTGACGGGCGGGGCGATCCGGGCACTGACGGCGCGGCCCGGCACCTGGTCGAATCCCGTGATCTCGCCCGACGGCCGCTCGCTGGCGTTCACCGGCTACGATTCGACCAATGCGAGCTACCACGCCTCCGATCTGTGGGTGATGGGAATCGACGGCAGCGGCCTGCGCAAGATCTCGGGAGACTTGGACCGCGATCCCGCGGGCATGCGTTGGGCGCCGGATGGCAGCGGGCTGTACTTCTCGGCGGACGACCACGGGGCGCGTAACGTCTGGTTCGCCGGAGTCACGGGCGCGCCGCGGGCCGTGACGACGGGCGCGCAGCTGCTCAACCTGAGCACGCTCGACCGGAATCTCAACGCCGTCGGTACCTGGAGCGATCCGACGCACCCCTCCGACGTGGTGCGCTTCAACCTGCGCCGGCCGGATGCCGTGGCGCGCCTGACGGACGTCAATGCCGACGTGATCGGGCGCATGCGGCTCGCCCAAGTCGAGGAGGTGTCGTACGGCTCGAGCGGCGGCGCCCGGGTCCAGGCGTGGCTCGTCAAACCGCCCGTCTTCGATCGGACCAAGCGGTATCCGCTGATCCTCGAGATCCACGGCGGCCCGCACGGGATGTACAACGTGGGCTTCAGCTACATGTTCCAGAATTTCGCCGCTAACGGCTACCTGGTGCTGTACGTGAACCCGCGGGGCAGCACGGGCTACGGCTCGGCGTTCGGCAACGCGATCTTCCACGCGTATCCGAGCGTCGACTATGACGATCTCATGGCGGGCGTGGACACGATCATCGGCCGGGGCGCCGTCGACACGACGCGCATGTACGTCTCCGGGTGCTCGGGAGGCGGCGTCCTCTCCTCGTGGGTCATCGGTCACACGCACCGCTTCGCGGCGGCCGCGGTGCGTTGTCCGGTGATCGACTGGATCAGCATGGCGGGGCAGACCGACATTCCCCTGTTCACGTACAACTTCTTCGACGCGCCGTTCTGGGAGAAGCCGGAGCAGTGGCTGAAGCAGTCGTCGCTGATGTATGTGGGCAATGTGACGACGCCGACGCTGCTCATGACGGGCGAGCTCGATCTGCGGACGCCGATTCCGCAGACCGAGGAATTCTATTCCGCGTTGAAGTACCGTGGGGTGGAGACCGTCATGTTGCGATTCAACGGGGAGTACCACGGCACCGGATCCAAGCCGACTAACTTCATGCGGACCCAGCTGTACATGATGAGCTGGTTCCAGAAGCACGCCGGGGCGACGACCTCGGCGGCGGCGGGGCAGTAAGGCTGGCGGCGCCCGTCAGGCCGGCGGGGTCTCCGCCAGCAGAATCCGGGCGTCGACGGCCATGGCCCCCTGGGGGAGGCCCAGTAACGGGTTGATGTCCAGCTCCGCGATCTCTTCGAAGTCGGTCGCGAGCTGGGCCACCCGCTGCAGGATCTCCCCCAGCACCGCAAAATCGACCGGGGGAGCGCCCCGGACCCCTTCGAGAATCGCCACGCCCCGGATGCCCTTCAGCATGTCGTGCGCCTCGAGCGGTCCGATCGGAGCGATGCGAAATACGACGTCCCCGAGCGCTTCGACGTAAATCCCGCCCAGCCCGAACATCACGAGCGGTCCGAAGGCGCGGTCGCGGCTCACACCCACGATGGTCTCGCGGCCGCCCGGCACCATGCGTTGCACCAGGATGCCGTCGATCGTCGCCTGCGGGGCGGCGCGAGCCACGCCGTTCAGCATTTCCGCGCTGGCGGCTTTGACTTCCACCGCCGTGCCGATGTCGGTTCGCACACCGCCCACCTCGGTCTTATGGATGATCTGCGGTGAGACGATCTTGAGCGCCACCGGGTAGCCGATCTCGGTCGCGGCGCGGGCCGCGTCCTCCGGATCTCGGGCCAGCCGTGCGGGCGCCACCGGAATGCCGTAGGCGTGGAGCACGCCCATGACCTCGAGCTCCGACAGCTTCCGCCGGTTGGCAGCTCGGGCCTGGGCGAACAGCCGGCCGGCGCGCTCGCGATCCACTTCGAGCGGTTTGGGCGCGATGCTCGGGCGCGCGCGCCATTCCCGCAGCCGGCGCAGGGCGCCCAGCGCCCGGGCCGCGGATTCGGGGAAGATGTATGCCGGAATCCCGGCGCGGTGCAGCTCCGCCTTTCCCTCGGGGAGCCCCTCGCGCCCCATCAGCACCGCCAACACCGGTTTCGCCGGGTGCCCCTGCGCCGCGGCCACGATCGATTCGGCGACGTCCTCGGCACGGATCCCGAGGGGCGGAACGAAGATCGCGACGGCCGAATCCACGTTGGCATCGGACAGCACGATATCGAGCGCCGCGCGGTAGTCCGCGGCGGTCGCTGAGGCAATCATGTCGAGCGGGTTGCGCAGGCTGGCTTCGGGGGGGAACAGCGGCTTCAGCCGGGCGGTCGTCTCGGGGGCCAGCTCCACGAGCTCGAGCCCCTGCGGCTCCAGCGCGTCGGCGATGAGAATGCCCGGGCCTCCGGAATTCGTGAGCACGGCGGTGCGCCGCGATCGGGGGAGCGGCGGACCGCTGAACGCCATCGCCATGTCGAACAGCTCTTCCATGGAGAGGGCCCGCAGCACGCCCGCCTGGGTCAGGAGCGCGTCCACGGCGGCGTCGCTCGCCGCGAGTGCGCCCGTGTGGGAGGCGGCCGCCCGGGCGCCGACTTTGGAGCGCCCCGATTTCATCGCGATGATCGGTTTCTGCTTCGCGATGCGGGCGGCGATCTCGAGAAACCGTCGGGGATTGCCGAAATTCTCGACGTACATCAGGATCACCCCGACGGCGTCGTCGTGCTCCCACTGCAGCAGCAGGTCGTTGCCGCTCACGTCGGGTTTGTTGCCGACAGAGACGAACTGGGAAATCCCGATGCCGTAGTCCTTCGCGTAGTCGAGTACACTCATCCCGAGCGCCCCCGACTGCGACACGAACGCCGCATGCCCGAACGGGGGCATCGTAGGCGCGAACGTCGCGTTGAGCGACACGGCGGGATCCGCGTTCAAGACGCCCATGCAGTTCGGCCCCACCATCCGCATCCCGTGGCGCCGCACGATCTCCATCAGACGCTGCTCGGCCGCGGCCCCCGGCTCGCCGACCTCTTTGAAGCCGGCGGAAATCACGACAAGGCCATGGACGCCCTTGCGGCCGCATTCCTCGGCGACCGTCAGCACGCTGTCCTTGGGCACGACGATCACCGCCAGGTCGACCGGGTCGGGAATCGCCTCCACCGATGGGTAAGCCTTGATGGAGTGCACCGCTGTCGCCTTCGGGTTGACGGGGAACACCGCGCCCGTGAAGCCGTAGCGCACGATGTTGTCGAGCACCTCGTGGCCGATCGTGTCGGGACGCCGGGACGCGCCGATGACGGCGACCGACGCGGGGCGGAGAATGGGATCGAGGGGGGCGGGCATCGGGGAAAACTAGCGCGCCGCCATCAGATCGCGTCTGATCCCAACCCATCGGGTTTCTCGAATACACACGCCGCGTAGCCCAGCATTCGGGCGCCGCTTTTCAACAGGCTCGGCGTGGGCCGCCAGCCGCGCTCCAGACGGGCGTCCAGCATCTCCCGCTCGCTCGGCCGATGATCCCAGACGGCGACCGCCGTTAGGGCGCCCAGTCAGGTCGTGTCGAAGTCGAGCCAGCGTCCGTCGGTGCAGGGCACCAGCACGTCGTGGGTGTACTCGTCCTGCGTCACGACGATCGGCGAGATCACCGGAGGCGTCAGATGACGCGCCCATTCCAGCAGATCCTCCAAGGTGTGCAGCGGATCCAACGACCGACGCAGGGCCGCGAGATCGGCTGGTGGTATGCCGGAGCGGTCATCGACGTCCATGCTGTAACATATTGCTGGGTCTTGATTTCACACATGATCGTTGACGAAAACGAACGTTCGTGCTATTCTTCACAATGCGAAAGGGCGATCTTACACGCCAGGCGATTCTCGATCGGGCCACCGGCCTCGCGAGCAAGGTCGGCCTCGAAGGGCTCACGATCGGCGCGCTCGCGACCGAGTTGAATCTGTCCAAGAGCGGACTCTTCGCCCATTTCCACTCCAAAGAAGCACTCGAGCTTCAGGTGCTCGAGCACGGCGCGGCGGTGTTCGTGGAGCGCGTCGTCCGCCCATCCCTCGCCCAGCCCCGCGGCGAGCCCAGGATGCGCGCCCTGTTCGAGCGCTGGCTCGGCTGGGCGCAGTCGAGTCCGCTCCCGGGCGGGTGCCTCTTCGTTCAGGCGGCGGTCGAGCTCGATGATCGTCCGGGTCCGGTCCGCGATCGGCTGGTGCAGTTTCAGCGGCAATGGCTCGCGGTGATCGTCACGTCGCTGGAACTCGGCATCGAGGTCGGCGCGTTTCATAACGTCGCGGACCCCGAGCAATTCGCCCAGGACATGTACGGGGTCATGTTGGCCTATCACCATGCATCGCGTCTGCTGCGCGACCCGCGGGCCGAAGCCCGCGCCCGGCGGGCGTTCGACGCCCTGCTGCACGCAGCCTTGGTTCCGAACGAGAAACACCGTTAGGAGAGTCTGATGCCCGCATTGGCCGCTGCCTTCCGTACGCTCCAGTTCGTCTCCCCCGCCCAGGCGGCGCGGGTGGCGGAGCTGGTGTTCTTCATGCCCCCGCGCACTCGACTCACGCCCGAGCAGCGCGAGACGATCGAACGCGCCCGCCCGTTCACGGTGCGAGCCGATGGGGCGCGGATCGCCGCCTGGACGTGGGGCGACGGGCCGGTGGTGTATCTCGTGCACGGCTGGGGATCGCGCGGCGCGCGCCTCGCGGCGTTCGTGCCGGCGCTCCTCGCCGCCGGGTATCAGGTCGTCACCCACGACGCTCCGGGCCACGGCGCGTCGGACGGCCGCCTGTCGTCCATGCCGCAGTTCGCCCGCACGCTGATGGCGGTGGTGGATACCGTGGGGCCGGCCGCGGGGGTGATCA
>JBGPHP010000026.1:0-21565 GCA_041484445.1 Gemmatimonadota bacterium
CTTCCGGCGAGATCACCTCGATGTGGAGCCCGCAGCGCCGGCGTACATCGCGGCAGAACGCCCGGCCGTTCGACGCCTCGCGCACGGCGCTGGTCGCGACGGCGCGCAGCTCGGTGACCTGAAAACCGTCCACGATCGCCTTCATCTTCGCGAGCGCCGCGTGCGACCGCTCCATCGGCTCGGCGGCGAGCCGGCCCCGGTGGAACAGGTCGTGCCCCAGCCGGGTCATCTCCCGCTCCTCGTCGAGGACGCGGTAGGAGCCGTCAGCGTCGACTTCCGCCACGACGCACCGGATCGAGTTGGTCCCGATATCGATGGCCGCGAAGCGCATCGGCTTGGAGTCGGCGGCGGGGGTCGTCATGGGGGAGAACAAGATAACGGCTGACGGACGCGCCGGGCGATCGCCGACCCGTGCCGGCGCCGCCTGTGACAACACTGTTACGCGTTCGTGAAGGAGTCAGCGCCCGGCGCCGGACCGGGTGAGCAGCGGAGGGGCCGCCCACCACAGCCCGGACACCGGAGCGCTTACGGAGTCCACCAGTACGTGAACTTGACCATGAAGATGTTGTCCGGCCGGGATCGGGTGAGGCGCGAGATCGACGGGCCGAACCGGAACGCCCCCGTGTTCTCGACATCCTCCCGGCTTTGCGTCCACACGAGGTAGAGCGTCGAGCCCGGCAGGTACTCCCAGCGCAGCACGGCGTTGCCGCGCAGCGACTTGAAGTTGAAGTCGGGGGCGGGCGGCGTGAACGTCGTGCTGTCGAAGCTCGAGGTCCCGTCGTTCCAACGGTCGAAGGCGAAGGTCTTGGGGCGGGCCAGCGCCTTGTAGTCGGAGTAGGCGCCCGCCGAGATCAACGGCTGACCGTAGAACTGCAGCGAGAGCTTCGGCGTGAACGTCCAGTTGAGCCGGATCGAGGCGGACAGTTCGTTGGCGGTCAGGCCCGCGAATACGTAGCGGTTCCCGAACGTGAGCGGGGCGGTCGAATCGGCGTACTGGGTCACGTACTGGACCGGCGTCCGCTCCCAGGAGTACTGCGGGCCGACGCTGAGCGACAAGTTGGATGCCGGCCGCAGCGACAGGCTGGCGCTGACGTAGGACGAGTAATCCTGCACGGATTGATAGGTGCCGGCCGACAGGCTCGCGACGACCGCCTTCCGCCCGTCGGTGTTGGCGTAGACGTCCACCTGGTAGCCCGGCCGGTTGACGGACAATGGCCCGCCACGCGTGCGGCGGTCGTTCATCGTCTCGGGGTTATAGGCGAGGCTCCACCCCATCTCGTAGTAGTTGAGCAGCTGGAGATTGCCGTACTGGAACACGCCGGTCCAGGTGACGTCGCCATCCCAGTCCCAGCTGCGGAACAGCGCGCCGCCGGTATTCGCCGACCGGAACACTTTACCGGGTTTAGTCCAGCTGTATCCCGCCTGCACGTGCGTGTTGATGATACCGGAGCGCCACAGGAACCCGAGGTCGTTCACGTCGAACCCGGGAGCGATCACGCCGATCGCGGAATTGGACGACCAGTTGCCTTTCTGCTTGTTGAGGTACACGCGGCCCGCCCAGCCGGTGAGCGAGGTGGCCGAGGAATCGAGGTGGAAATTCCGCGCGTCGGGGCGCTGCATGTACCGCTGGGCATTTTGCTGCAGCGTCGTGATCCGCGCCGCGCTGCCGCGTACGTCGCTGACGCCCATCCAGCCCGTCACGACCCACGTCTTGCTGCGATCGAGAAACGTCCAACCGTCCACGCCGATCGCGGTCGACCCGCTCGAGATCTCATCGCGCAGCCGCGGATCGTCGAAGCGGCGCGCGGACAGCGTCGTCATGAGCCCGAGTCCCTGCCGGCCATCGGGAAACTCCTTCTGGACGCGCGCCACCGTGTAGGAGGCGAGCGGCTCCACTTCGGCGCGGAACTGGGCACCGCCGGTATCGAGCCGGGCAAACTCCCGTGACGTGAGCGCGGACAGCACACCGACGTTCCAGCTCGAGCCCGCCTTCCCCGTCAGCTTGAGGGCTCCGAGGATGTGCGAGCCCGACGGGACATCGAGGTAGTCGGCCGTGGGCAGGCTGCCTTGGGGCGCGCGCCCGATGCGCCGCGTGTAGAAGAAGTCCGGATCGCCCCAGTTGAATCCCCAGTAGTTGTTCGACCCGCCGCGGCCGAAGTTGAAGATCGAAGAGCCCTCGATGAAGAACGGCCGCTTCTCCTGGAAGAACGTCTCCACGTCGCTCAGGTTCACGACCGCCGGATCGACCTCCACCTGGCCGAAATCGGGATTGACCGTGGCGTTGAGCGTCAGATTCGAGCCGATGCCGAACTTCGCGTCCACCCCCGCATCCGGCGACAGCGCCGATCCGTCGTGAAACGGATCGCCGACGGCGTGCGGAGAAACCTCGGCGCGGGCCCGCGTGTACGGCAGGATTTCCATCCGCGGCGGCGGGGTGACGTCGGTGATACCGACGAGCTCCGGGAACCGCGAGACGAAGCCGCTGCCGTTCTTGGGCGTGTACACGAGGTAGTCACGCTCGTGGCGCCGCGCGATGTCGCGGCTGAAATTGATCCCCCACACGTATTGCGGCGCCGCATGGAAGCGGAGCTGCGAGTAGGGGATCCGCAGCTCCACGGTCCAGCCGAGCGAGTCGACCTGCACGTGCCCGTCCCACACCCCGTCCCACGAATTGTCGTCCCAATCGTCGTTCAACAGGACGCCGTCGTACAGCGTCCCGGCGGCGTCCACGCCGAAGTACACGCCGCTGCGACGATCGTGATAGGGATCCAGGTACACGTTGAAGCGGTCGGAGTTGGCATCGTCGTCGCGCCGGCCCAGTCGTCCCACGATCGAGTCGGCGTGGGCGTCATACAGGCGCGCCCCAATGTAGATCGCCGCATCGTCGTAGGCGACGAACACCACGGTGCTCTCCGACGGCGCGGTGCCCTCCAACGGGTCGCGTTGCAGGAACCCTGTCACCCGCTCCGCGGTGCGCCAGATCGGATCATCCAGGCGGCCATCGATGACGAGGGGTTGCACGGCGCGAACGGCGCGAACCTGCGGAACGATTACGAGGGGGGAGTCGGCCGCCGCGGGTGGGACCGATACCGGTGCCACGGACAGCACGAGGCAGAGAATCGTCGTCATACGCCCGACCGGATGAGGGTGAACCAGGTGCGACCCGGGGCGCGTGACGGCGCGCGCGAATCGAACCCTTTGACGCCGGTCGGTGAGGAAAGGTTGCAGCGGGCGCGCAGCGCCGGGTCAGGGACCCGTCAGGCGCCGTCCGCCAGGCGGCGGATCACCCCATGCACGATCATGGCGAGCGACTGGCCGACTACGCGCCCGACCTCGAGGACCTCCTGGTGCGACAGCGCCGTGGGCGAGATGCCCGCCGCCAGGTTCGTGATCGAGGAAAATCCGAGGCACCGCAGTCCGCGCGCCCGCGCAACGATCACTTCGGGCACGGTGGACATGCCCACGGCATCGATCCCAAGCCGTTGCAGCATACGGATTTCCGCGGGTGTCTCAAAAGAGGGGCCCAGCAACCCTACGTACACCCCCTCCTCCAGCCCGATGCCCGCCTCGCGCGCCGACTCCCGCGCCAGACCGCGCAGCGTCTGGTCGTAGGGCGCGCTCATATCCGGAAACCGCTCCTCCCCCTCCAGCACCGGGCCGATCAGCGGATTGCGGAACATCAGATTGACGTGGTCGGCGATGAGCATCAGGGTGCCGGGGCGGAAGGTCGGTCGCACCCCGCCCGCGGCGTTCGTCACGATCAACGTACGGATACCGAGTCGCGCGAACACCCGGACCGGCAGCGCGGCGACCTCCGCCGAATGCCCCTCGTAGAGGTGGAACCGGCCGCTCTGCACGAGCACCGGCACACCTTCGAGCATGCCGGCGACGAGCTCGCCCTTGTGTCCCGCGACCCCCGGCTGGGGAAAGCCCGGAATGTCGGCGTAGGGCACCCGGACCGGTCGTTGCACCTCGTCGGCGAGATGCCCCAACCCCGAGCCCAGCACGATCCCCACCCGAGGCTCCCGGCCCTCGATCTGTTGCGCGACCGCTCGGGTCGCCGTCTCGATCATCGCACCGCGCGCATCCAATGTCTCGCTCACGCCAGCTTCTCCAGTTCGCTTTGAACCCGCGACACGAGCGCCACCCGCTCGAACTCGGGCAGGAAGGCGCTCTCGCAGGTGTTGAGGACGACCCGCGCCAGCTCCTCGCGGGTGAGCCCGAGCACGGCGTGCGCCGTGAAGTATTCGTCGGTGAGGGTGATGCCGTCGACCAGCCGGCCGTCGGTGTTCAGGGTGACCACCACGCCCTGCTGCAGGTATTTCCGGAACGGATGCTCGGGGAGCGATGCCACGGTGTGCGTGTGGACGTTGCTCGTGAGACACATCTCGAGCGGAATGCGGCGCTCGACGACCTCCTCGAGCAGCCCGGGATCCTCGGCGAGCCGCGTCCCGTGGCCGATGCGCTGCGCGCCGCAGACGTGCAGGGCCTCGCCGATCGACTGTGCGCCGTCTCCTTCGCCCGCGTGACAGGTGCACGCCAGGCCGTGCCGGGCGGCGAATTCGAAGGCCGCGCGGTGGTCGCGCGCCGGATGGCCCCGCTCGGCGCCGGCGAGATCGAAGGCGACGACTCCTGCGCCGCTGTAATCCGCCGCGGCGCGCGCCAGCTCGAGCGAGCTGGCCGGCGGCAGCGTGCGGATCCCGCACAGGATGAGACCGGCCTTGGTACCGGTTTCCGCCGTCGCGCGCCGTACCCCGGCCAGCGGCGCTTCGATCGCCTGGCTGAGGGTGAGCGCCGGCTGATGCAGCAGCGGAGAGTAGCGCACCTCGACGTAGCGCACGTTCTCCCGCGCGGCGTCCACCACGAACTCGTACGCGATCCGCTCCAGGGCGGCCGCCGTCTGCATCACCGAGAGTGTGATGGCGTACTTCTCGAGGTACTCCTCGAGGCTCTGCGCCGCGGTGACCATCAGCGCGCGGGCCAGACCCTCCGGCGTGTCCGCCGGCAGCCGCACCCCCTGGACCCGGGCCAGCTCCAGCATCGTCGCCGGTCGCAGGCAGCCGTCGAGGTGCACATGCAGCTCCGCCTTGGGCCAGGCCCGAAGCGCCTCCTTCGACAACCGCGGCGGCCCGCGCCGGGCCGTGACGATGACCCGCAGCACCGCGCCGGCCTCGCCCACCGGATCGCCCGCATCGACCGGCCGTCCCACGCCGTCGGTGACGTACGCGCCGTCGCTCGAGAGCAGGTCGGCGAGCGAGCGATCGAGGGCGGCGACCGCGTCGCGCACCGTCGCCCCCCGGGCAACGTCCACCGGCCGCTCGTTGACGAACACCCGCAGGCCGTTCGCGCTCATCGTCCCTCCCGATGGAACCGTGCGCCATCGGGCGCGCTCACGGGCTGCGGCAGAACGCTCAGGTAGGAAATGACGGCATCCACGTCCACGATGCCGGCGTCCACCCGAGGAGCGGCCGTCAGCATCGCGAAGCCGTCACCGCCTTCGGCGAGGAAGTCCGGGACGGCGATTGCATAGCTGCGCCGCGGGTCGAGCGAGCGGCCGTTCAGCATGCGGACCTTCCGGATGCGCTGGCCCTCGGGCCGCGCGGGATCGTACCACACCTCGAGTCCGGACACGTGAGCCTGCGGGGTTCCGCCGGCGAGCGCGTGCTCCATCGCCTCGCGCAGCACGGCGCCCGAGACCGTGACCCGCACGAGCCGATTCTGGAACGGTTGCACCTCGAACAGGGCGCCGTAGCTCACCGGTCCCGCGGGAAGATCGGCCCGGATGCCGCCGTTGTTCATGATGGCGACGTCGGCCTTGCCGATGTTGCGGTAGGCGTCCGCCAAGAGACGCCCCAACGGGTATTCATCCCCGGACCGCCCCAGCGCGGTGCGCAGGGTCGCCACCGTGCGCGCCGTGAGGCTGTCCACAGCCCGTTCTTCGCGTGCTTCGGCGGCGGCGAGATCGCGATCCGGGGTGACCGCGTCGGCCCAGGGCGTCTCGAGCCGAGCGCGTACCTCCCGGCCTCCCCCACGGCTCGCCGCCCGCACGAAGTCGACCACGGCGATCGCGCGGCCCGAGCTGCCCGCCTCGACGAGCGGTATGCCGTGCACCACGGTGTCCACCCGCTGGTGCGTGTGACCGGCGAGGATGAGATCCACCGACCCCGAGTCGAGCGCATTCGCGAGCTCGAGGATCTCCCCCCGGCACGCGCCCGAATCGCACACCTCCCCCGCGTGCGCCAGGACGATGACGAAGTCCGCCGCGGCGCGCGCCGCAGGGAGCACCCCGCGCACCGCGGTCGCCAGGTCGCCGAAGGCGAGTCCGGCCACGTTGCGCGGGCGGGTCGTCACCGGAGTCGTCCGGGTCGTGAGCCCGATGACCGCGACTTTCGCTCCGCCGCGCGCGACCACCGTCCACGGCTCGACCCACGCGGGCGCCCGTCCGGTGGAGTCGGTGATGTTGGCGGACACGAATTGATAGTGGGCCTCGCCCAGTCGCGCCCGCAACGTGTCCACGCTCCAATCGAATTCGTGATTGCCGACCGCCGCCGCGTCGATCCCGAAGGCGTTGAACGCCGCGATCACGGGACGCCCGAACTCGAAATTCGATATCGGAGTGCCCTGCATCTCGTCGCCCCCGTCGAGGCGCACGCTCGTGCAGCCGCAATCCTTCGCGAGGCTGTCGAGCCAGGCCTTGATCGCGGCCGCCCCGCCGACCGCTCGGCCCTCGGACCAGGGCCACACGCGCGGCGCCAGCGCGCCGTGGAAGTCCGTGATCGCGAGCACGCGCAGCAGGGTGCTGTCGGTTTGGGGCACTGGCGGGGGCGGCGGCGCGAACACCGCCCGGGCCACGGAGTCCGCCGGCGGCAGGATCGCCCAGCTCGGCGTGTAGTAGTCCATCGCCTGGACGGCGCCGACGCGACGAATCTCATCCATCAGGAGGTCGGCGATGTTCTCGCTGCGGTCGTATACGACGCGGGCGCCGTGCAGCATCGCGTACCCGCCCCCGCCCGCCGCCCGGTAGCTGTTGGTCGCGAGGGTGAAGCTGTCGCCGGCGGCGACGGGACGGCCGTTCACGGCCAGGCCGACGATCCGCTGCCCCACGGCGCGCGTGAGGTCGATCCGGTAGCTCGCGCCACTCACCACGTCGAAGTTGTAGCCCGGGACGGCGTCGTCCACGATCCGCTGCCCCGGCGTGTATGTCCGGTAGTAGCTGGCGGAGTGCTCGAGATAGTCCCGAAGCTGCCGACCGGAGATGCGCAGTGCGACGAGGGTGTTCTCGTACGGGTAGATCCCGGCGACGTCGCGCCGCCGGATCGTCCCGTCGGGAAGCCCGCTCGAGGGGTCGAAGTCCGCCGTGGCGGCGAGCTGGGCCCCGGCGTGCCGCCGCTGCACCTCGTTGACGAAGTCGAGCAGCGGCGTGTCCTCGGCCCGGCCGTAGCGCGCGTCGAACCCGGGACCGGCCGTGCCGAGCGCCTCGCCGGCCCAGGCCCGCGCACGCTCGTGTGCGTCCGACAGGCGCTGGACGAACCGCGGAACCTCGCCGACCGTGGCGAGCGGGATGAGATCGCCGCGCACCGCCGCGACACGCCAGCGGCCGCTCGGCGCCGTATCCCGCACGAACCACACGTGCACGACCGAGAGGCTCAGCGCCCAGTTCTTGGGCTGCACGAAGTGGACGCCGTCGATCACCGAATCGCGCATCTCCCGGTGCGTGTGGCCGACGACGACCAGATCCGGGCGCGGCGTCAGGCGGGCCAGCACCGCCGCGTCGTTCTCCAGCCCCACCCCAGCCGTGTCGTAGGAGGACGGCTCCCCCATGCCGCTGTGAATCAGCACGATCTTCAGGTCCACCCGCGCCCGGTCCAGCGCCGCCAGCGCCGCGGGAGCCGCTGCGGCGATGGGGCGCACCCGCACCCGTCCGCCGAGCTGCCGCCGGTCCCAGACCATCACGCCGGGCGTGGTGAGGCCGGTGATCCCGACGCGTACGCCGCCGCGCTGGACCACGAAGGTCGCCGGAAACAGCAGTGAATCGCGCGTCCCCGTCACCACGTTGGCGCTGACGTAGCGGTAGGTGGCGCCGCTGTCGGCGCTGGCCAGGAGGCCGAGTCCGAAGTCGAAGTCGTGGTTGCCCGGCGTCGCCGCGTCGTATTGCAGGGCGTTGAGCGCGTCCACCAGCGGGTCGGGGCGGCGTCGTTCGACGCGCCCGAAATAGCCGGCGAATGCATTCCCCTCCAGCAGATCGCCCGCGTCTACCAGGACGACCTGATCGGGGTATTGGGCGCGCAGCGTCGCGAGGATCGCGGCGGCGCGCGACAGGCCGCCCGGCGCTTCGCGGTCGCGCACGTAGTCCCAACCGAGCGCCCGGCCGTGGACGTCGGTGGTGGCGACGATCACGATGTGCGCGCTGTCGGGGCTGGTGGGCGGCGGGGTTTGAACGGCGAGGACGAGACCGAGGACGAAGCGCATAGTGCGCTGAAAATTGCCAAGGCTTGGGTCGCGGCGCTACCTTGGACGCCCATGTCGCCGGCCGACTATCTCGCGACGCTCGCCGACCCGACGCGGTTGCGCATCCTCAGCTGTCTCGCGGCGGCGCCGCTGTACGTCTCGGACCTGGTGGCGGTTCTCTCGCTCCCCCAGCCCACGGTGTCGCGGCACCTCCGGGTACTGCGGACGTTGGGTCTCGACAAGAACCAGCGCGAAGCGACGCGCATGGCGTACCGCCTGACCCTCCCCGCGGGCGCCCAGGGCCGGATGGTGCGCGGCGTCCTGAACGCGCTGCGGGCCGATCCGGCGTTTCGGGCCGATGCGGCGGCGGCCCGTGTGCTGACGGGAACACGCAGCGCCGCTCCGCCACCCGTGCATGTCGCCTGATCCGGCGCAGCGGGTGCTCGTGGTGGACGATGAGCCCGACATCGCCGGGCTCGTCGCGTACCACCTGGCGAAAGCCGGCTACCGGGTGACGACGGCCGCCGACGGTTCCGAGGCGCTCGCCCGGGCTCGCGCCGAGCGCCCCGATCTGGTCGTCCTCGACCTCATGCTGCCCGGTCGCTCCGGCCTCGACGTCCTGGGCGACCTGCGCCGCGCGGACGAGACCCGGCATATAGGGGTGATCCTCCTTACGGCCCGCAAAGAAGAGCAGGACCGCATCGCGGGGCTCGAGCTGGGCGCCGACGATTACCTCGCGAAGCCGTTTTCGCCGCAGGAGCTGGTGCTGCGCGTCGGGGCGGTGTTGCGGCGACTCGCCGCGGTGCCGGTGGCGGCCGGCGGCATCCTCAGCGCCAGCGGCGTGCGGCTCGACCCCGCGGCGCACCGCGTCACCGTCGACGACGTCGAAATCGAGCTCACGGCCACCGAATTCAAGCTGTTGCGCCTGCTCATGGAGCGCTCGGGACGGGTCCAGTCCCGCACCGATTTGCTGGAGACTGTCTGGCAGGCGCAGCCCGACATCCAGACACGCACCGTGGACATGCACGTGCAACGCCTGCGGACCAAGCTCGGCGCGGCGGGCGATTGCATCGAGACGGTCCGCGGCGTCGGGTATCGGTTCCGGGTGCCCCCGGCGCGCGACCGCGCGCGCTGAGTGCGACTCGCCACCCGCTTCTTTCTCTCGACCAGTCTGCTGGTCGCGGCGACGGTGCTGGGGCTCACTCTGGCGGCGGACCGCATCCTGCGCGACCAGCTCGAAGTCCAGACGGCGCAGGGGCTCGAGCGGGAAGCGCGCCTCGTGGACCGGCTGGTGCCGGCCGACACGACCGTTTGGCCGGCGTTCGCGATCCAGGCGGGGGCCCTGATCGGCCACCGCGTCACCTTGATCGACACGACAGGACGGGTGCGCGGCGACACCGAGTTCCCGGCCGACGCCCTCCCCCAGCTCGAGAACCACGCGCACCGGCCGGAGGTCGTGGCGGCGGTCGCGACCGGCGTCGGTGAGTCCACGCGCTACAGCGTCTCCACCGATCTCAATCGGATGTATGTGGCGATTCGGACGCGGGTGCCGGGCCTGCTGGTCGTGCGGCTCTCGACCACGCTGGCCGCGGTAGACGCGCAAATCGACGCCGTCCAGCACGCGGTGTGGTTCTCGGGATTGGTGGCGATCGCGATCGCCGCATTCCTCGCCTGGGTCGGCAGCGGCTACTATGCCCGGCAGCTGCTCGGCCTCACCAGCGCGGCGCAGGCCATCGCCGAAGAGCGGCTGCCCCTGTTCCCCGACAGCCGCATCCCCGAGATCGCCCAGCACGCGCGGGCGCTGCGGGCCATGAACGGCGAGCTCGACGCGCGCTTTGCCGCCCTGCGCCGGGAGCGCGAGGAGACCGCCGCGCTCGTGGAGGCGATGACCGACGGGGTGATCGCGACCGACGTGCGCGGGACGATCCGCACCTGCAACGCCGCGGCCCGGCGGCTGCTGCGCCTCGAGCCCCGAGCCACACCGCCGCCGCTCGCCGGGTTATTCCACGACACGGCGGCCCGCGCCATGGTGGACGACGTGCTCGCCGGGCGCGACGTCGAGCAGCGGGAGCTGCGGATCGACGATCGCGCCGTCGTGGTCACCGCACGCCCGCTGCCCGACGGAGGCAGCCTGCTCGTGTTGCGGGACATCTCCGAGCTGCGCCGGCTGGAGACAGTGCGGCGGGATTTCGTCGCCAATGTCTCCCACGAACTGAAGACGCCGCTGACGGCGATCGCCGGATACGCGGAGACCCTCGTGTCCGAAGCACCGCCCGGCGGTCCGGCGGCGACATTCCCCGCTACGATCCTCGCCCACGCCCGGCGCATGCAACGACTCGTCGAGGACCTGTTGGATCTCTCGCGCATCGAATCGGGAGGCTGGCGGCCCCGCTCGGCGCCGCTCGAGATCGCTGCCGCGGTCCGCGAGGCATGGGGGGCGTTCGCCGAGCGGGCCCGCGCGGCCAACGTGGAGCTCGTGATCACGGTCGCGACGGGCGCCGAGCGCATGGCTGCCGATCCCGACGCGCTCCGCCAGGTGCTCACGAACCTGTTCGACAACGCCCTCCGCCACATGCCCAAAGGCGGTCGCGTCACGGTGACCGCCGGCCCGCTGGCCGGCGCGGGCGTCGAGCTCGCGATCGGCGACACCGGCACTGGCATACCGGCCGAACACCTGCCCCGGATCTTCGAGCGTTTCTATCGCGTGGACCCGAGCCGCTCGCGCGAGCAGGGGGGGACGGGGCTCGGGCTCGCCATCGTCAAGCACCTCGTCGAGGCGCACGGTGGACGGGTGGTCGCGGAGAGCGTGCTCAGCCGCGGCACCACGATCCGGCTCACGTTTCCGGGGAATCCAGCCGTTACCGAGCCGTAGCTCTCCCGTCACACACGCTTGACACCCAACGCCGATGCTATCGGCGTGAGAATCGCACTCGTCACCGACACCTACCTGCCCCAGATCAACGGGGTGACGACCGTCGTCCGGCGCATCGCGGACACGGCGCGCGCCGCCGGTCACGCGGTGGCCATCGTGGCGCCGCGCTATCCGCACGGACCGGGCGGCGACGGCGGAGGTGGACCCGAGCTGCGCGTCCCGTCGCTGCCGTTTCCGCCGTACCCGAGTATCCGCCTGAGCTTTCCCTTCCGCCGTCACGTCGCGCACTTCCTCGATCGCTTCGCGCCCGACCTGGTCCACGCAGCGACCGAGGGACCGCTGGGAGTCATCGGCCGTCGCTATGCCGTGGACCGCGCCGTCCCGCTCGTGACGTCGTTCCACACCGACTTCCCGCAGTACGCACGCGACTACGGCCTCGGCGTCCTGGCTCCGCTCGTATGGCGGTGGCTGCTGCACTTCCACCGGCCGGCCCGCGTGATCCAGACGCCGGGCATCGCCGTGCGCGACGAGCTGGTGCGACGCGGGCTGCGAAACACGGTGGTCTGGGGACGCGGCGTGGATACCCGGCATTTCCGACCCGACCGGCGGCACCCCGGTTGGCGCCGCTGGATGGCGGGGGCCGACGATACCGTCATCGTGCTGCACGTCGGACGCCTCGCCCCGGAGAAGAACCTGCGGGTGCTGGTGGACGCCTGGAACCGCGCCCACCGCTGCCTGGGCCCCCGGGCCACCTTCGTCATCGCCGGCGAAGGACCGGAGGCGAGCTACGTCGCTACTCGGGCCCCCTTCGCCCGGCAGCTCGGGTTTCTCGATCGCGACACCCTCGCCGACCTGTACGCGTCGGCCGACCTCTGCGTGCTGCCGTCTCGTACCGAGACCTGCGGCCTCGTCGCCCTCGAAGCGATGGCCGGCGGACTCCCGGTCATTGCCGCCAACGCCGGTGGCCTGGCTGAGAGTGTGCGCCACGAGGAGAACGGGTTGCTGGTCCGGCCGGACGACGCACGCGGGTTCAGTCACGCCATCGTTGCGCTGGCGCTCGACGCCGGGCGGCGGCGTGCCCTGGGGGCAGGCGCGCGGCACACCGCCGAGAGCCGCGATCTCCGGAGCGAGGACCAGGAGCTGCTGCACCAGTACGCCGCCCTGGTCCCTTCCCGAAACACCCCACCGTCCAGTCCGCTCCGCCCCACGGTGCAGAGTCTGGCGCTGGATCCGTTGCCACAAGCCGTTTCCCTCATGCCGGAAGGAGTGTTGCATCGATGCTGATCATGTTGTCGCTCATCGCCTACCTCGTGCTCGGGCTGCCGTTCGTCGCGTGGCTGGGCCACCGCCTGGCGCGATCGCACCGGGATCACGCCACGGCCACCGAGACGGAGGTCGCCGCCGGATGAGTCCCCGTCGCTTGATCCTCGCCCTCACCGACGGGCTGCGGCCCGAGGCGATCACACCCACGACCATGCCGTCGTTGTATGGGCTGTCGCAAGCCTTCACCGTCGCCGCCGAGGCCCGCACCGTCCGCCCCAGCGCGACCGTGGCGGCACTCGCTTCATTGGCCACAGGCGTCGCGCCGGATTCGCACCGGCTGGTGCAGCCCGGGCTCGGGTTTCTGCCCCGCGTTTCGCGGCTCCGCCCGGTGGCGCGGGAGCTGGCACGCGGCGGCGTCGCGGCGGACGCGGTGACCGCCGAGCTCCCGGCGGCGGCGCTGCCGGTCGCCTGGGCCCTCGCCTCGGCCGCCGGCGTGCGCCGGCTGCTGCCGGCGGGACGGCGGGCGCGCGACACGGCCGTCGCGGCCGACTGGCTCGTGAGCGAGCCCGGCACCGGGCTGGTATTCGTCTACCTCCCCGATTGTGATGAAGCGGGCCATGCCCACGGCTGGATGTCCGCTCCCTACCTGGAGGCGGCCGCCGAGGTGGACGCGGCCATCGGGCTCCTGTCGGCCCATGTCGAAGACGCGCTGCTCGTGGTCGTCGCCGACCACGGTGGAGGCGGGGTCATCGCGACGGAGCATCATCATCCGCACGCCGTGAACGAGCGGATCCCGCTGGTGCTCGCGGGCCCCGGCGTCGCGCGCGAGCACCGGCTGGAAGGCCCGGTCTCGCTGCTCGACGTGTCGGCCACGGTGCTCTGGTGGTTCGGCATTCCGGTGCCCGACGTCTACGAAGGCCGCCCGCTGCTCGAGGCGTTCGCGCCGGCGCTCACCCCCGAGGCGGCGGCGCGGTGATCCGTCGACTCACCCACCTCGGCGACGCGTGGGTGACGATCGCGGCCGCGCTGGCGGTGGCCGCGCTCGGGGAGCCTCGCCTCGGCATGACCATGCTCGTGGCCAACGCCCTTTCCCACATCCCGGTGCAGGTCCTCAAGCGGCTCGTCGCGCGGCCCCGGCCGAGCGACGCCTTCGGCCGACCGCTGGCCCTCGTCCCCTTGCCCGATCCCTTCTCGTTCCCCTCGGGGCACGCGGCGGCCGCCACGGCCATCGCGGCTACCGCGGCGGTCGCCCATCCCTGGATCGCGCCGGTCGCCTTGCCGCTCGCCGGACTCGTGAGCTACTCGCGCGTCGCGCTCCGCGTGCACCACCCCGGGGATGTGGTGGCCGGTGTCGCCCTGGGCCTGGGCGGCGCCCTCGCCGCGACGGCGCTGCTCTAGCCGACCACGTTACGCGTTTTAGTCAGGGATGCTGTCGAACTCGTGACACTCCTGCGGGACATTCGGCGGCGGACACCAACGAGCGTCTTCGCTCGTGACTCGTGTGCCCGCCAACGCATGTGCACGGTCGTTGGTTGGGTGCCTGGTAGCGGAGGCCCGTACGGCTCCGCTATCTGTCCGTCCACCCCCCGCCGTTACCGGATCGTGACAAACTCCCGCTGTTACGGGATCGTGACCCCCGCGAAAGGCCGCCGTGATGGCGCGGCCCGAGCTTGCCTTTGCCCAAAGACAGGGCCGTTCGGGCGGCGTGGACGCCCGCAGTACAACCCAAATCTGGAAGTGAGGGGTTCAACCGTGCACCGCTCCATGTCCACAGGCCTGCGAGGCCTCGCAATCGCGAGCGCGCTGATGCTCCCGAGTGCGGCGTACGCTCAACAGACCCAAGTCGTCGTCAGTGGGGTCGGGTACCTGCAGTACGTCTACCAGCTGAAGGACACCGCCAACCACGTCAACAACTTCGACGTGACCCGGGCGTACGTGAACCTGATCGGCAAGTTCGCCGGCGGCGTGGGCGCCCGCGTCACGCTGGACGTCAACCGCCCGGCCGGCGACAACTCGCTCCGCTATCGGCTGAAGTACGCGTTCGCGACCTACCAGCCCACCGGCAGCGCCCTCACCTACAAACTCGGCATGATCCACACGCCGCTCCTCGATTGGGAAGAGGCGCTGTGGGACTACCGCATGCAGGGACAGATGGCGATGGAGCGCGGCGGTTACGTCACCTCCTCGGACATCGGGTTCGGGATCGACGGCAAGTGGGGCCCGGACAACGTCAACGCACAGCTGACGTTCGTGAACGGCGAAGGGTACAGCGGCGGCCCCGGCGACCAGCGCAAGGACATCCTGGCGCGTGTCTCCGCGCGCGTGATGATGACCAACGATTCCAGCCGGGTCGGCGGCCTGCGGTTGACCGCGTATGCCGGCTACGGCAAGCCGACTTCGGGCGGCCAGCGCAACCGGTTCCTCGGCATGGTTTCCTATCGCTCGAAGCAGATCACGCTGGCGGCCGAGTTCGCGTCGACCAAGGACAGCGTCACCGCGACCCCGACTCCCTCCACGACGGGCCGGGTGATCTCGGCCTTCGGCGTGTTCCACATCCCGAATTCCAAAGCGGCGGTCATCGCCCGCGTGGACATCACGGACCCCAACACCAGCACCGCGGGCAACAAGCAGACGCGGTTCATCGGCGGGTTCTCCTACCAGCTGAGCCCGAACCTGCGGCTCCTGGCGGACATCGATCACGTGAAGTTCGAAGGCACGCCGACGCCCGCACAGGAAGCGGTGCGCTCGCAGGCGCTCTTCCAGACCCAGATCACCTTCTGACCCGAACGAGAGGCAATGATGAAGCGTAGTGCACTACTCGGCGTGGCGGCGGCGCTCGGACTGAGCGCCGCCCCGGCTGCCGCCCAGGTGAAGCTGACGGGCGCCGGCGCGACGTTCCCGAACGTCATCTATCAGAACTGGATGCTGACCTACAATCAGGCCAACCCCGGCGTGCAGCTGAATTACCAGTCGATCGGCTCCGGCGGCGGCATCCGGCAGTTCTCGGACAAGACGGTCGATTTCGGCGCCTCGGACGCTCCGATGACCGATTCCGCCATCGCCGCGATTCAGGGCGATGTGCTGCATATCCCGACGGTCCTGGGAGCCGTCGTCGTGACGTACAACCTTCCCGGCGTCAGTCAGCAGATCAAGTTCACACCCGCGATCATCGCCGACATTTTCCTTGGCAAGCTCACCAAGTGGAACGACGCGCGGATCACCGCACTGAACCCGGGCCTCGGTCTCCCGAGCATGGACATCCTCGTCGTGCACCGCTCAGACGGGTCAGGCACGACCTACATCTGGACCGACTATCTGTCGAAGGTGAGCCCGGAGTGGAAGGACAAGGTCGGCAAGGGCACCTCGGTCAACTGGCCGGTCGGGCTTGGTGGCCGGGGTAACGAGGGCGTCGCCGCGACCGTTAACCAGACACCGGGCGCCGTCGGGTACGTCGAGCTAGCCTATGCCCGCGGCAACCGGCTGCCGTTCGGCCAGGTGCAGAACCGCGCTGGCGTGTTCATGAGCCCTACCCTCGAGGCGACAACGGCCGCGTTCACTGCGGTGCTGCCGACCTTGGACCCCACCACCGACTTCCGGGTGTCGATCACGGACCCCGCCGGCGCGGACGCGTATCCGATCGCCAGCATGACCTACCTGCTCCTGCGCAAGTCATACGATGACGCCGCCAAGACCACGGCACTCATCAAGTTCATCTGGTGGGCGGAAACGGAAGGACAAGCCAAAGCGGCACCGCTCGGCTATGCGCCGCTGCCCCAGGCCCTTCGCCCGTGGATCGCAGAGCGACTGAGCTCGATCACGGTAGGCGGCCAGAAGATCTGGACGGCTTCGGCAGCTCGTTAACCCCTCCGTAACGGCTGCCGGCTTCACCCCCGCAAGGTGACCCCTTGCGGGGGGTTTTCTTTCCAGGCTACCGGGAGGCCCCGCCAATCCGCAGGTATTCCCCGAACTCGTCCGGGAGCTCGCTCGACCGGATCCCGTTCATCGCCGTCTCGATGTCGTACGCGACGCGCACGAACTCGACCCGCACACTGTCCTGGTCCACATCGAGCACCACGTAGCCGGCGCGCCAGTCTCCATCCTTGGGCCGGCCTACCGACCCCGTATTGACGAAATGGACACCAGCCACCTCTCGGTGCCACGGCTTGTGGGTGTGCCCGAAGGCCAGGACGTCACCGGGCTTCGCCCCGGCGTGACTCGCCATCTGTGCGCAGAACGCGTCCGGCCGATCCTCCGTCCAGTACACGGTATTCAGCGTGGGCGTCCCATGCACCCCAATCACCCTAGGGCCCGCGACGTGGCCGCCGAACGGTCGGAGATCGAGCCGGAACGGAAGTCCACCCAGAAATTCCTTTGTCGTGGCGGTGACGTGGCGTCTGGTCCATTCGTAGCTCAGATGCGACAGCTCCTCCTGGTGCGCGTCTTCGTACCGGCAGCCGCAGTGCTTGTAGTCGGTTGCGACGGTCGAATCGTAGTTCCCGGCGACCCCGGAGACCTTGAAGCCCCGCAGGAGGGCCACGGTTTCGTTAGGCCAGGGCGCGTAGCCGACCAGGTCGCCCAAGTGATACGTGGCGACGACGCCTCGCTGCGCGGCAATGTGGTCCAACACCGCCTGGAGTGCCGGGAGGTTGGCGTGCACGTCGGAGATCAGCGCGTAGCGCATGGTCCCTCGGCTAGTCCCCCACTCGGGGCGTTGTTCCTAGCGGCATGGGCTCGCACGCCGCGTGGCCACCCGCGCGATCGCCGCCGCGCGCTCCTGATCGAGGGACTGGATCCCGTTGAAAGAAGAGCGCACGCACGCCACCAGGCGTTGGTGCACGGGATGGCCTGGCTCGGACAGACGATAGTAGGTGAACTTCAGGTCCGGTCGTGCGACTACCAGCCCTGCCCGGCGGAGGTAGGCGAGATGGCGGGATACCGTGGGCTGGGACAGGCGCAGCAGTGCCACCAGGTCACAGACGCAGAGCTCGCCGGCCGCGAGGAGGTTCAGGATGCGGATCCGTGTTGGGTCGGCGAACCCCTTGAAGAGCCCGTCCACGGCCGTGACGGAGGTCGTGGGGCGCACGGGCGTGCGAGTGGCGGCTATGCGCATAACGGCATTAAATATGTGTACGCGTATGTGAACCGCAAGCCGGACATGCAAGGAGCATAGATGAGTGCCCAATGCGAGATCACGGCCGATCGGGCCGGCGGAGCGCCGCTCGGCCCGGTCGAGCGCTATCTGACCATCTGGGTGTTTCTCGCCATCGGCGGAGGCATCGCTCTCGGACGCGTCGCCCCCGGCGTCTTCGCGGTCTTGGGCGCGGCCGAATTCGCCCATGTGAACCTGGTCGTGGCCGTCCTCATCTGGCTCATGATCGTGCCCATGCTCCTCAAGGTGGACTTCGCGGCGCTGCGCCACGTCCGAGCGCATGCGAAGGGGATGGGGGTGACGCTGTTCGTCAACTGGGCGGTGAAGCCGTTCTCGATGGCCCTGCTCGCGTGGGTCTTCGTCCGCGGCGTGTTCGCACCGCTGCTGCCCGCGGCCCAGCTGAACTCCTACGTGGCCGGGCTGATCCTCCTCGCGGCCGCACCCTGCACCGCCATGGTCTTCGTCTGGAGCAACCTGAGTGACGGCGATCCGAACTTCACGCTCACCCAGGTGGCGCTCAACGACACGATCATGATCGTGGCCTACGCCCCGATCGTCAGTCTGCTCCTGGGGCTCTCGGCGATCACGGTGCCCTGGAACACCCTGCTGTTGTCCGTGGCGTTGTACATCGTGATCCCCGTGATCGGCGCCCAGCTCTGGCGCCGGGCCCTGCTTGCGCGCGGGGGAGCGGTCGCACTCACGCGCCTGCTGGGGAGGCTCCATCCGCTTTCCCTCGGCGCCTTGCTGACGACCCTCGTCTTGCTCTTCGGCTTCCAGGGTCCCCAGATCATCGCCCAGCCGCTCGTGATCGTGCTGCTCGCCGTGCCGATTCTCCTCCAGGTGTACCTGAACAGCGGGCTCGCCTACCTGTTGAACCGGTGGCTCGGCGAGTCGCACCGGGTAGCCACCCCGTCGGCGTTGATCGGGGCCAGCAACTTTTTCGAGCTCGCCGTGGCGACGGCGATCAGTCTGTTCGGGTTGGAGTCGGGGGCGGCTCTCGCGACGGTGGTGGGGGTCCTGGTCGAGGTGCCAGTTATGCTCTCGGTGGTCCGGATCGTCACCCGCACCCGGCCGTGGTACGAGAAGCGCCGTGACGGGATCGTTACACATGCGTGACTGACCGTTCGACGGCGTCTCCTACCTTCGCTGGGTGACGCACGCCGCTGCCGGAACGCCGCCGAACGCAAGACCCACCGTCCGCGCGAGCCCTCCGGACTCGCCAGTCATGGTGCGTCGCCACACACGCAACCTCGGCGACCCGACGTATCGCTGGATCCTCACCGGCCTAGCCGTTCTCCTGCCCCTCCTGTTGCTGGCGGTGGGGGGACAGCTCGCCATCAGCGCCGCTCCGGCCCTGAAGAAGTTCGGGTTCGGCTTTCTGTTCACGACGACCTGGGACCCCGTCGCGGAAGTGTACGGTGCGGCCCCGATGATTTTCGGCACCATCGTCTCCTCGCTGCTCGCGCTGCTCATCGCCGTGCCGCTGGCCCTGGGCGTGGCGATCTTCCTCACCGAATTCGCGCCGCGCTGGCTGCGCCAGCCCGTCGGCTTCCTGGTGGAGCTGCTCGCCGCCGTCCCCAGCGTGGTGTACGGCCTGTGGGGCGTGTTCGTGCTCATTCCGCTGCTGCGCACCATCGCGGTGCCGCCGCTGCGGGCGGTCCTGGGCTGGACGCCGTTCTTCAAGGGGGTCTTCTACGGGAATTCGATGCTCGCGGGAGGAGTGATCCTCGCGATCATGATCGTCCCCTACATCGCCGCCGTGTCGCGCGAGGTGCTCCAGGCGGTCCCCGCCACGCAACGCGAAGCGGCCCTGGGCCTCGGCGCAACTCGCTGGGAAGCGGTGTGGAGCGCCGTGCTCCCCTATGGCAGATCCGGCATTATCGGCGCCGTCATGCTCGGCTTCGGCCGAGCCCTCGGTGAAACCATGGCGGTCACGCTCGTCATCGGCAACCGCCACGACATCGGAGCCTCCCTGTTACAGCCGGCATATACGATGGCCGCGGCCCTCGCCAACGAATTCACCGAGGCGACGACCCAGATGTATCTGTCCGCGCTCTTCGCGGTGGGTCTGGTGCTGTTTGTCGTCACCATCACCGTGAATGCGCTGGCGCGCCTCCTCGTATGGCGGGTGGCCAAAGGCATGGCCGTCGGGAGCAAAGCCCTGTGAACGGGCGTGCGCTACGCCGCCGGATGAAGAGCGGGACGATGACCGGGATCGTCGCCGGTCTGGCAGTGCTCGCCGTCCTTCCTCTGCTCTTGATCTTCGCGGACTTGATCCATCGCGGCGCGAGCTCTATCGACTGGAACTTCTTCGTAAAGGGTCCGGTGCCGATGGGCGAGACCGGAGGCGGGGTCGCCAATGCGATCGTCGGGACAGGCATCATCGTCGCGCTGGCGTGTCTCGCAGGCATTCCCATCGGCGTAGGTGCCGGCCTGTTCCTGGCGGAGTTTGGCAGCGGCCGGCTTGGTTGGATCGTGCGCTTCGTCGCCGATGTGATGAACGGGACACCATCGATCGTCGTGGGCATCTTCGCATGGACCTTGCTGGTGCGGCCCGCTGGTCATTTCTCGGCCCTCGCCGGCGGCGCGGCGCTCGCGATGCTCATGATTCCGATGCTCGCCCGCACAACGGAAGAAATGGTGCGACTGGTCCCCAATTCCCTGCGTGAGGCAGCGTTGGCCCTCGGCTATCCCCGCTGGCGCACCTCGCTCGCGGTCGTGGTCCGGACCGCGATGGGAGGGATCGTCACCGGGGGGCTCGTCGCGGTCGCGCGCGTCGCGGGTGAGACGGCCCCCCTCTTGTTCACGGCGCTGGGCAACCTCAATTTCACGACTGCGGTATCCGGACCGATGCAGACACTGTCACTCCAGATTTATGTCTACGCGACCGGTCCGTACGAGGAGTGGCATCGTCTGGCCTGGGCCGCGGCCCTGGTCCTCATGGGGATGGTCCTGATGCTTTCCCTGGCCGCCCGCTGGGCCACCCGCTCACGCTATGCCGCTGGATGATCCCATGACCCAACTCCCCGCCGTGGCGGGCCCAGCCGCGTCGACGCGACGCCTGGAATCGCACCGGCCAGCGGAACCCACCACCGCCCCGAAGCTCGAGGTCGTGCCCGACCAGGCCTCCGGTCCGGACAACGCACTCGTGCGGATCGAAACGCGACGACTCACGGCACTATTCGGCCGGAATGTCGCGGTACGAGAGGTCTCCCTCTTTTTCCCCACCAACACGGTGACGGCCATCATCGGCCCCTCGGGCTGCGGCAAGAGCACCTTTCTCCGCTGCCTCAACCGGATGCACGAGTTGTCCGACGGCGGGTGGGTGACGGGCGCGGTGCTGCTCGACGGGGAGGACATCTACAGCGGCGGGCTCGATCCCGTCGCCGTGCGCCGCCGCGTGGGCATGGTGTTCCAGCGGCCGACGCCGTTCCCCACCATGTCCATCTACGACAACGTGGCGGCGGGCCTGCGCCTCGGCCAGCACCGCAACCGGAGCGAGCTGGACGAGATCGTGGAACGCGCGCTACGCCAGGCCGCCCTGTGGGACGAGGTGAAAGACCGCCTGCAGACGAGCGCCGTGGCCCTTTCGGGCGGGCAGCAACAGCGGCTGTGCATCGCCCGGGCGGTGGCACCGCGCCCCGAAGTCCTGCTGCTCGACGAGCCCACGGCGTCGCTGGACGCCCCGACGCGCCGTGAAGTCGTGGTGACCGTGCGCGGTCTGGCCGGCGATCGCTGCGCGGTCGGTCTCGCGACCCACGACATCGCGGGCCTGACCGGTTTGGCCGACACCGTCGCGGTCATGTACCTCGGCCGAATCGTCGAAATTGGGC
>JBGPHP010000027.1:0-21520 GCA_041484445.1 Gemmatimonadota bacterium
CAGCGGTGACTTGCCGCGCGAGGCGACGGTGTGCATGGAATCCATCCGGAGCGGGTCAGACTCGGGCGGCGCGGAACCCCCTGACCGCGGCGACCCCCAGCCAGGCGAAGAGTACGAGCACGACGATCTGCGAGATCACAATGGGCGGCTCCTGACGGCTCCTGGTGCGGTGGAGCCCAATCTATCTCTTCGTCAGGCCGATTGTCGGCGGGCTGGCGTGGCTCGGGAGGTGGCCATCGCGGAGCGATCGCCGTATCGTGATCTCATGCGAGCCCTGCTCCTTCCATTGTTTGGCGCCCTGGCTGGCGCCGTCACGGCGTGCGCGCAGTCCGACAACCAACGCGCGAGTGTCGATCAGCGCGCCAGCGTCGCCGACAGCGCGAGCGTCACCCAACGCGCCGGCGGCGACCAGCAAGCGGGCGTCGGCGCACCTGCGAGGGTCGAGGACGCGAGCATCGTCGTCAACGGGCAGGCTCTGTCCGTGGCAACGGTACAGCAGCTCCAGCAGGTGTATCCGGTGGCGATCCCGCCGGGACGATACTGGTACGACGCCTTCTCGGGCGCCTATGGACGGGAAGGTGAGCCGATCGCCGGACAGATGATGGCGGGACTGACACTCGGCGGCCCGCTCAATGCCAACGCGTCGCGCGGCACTTCAGGGGTGTTCATCAACGGGCGGCAAATCACGGGCGGGGAAGTTGCCTACATCGAACGGCTGTGCCAGACGCCGGTGGTGCCGGGGCGCTACTGGATCATGGCGAACGGGATCGGCGGCTACGAAGGCGGTCCCGCCATCTTCAACCTCGCCCAGTGTCCGGGCGTGCCGCAGCAAAGCAGTGGGTCGCGCTCCAGCTCCAGAACCTACTGCGACCCCAACGGTGCCTGCACGTCATCCGGCGTCCTCGGGAGCATTCTCACGAGCCCGTGAGCTCGCCGAGCGCGCCGCTCAAGCCGGCGCCGCCTCCTGGACAATTCCGACCACGTTGCCGGCCGGATCGCGAAACGACGCGATGAGGCGGGGACCATCCGGAGCGGGGCCCTCGAGCACGGTGCCTCCCGCGGCGCCGATTTGCCCCAAGCCGGTTTCGATGTCCCGAACCGCGATCCACAGGAGCGGGCCGCCCTCACGCGCTGCGGGTCGATCCGTCACCCACTGCCCGAACAGGAAACCGGGCGCCTCGAAGCTCGCATGGCCCGGCTCGAGCTTCCACCCGAACACCCGCGCGTAGAACCGCGCCGACGCCTGCGGGTCGACCGCGGGAATCTGCAGATACGTCAGCTGTCCATGTTCGACCGAACGAGTCGTCACGGGGCTACCATATGGCGGCGCGCCCGGCGGCGGCAAGGGCCACTTGGAGCACCGCTCAGGAGCCGCCGCCGATGGGCGTCACGCGGTCATCGGTGAAGCTCATCGCACGCGCCGTGATGTCGTAGCGGACCCGCAAGACGGCGCGCGTCGCGGTATCGACCCAGACCGTCGCGGGTGCCCCGGGGACACCCACCGTCACGACCCATACCTCGCGCTCGCCGAGCACCGGGAATTGCACCCGCGTCCGCTCGCGCACCGCGACTGCCATCGGCACCCGGCCGCCGCGCTCGTAAATGAAGAAGGGCAGCTCGGCCGTGAACTGCGGCGCCAGCGGCAACGCGGCGACCACCAGCTCCAGCACGTTCGAATCGAAGATCGGGCCGCCGATTGCCTGATGCACGGTCTCGACCCGGCGTGCGGTATCCGGATCCGCCCCGCGCGCGCTCACGGATCCCTGGGCCGTATCCCCCACAAAGTCGAAGCGCATCGTGCGGGTCGGCTGGTGCGAGCGGTGGGCGACCGCGCGCAGCGTCCGGAAGTCGGCGAGCGCCGTGTCCACGATCTCGCCGCCGCCACCGGGAAAGCGCTGCTCGACTTCGAGGAGACGGTTGCCACCCTGCCCATCGATCACCCGGCGCACGACCGTGCGCGTGCCGGCGGTCGTGTCCTGGCCGCTCCGAGTGATCGTGCGCCGATAGACGACCGTGTCGGAGCCGGGCGTGGCGGCGAGATGCACGGTGATGCCCGGCACGACGCTCGCCTGCGGTGGCGCGTGTGCGCACGCGGCGCCGATTGCGAACACGAGCGGTAGGCCGAGGAGGAGACGTGACACGAGCACAGGCCTCGCTGCTGGAGGATTGCGCTCAACCTGCTGAGGGAGACCGCGGGAGACAAGACGGATTTGTGTCCGGGAGATGTGACGTCAGGGCGCCTTCCCGCGCGCCGCTGCCACGATGGGGACGCCGACGAACGGCACGTGCCCGAAGAACTGCATCCACCATCGGATCGAGAATGTCGGGGGCCGGACGCTCGAGCAGAGGCCGTCGACCACGAACGTGGTGAGACCGGCGCGCACCAGGCGGGACAGGGGGCCTACCACGTTCTACCGCGGCGTGGTACCGGATTCATCGGGCATCTTCGTGTCCGTCGCGACCCAGTTGATTTCCCACGTCTTGCCCCCGTCATCCGAGAACGCCTGTTCGAAGCGATACGAATTCGGCGTGATGTCCGTAAACACGTTGCGAACGAAGATGGTCCGGCCGTTGAATGATTCCCGATCGAAAAACTCGCCGCGCCCGTTGGTGAACTCGCCGATGGTGGGCTCGCTCAGGGTGCCGGCGCTGCTGTTGGCATAGTTGAGGCTCCACTGGTGGGCCTGGGGGTCGTAGAGCCGCAGCGACAGTCCCTCGATGTGACCGGCCGGGCCGTCGACCACGAGCTCCACCAGATTGGCTCGGCCATTCCAGACCTTTCGGACGACGGACGTCCCCTCATACTCGATCCAGGTCGTGGCGCCCGTAAGCGGATGCTGCAAGCGCCGCAGGTGCGTCTTCCAGGTGCCGATCTCGAAGTCGAAATCGTGTTGCCCGTCCCGTTGCTGGGACGGTTGCCGGTGTGCGCTCCCCGGATGGGGTTGCCAGCAGACGACCAGGCTGCACACCATGAGACACGTCAGGACCGGTTTGCGCGCGCGCATCATTCCCTCGGACGGTGGGTGGAGGGCCCGAGTCTAGGGCGGGGCGCGCTGTCGAGTCTAGGATGTCCGGCGCGGATTTGTACGGGCAGTGCGGCTGCGGGATGCCGCGCGGAACTGAGCGGGCGTCTGACCCATCTGTTGTTTGAACACTCGCGAGAAGTGGCTCTGATCGAAGAACCCCGCGCGCAGTCCGATTTCGCCGAGGGAAACGCCCGGCCGGGTCAGCTCCCGGGCGGCGTGCTCGATCCGGAGCCGGCGGACATAGTCACCGATGGACGCGCGATAGTGCCGTCGGAACATCCGCGCGAGGTGGGACGGGTGGATGCGCACGGTGCTGGCCACGGACGTGAGCGTCAGGGGCTCGCGGAAGCTGTCCCGGATCAGGTCATGTGCTTCCCTCAGCCAGCGCGGTGGCCGCGGTGCGCGCTCCTGCACGACGGTGCGTGTCGCCTCGACCAGTAATTCCAGTATCGCGCCCTCCGCGGCGAGCGAGGACAACTCGTCGACCCCACCGAATTCTCGGTAAACCTGGCGCCCCAATGCAGCCAGTTTCGCATTCCGAACGAGCCTCGGCTCAACGGCGATGGCGGAGCACGGTTCCAGTGTCGCCATCCGGCCGGGGGAGATCTCGATCAAGAGGCAGGTGCCGCCCGCGCGGCCGAACCGGTCCGCGTGGCGCTCGACGGGCGGTTTGAAGACGAGGGTGTGAGGAGCGCATTCCCGATCCTGGCCCCCCAGGCGTTCCGTGTAAGAGCCGGAGACCACGAAGCACATGCTCGCATCCCCGTGCTCGTGCCAGGGGAGGCGACGATAGGGAGGCTGCGTGAATTCCTTGAGGGCGAAGCCCGCGATCCGCTGCTCCCTCGTGAGACCCAGCGCGGCCGCAGGGGCCTCCGATCCGTATCGTGTGCTCATGAGTGTCGTCCTACCCGATCCCCGTGTACACGCACAACACCAGCCCCGCGTTGTACGCGGCGTGCAGCGCGATCGAGGGGCCGATTGAACCAGTCTTGAGGCGCACCGTCATGGCGATCACCGCCATGATCGTCACGGCGATGATCGCGGGCCAGTAGGAAACCGTCTCGGGCAGATGAAACAGCGAGAAGAGCACGGTCACCGTCGTCGCTGAAACCATCGTGCCCCACGCGGTGGTCAATCCCTGGAACAGTACCCCGCGAAACAGGAACTCCTCGATCGGTGGGGCGAAGCAGATCGCCATCACCGACCAGAGATCGCGCTGCCACCCGGGCCGGCTCGCGGCTTCGACGAGGGGCCCGAGGGGTTTGGTCGGCTCGACGGCCAACCGGCTCAGCACGAGGACGTAGAGCAGGGACATGGCGAGGCCGAGCGCGGCGCTCGCGGCGAGATCGCGCGGCCGCGCGCGCGATACGCCGATGGCGCGGAACGCGTCGGCGCGCGGCTGGTCCGGGAAGGAGCGCCGGGTCATACGGACCACGATCAGCGCCCCCAGCAGGATGCCCGCCACGGCCGCGGGGAGCACGGAGACGGTTCTCACGCGCGCCGCCAGCTCGCGGGCATCGTGGATTCGCGGCGTGTAGTAGCCGCTGACCGCGACCATGACGCCCACCGCCGCGACGAGCTGGGCGGCGAAGTAGGCGAGCAGAATGAGGACCGCTCGGCGAGCGGTCAGGCGCGCAGGGGCGAGCACCGGCTCGGGCGTGCCGATCTCGGACGGAAGGTCCGTCACCGCGTCCCAGCCAGGAAGGTCGTCAGGGCGCTTAAGCTGCGGGGCACGGCGGCCGCAATCAAGAGCGCGCGCAAGTAGGACATCGACCGACAGCCGGTGTGGGGCCAGGCCCACATGACATGGGTGAAGCGGCCGGCTGTCCGGCTCGACCTGCACGAGTATCCTGCCGGCAGCCTTCGACCCGGAGTACCGACGCATGCGCCTCATCGTTCTCCAAGTGACCCTCGCCCTGCTGCTGCCGATTGCGGCCGGCTGCGGGAGCGACGCCACGACGCCAATCTCCACGCCGCCAGACCTCTCGCAGCAGGACGGCCTCTGGACCGTGAGCGGGAGTCCCGCGGCCATTCTCCGGCTGGACTCGACGCAGCTGAGCGATACCGGGCAGCGCGACGCGGCCACGACCGTGACCACCCCCAGCGCGAGTCTCAAGACGCTGGCCGGTGTCGCGTTCGACGCTGCCGGAAACCTGTGGGTCGCAACTGACGACGACTCCGTGCTGCTCGCCTTCGCGCCCGGCGCGCTCGCCAGCTCCGGGTCCAAGGCGGCGAGCACGGTGATCACGCCGACGCCGGGCTCCCTCAGCGGACCGATCGGCCTGGCGTTCGACTCGCGGCAGCGCCTCTGGGTGGTGAACCACCAGAATGCCACGCTGGTCCGCTTCGATCCCGCCCAGCGCGCCGCGGGCGGGGCGCAGGTGCCGGCAGTGGTCCTGTCGGTGCGGGGAACCCCGGTGGCCATCGCCTTCGACGCCGCCGGCTCGCTCTGGGTGTCCGACAACCAGTTCCACGTGATCTACAAGTACACGGCCGCGCAGCTCGCGGCGTCGGGATCGCCATCCCCGGCGTTCGTCCTGACCGCCGCCGACTCTCTTGTGAATCCCACCGGCCTGGCCTTCGACGCCGCGGGGAACCTGTGGGTCGCCAACAACGGGAGAAGCAACCTGCTGGCGTTCACCCCGGCCCAGCTCGCCGGCATCGGACCTCCGGAGCCGCACGTCGTGATCTCATCGACCCGAGGCTCCTTGAGCATCCCCATCGGCCTGGCGTTCGCGGAGGACGGGAGTCTGTGGGTGGCGGGTGGCACCGGGGTGATGACGAAGTTCGCGCCGGCCAGCCTTGGCGCGAGCGGGGCGCCGGCGCCCAGCGTCCGGGTCAAGGTCAGGGATCACGTGTTGTTCTGGAGCGTGGCGTTGTGGCCCAAGCCGGCCGGGCTGCCCCTGAACTAGGCGACCCCTCGAGATCGTTTGCGCGCTTGCGCCAGGTAGAGCAGTGAGGCCGCCGCGGCCACGGCGCCGGTGGCGAGCCAGGCCTCGGCGCTCGCGCGCCCCAGCAGACCGACGATCAACGCCGCCGCCACCCACGGCACGACATTGCCGGCGGGCATCAGGAACGGCTTGCTCTCGACGCCGACGTTGAGGCGACGCAGCCGCCAGGCGGCCACACAGCAGGCCAGATACACGAGCAGGATGGCCACGTCCGCCACCAGGGCCAGCCGCACGTAGGTGCCGGTGAGGGCGATGACGCACACGATGACGCCCTGGACGGCGATCGCGACGTGCGGCGTGTGGTGCTCCGGGTGCACGCGCGCCAGGGAGCGCGGCAGGAATCCGTCCGCCGCCAGGGCGAACAGCGTCCGCGGCGTGGACAGCATCGTCGCGGTCATGAACCCGAAGGTCGAGACGATCATCCCGATCAGGATGAGCCGGGCGCCCGCGGCGCCGGCGAAGCGCTGCGCGGCCGCGGCGAGCGGCGCCTGTGCCGTCTGCGGCGCGGCCAGATCGCTCCCGAGCACGCCCTGGGCGACCAGCTGGACCGAGATATAGAGGAGTGCCACACCGCCGAGCGCCGTGGCGATCGCGCGCGGCACCGTGCGCGAGGGATTCGTCACCTCGCCCGAGATCTGCAGCGCCGACTCCATGCCGAAGAATCCGAACATCAGGAGCAGGCCCGCTTCACCCACCCTACCGAGGGGTGGCAGCGACGACAGGGTGAGGTTCGCGGCGCTGACGTGCGGCAGGCCGAGCACCACGAACGCGATGAGCGGCACGAGCTTCGCGAGCGTCGAGATGCCGCTCAAGCGGGAGCCCAGCGCGGCGCCGCGTACGTTGACGAGGGTCAGCGATGCGAACAGGGCCACCACCACCGCGGCGCGCAACACCCTGCCCGTAAGGGCTGGGGCAAGGCCGGAAAGCGCGTCGAGGAGCACCGTGGTCACGGCCGCCATGGCGAGCGTGATACCGAGCCAGAGCAGCACGCCACAGAGGAATCCGAGGTAGGGGCCGAGCGCGGCCTCGACGTACGCGTAGGGCCCGCCGCTCCGGGGCACGCGGCTCCCGGCCTCGGCAAAACAGAGGGCGACGAGTCCGGTTGCCACGGCGCAGACCAGGTAGGCGAGCGGCGCGGCGGTGCCGAGCTGGCCCGCCATGTGGGCGGGCAGCACGAAGATCGCCGCTCCGACGGTGATATTGAAAATGGCGGCGGCGAGGCCGCCCGTGCCGATGACGCGCTGCAGTGTGGGCGTCGAGGTGCTCGCCATGGCTCACTCCCCTCCGAGGCGTCGTGCAAGGGCGAGAAAGCGCGGATCGTCCCGCAGCGGAGCGAGCCGCGGATCGATCTGGAGGTAGGCTAAGACCGTCGAGCGTTCCTCGTACGAGCGCTCGAGAGCGCGAAGTGCCTGATCGCGCTCGCCGAGGCCGACGTACACCAGCGCGAACCAGTAGGATGGCACGTAGCGACGGACCGCCTGTGCCCGCAGCCCGGCGAGGACGCTCCGCGCCCGCGCGGTTTTCCCGGCGACCGCATAGGCATGGCCGAGCGACGCGGTGCGGTTGAAGCTGCCGGTGCTGATCGGCTCCAGGATCGCAATCGCCTCGCTGGGTTTCCCCAGTTGTTCGGCCACGAGGGCCAATGACCATTTGACCGTCACGTCGGTGGAGTCGCTCCGCAGGATCTCCCGCAGCCGGCGGTCCGCCGCGTCGTAGCGACCCGCGAAGTAGTCGAGCAGCGCACGGTTCGCCAGCAGCGAAGGCGACAGGGGGTCCAGCTCCGCGGACCGATCGAGCTGCGCAATAGCCTCGTCGAGCCGGTGACGTGACGCGAGGAAGCGACTGTAGGAGAAATACGCGTCGGCGTAGCTGGGCCGCAGCTCGAGCGCGCGCCGGAACTCCTGCTCGGCCGCACGCCAGTCCCATTCGTAGTAGGCCCGGATGTAGGCATTCACCGCGTGCGCTTCCGGCAGGGTCTCGTCGAGTGCCAAGGCCTGGGCCAACGCCGCCCGGGCTTTGGGCAGCACCTCCGCCGGCGCCACGTCGCTCAAGAAGGGCAGGGTCGTGAAGTAGTTGGCCATACCAACGTAGGGCGGCGCCCAATTGGGAGCGATGCGTTCCGCCTGCTCGAACATGGCCCGCGCCCGCTCGAGCTCGCCGGCATCCATGTAGAACCGGCCGTGCAGGTAGGATTCGTACGCCCGTTGATCCACCTCACGGCGCGCGTCAAGCCGGCTGCGCTCGGTGCCTTTGAGCTCGGCGTTGATGGCGCCGGTGATGGCGACGGTGATCTCCCTTTGTAAATCTGGCAGCTCGCCGAGACGACCCTGATAGTCTTTCGTGAAGAGGAGCGTGCTGTCGGGGACGTGGAGCAGTCGCACGTTCGCCCAAATCGTATCGCCCATGCGGCGAATCGAGCCTGTCACGAGCGCTTCGACGCCAAGGTCGCGCGCGAGGTTGGCCTGCGACTGCGCCGTTCCCATGGCGACGGACGCCGACGATCCCGAGATGACCTTCAACGAGCCGATCTGGGCCAGGTCGGCGATGAGGCCCTCGGTCATGCCCGCGCCGAGGTAGGAGCCTTCGGAGCTATCTGCGAAATCCTGGAAGGGGAGCACCGCGACCGACCGGACCACGCCAGGATGCGCACCGCGCGTCGCCCGACCGAACACGAGCCACCACGCCGCCGCCGCTACCAGCACGCCGGCGACGAGCCCAGTCACGAGTCTCCGCCTCGGGCGCGGTCTCGATCGGCTCCGCGGCCGGGCGATGCTGGGCGAGTCCAGCGCCTCCAGGAACCGCTGCATCGAGTCGAAGCGATCGGCAGGCACCTTCGCCATGGCTTGCATGATCGCCCCCTCGACAGCTTTGGGGACCGTCTGGCGGACCACGCGCAGACTGGGCACGGGATCGACCGAGTGGCGCGCGATGACCGCGAGCGCGGAAGGCCCGGAGAATGGTGGCTGGCCCACGAGCATCTCGTACAGCGTGCACGCCAGGCTGTACTGATCGGTGCGACCGTCCATCGCCGCCCCGGCGGATTGCTCCGGACTCATGTACTGCGGTGTCCCGACGACGATGCCGCTCTGCGTGATCTGCTCCGGGCTCGCGGCGTCCAGTGCGCGGGCGATGCCGAAGTCGGCGACGACGGCCTGGCCGCCGGACAGCATGATGTTCTCCGGCTTGATGTCCCGATGGATGACGCCGTGCTCGTGGGCGTATTGCAGGGCGCTGCCCACTTCGCGGGTGATCTGGAACGCGGCGTCGAGCGGCAGCTGCTGTTCCCGCGCGAGCCGCTGCCGCAGCGACTCGCCTTCGACGAACGGCATCACGTAGTAGAGCAGGCCGCCGGCTTGCCCCGAGTCGTATAGTGGAAGGATGTGCGGGTGCTGAAGGGTCGCCGCGATTTCGATCTCGCGGACGAATCGCTCGCTGCCGAGGATGGCCGACAGCTCGGGTTTGAGCAGCTTGATGGCGACGCGTCGGCGGTGCTTCAGGTCCTCAGCGAGAAAGACGACCGCCATGCCACCCCGGCCGAGCTCCCGCTCGACGCGGTATCGATCACCAAGCGTTGCCGCGAGCTGCTCGAGGAGTTCCATGGCGCGCCCTTTTCGCTCGGAGAGAGTGTGTCCCTCGCCGGCCGACTACCACGGCGTGCGAATGGAAAGACCGAACCGGTGTCCCGAGGTGCCGCCGGCTTGCGGGGCAGGCAACGGGACCGGCTCCCACGTGGGCGATCGGATCAATGCGCCCGTGATGCCGCCCACCAGCATGCCGGAGGGCACCGTGATCAGGAACCAGATGACGCACAGCCCCGCATCTTCACTCCCTGTCGACGCACATGACGAGCGCAGGCCCTCCCCGATTGCCAGTCCGAGACCGCCCCCGATCAGCACGCCGCGGCCGACATGACCATGCCTCCGGTGGCTGACGGCCAGGGCGTCGAGCATCGGCCACGCGAAGCGACGCTCCACATTGTCCGCCGTGCGCAGCGTCAGCGAGTCGCTGTCCGTACGAATGAGCGTACCGACGAACGTCGCGCACCGGGTCGGCGGGGCGGGGTTCGGGGCGCTGCAGCGAGGTGTGACTCTGGCAGGCAGGCCGAGGAGCGGGGCGAGTTCCTGGCCCGGCAAGCCGACGAACGCTGCGGCGTTGAGGCACAACACGGGCCAGACCACTCGTGAATAGCGCACGTGCCCTCCTCGGACTGGTGATCGCTGCGTCGGCCTCACGGCTTGCGCCTAAGCTGCGGGGTGCGACGAACCTAAGCAAGACAGGGATACATGAGACCGCTTGAGACCCTGCTGTTACTGGCCAATCTGCTCACATTCGTCGCGTTGGTGATCCCGCGACTCCGCGCCGCGCCAAGGGCCCGTGTGGTTGCGCCGATCGCGCTGCTGATCGCCGGCGCGCAGCTGCTGGTGGAGGGCTCGCGCTGGCAGATGATCCCGGCGTACGCGCTGAGCGGGTTGTTGTTGCTGATCTGGCTGCTCCAGGGACAGTCACCGGTCGCCGGTGGGCGCAGCCGTGCCGGACGGCTCGCCGTCCGATTGGGTGCCGCGCTCGCGGTGCTGGGACTGGCGGCCTCCTCCGTGTTGCCGATCATCGTCCCGGTATTCCACCTCCCGCGGCCGACGGGGCCGTACGCGATCGGCACGGTGACCTACCACTGGGTCGATTCCGCCCGGGCGGAAGTCTTCACAGCCGATCCCAATGATCGCCGTGAGCTGATGGTGCAGATGTGGTATCCGGCCCGGGACGACCCGGCGGCCCCGCGCGCGCCGTACGTGGAGCACCCCGAAGCGCTCGTGCCGTTGGCGCGACTGTTCGGTCTGCCGGGATTCATCTTCGGGCACTTGCAGTACGTCACCACCAACGCCATGCCGTCTGCGGCCATCGCGAACGGCGGGCCCTTTCCCGTGCTGCTCTTCGCGCATGGTCGCGGTGGCTATCGCCAGCACAACACCATGCTCGTCGAGGAGTTGGTGTCACACGGCTACATCGTCGCCGCCGTCGATCAACCCTACGCTGCCAGTGGCGTGGTATTCCCCGACGGGCGCATGGCGCCGTTCGACCCGCGCATGTTCGATCCTGTGCACCCGGGACATCCCGCGTTCCTGGACAGCATCATCCCGTTCCTCGCGCACGACTTCTCCTTCGCGCTGGATCGGCTTGCCGCCCTGAACCAGGCGGACTCGGGGGGCATCCTGCGCGGGCAGCTGGACCTGGGGCGCGCCGGCATGTTCGGCGTGTCGCTGGGCGGCGCGGTCACCGCCGAAGCATGTGGGTTGGAGCCGCGGTTGCGGGCGTGTCTGATCATGGACGTCTTCATGCCCGCCGACGTCCTGCAGGCGGGCCTGCGGCAACCCACCATGTGGATCAGCCGCGATGCCCGGAGCATGCAGCTCGAACACTGGACGCAAGCGGACATCGACGAAACCCAAAACGGCATGCGCACCGTGTTCGGGAGCCTGCCGGGCGATGGCTACATCGTGCTGGTGCCCGGCACGTTCCATCCGAACTTCTCCGATTTCCCGCTGCTGTCGCCGTGGCTGACCCGCCGGCTGGGCCTCATCGGGCCGATCGACCCCCAGCGGGCGCTCACGATCATCAATGCCTTTACGGTGGCGTTCTTCGATCGGGACTTGAAGGGCCAGCCGGCATCGCTCCTCGATCGCCCGGCAGAGCGCTTTCCCGAAGTGCTGTTCGAGGCGCGCCGACCCGGGCCCTAGGGGAGGTTCTCCTGAATGAAGCGCGGGCTGAGATGGACGTCGAGCTGCACCAGCGGCGCGTCACCGATCGCACGAAAGCTGTGGATCTCCCCGGCCTTGATCACGAGGATGTCCCCCGGTCCGGCTTCGAATTCCACGCCGTTGACGACGTAGGCCCCGCGCCCTTCCCGTACGAATTGCACCTCATCGTAGGGGTGGCGATGAGGACCGGGGCCACGCCCCGACGGGGCGCGGAGCAGGAACACCGAGATGTTCACGTCGCCGTTGTCGGCGCCGACGAAGTTGTGCGACACGCCTTGGAAGGGCAGGTCTTCCTGACGGGTGCGATACATCCTACCGCGGCTCCTCTTTTCGTGCGGCGAACAACAGCACGATCGCCAGGAGCAGCCCGGAGGCCGGGGGAACGGCCACGAACACGAACGCGTTCGCGGTGCCCGCGGGGCGCTTGATCAGCTCGCCGTAGAAAGCAACCGAGCCCAGGGTGACGACGAGCGTCACCCAATAGAGCGTCGCTCGGGTGCGCGCCGGCCAACGCTGCGAAACCGCGGTGGCCCACGCGAGCGCCACGAACGGCGATAGTACCCAGATGACGAAGAAGACAAGCAGCAGGCGGGGGGTGTTGCGACCGGCACGGAGCATCAATGCCACTGAGCCGACGGCTCCCACCACCACCGCGAACCGTGCGACGGTGCGCAGCCGGCTCAGGAACGTACCATTCACGCTAGTCGACAATGATGCGCCCGTCAGCGATCGGGTGGATTGGGTGGTCTCGTCAAACCCTGGGCTTCCAGCCAGTAATAGAACGCATCGATCCAGTGGTCGCTGCTCGTGCCCTGGTGTCGCATGCCGAAGCCGTGGCCGCCGGCGCTGAACACGTGGACCTCGGGCTTGACGCCCGCGGATGTCAGCGCGTCATAGAACTGCTGCACGGGGTCGGGCGCGACGGCGTCGTCCTGCGCCCACGCGAGAAACATGGGCGGCAAGTTCGCCGGGATGCGTGGCATCGCGCCGAACGGACCTCCATAGATCATCGCGGCGAAGTTCGGGCGCGCCGCGGCGTCCTCCTGGAGCAGGGCTCCGGCGGTGACCATGGCCCCGGCCGAGAAGCCCAGGAATCCGACCCGGTTGAGCGAGAGGCCCCACTCCGCCGCGTGCTGGCGCAGCACCTTGATCGCCTGAATCCCGTCGGCGATGCCATAGCGGCCCGCCGTGTCCATGTCCATCGCCGGAATGCCGTCCTGGCGCTTTTCGACGATCCGATACTTGAGCACGAAGGCGGCGATGCCGCGTTGCTGCAGCCACAGCGCGACCTTGGTGCCTTCGAGGTCGACGGCCAGCGCGACGAACGCACCCCCCGGCGCGATGATGACGCTGGTGCCCGTGGCCTTCGCCTGTTCCGGCAGGTACACCGTCAACGTCGGCGTGACGACGTTGAAGATCACGGTGCCGAGCGGCGTGTTTTCCACCGCCCGTTCCTGCTGCGTCCACCGTTCGGAGCCCGGAGCGACGCCGGGCCAGATGTTCACCGTCTGCGCGTGACCGGCGCCCGCGGCGCAGGCGATGCCGGCCGCGGTCAAAAAGATTCGCCGCATGATCCCTCCTGCGTTGAAACTGTGCGCTGCGGCGGTCCCAATCAAGCACCTTTGATGAGCAGCCACAACCCGAGCGGAATCTCGAACGCGGCCATCGGTAACCACATAAGCCGCGTCATGGGGCCGTGGAGCACTCCCGCGAGCTCCAGGGGCAGGCCCACCACGAGCAGGATCGACGCGACAACCCCGAGCCAGGCCAGCGCGACCGGGATCATCCGGCCGCGCAGCAGCAGCCAGGAGAAGAGCGTGCTGCCCACGGCGAAGAAGGTGGCGGCCAGGAGTGTGTTCCCGGGCATCGCACCGAGGATGCCCTCACCGACGCGGCACGTCAGAGCCAGCAGTGCGAGGTCGCGGTCCTGGTCGCGGGTGACTGCGTACAGCGTTACGGCCAGGACCAAGGCCGCAAAGCACATGAGCAGCGAGAGTTCGGTGTGCGCGAGCTTGATGGCGGTCCCCTGCGTACCGCTCGCACCGTTCAGCGCCATGTCGGTGACGCCGGCGGCAATGTAGGCCAGGAACGTGAAGCCGGCGATCCGTGCGTTCGTCGTGCGCGTCATGCGGCCTCCACTGGGGTCCCGCGACCCGTCGCCATGCCCCGTCCTATGGGAATCCCATCCGACGGGACCACGCGGCGAGTTTCAGTCACAGCGGGTGGGCGTAGGTGAGCCGGCGCCAGATCCACTCGACGGGGCCGAAGCGGAAATGCGCGAGCCACCAGGCGCTGAGCGGGATTTGCACCGCGATGATCGCCGCCGCGATCGCCAGCGCCGTCGCGGCGCCGATGCGCCACCACAGTGCCAGCCCGAACCCGTAGGAGAGCACGACACAGATAACCGACTGCATCAGGTAATTCGTGAGCGCCATGCGTCCCAGCGGCGCGAGCACCGTGACCAGACGCCGGCCGTCGACGACCAATAGTCCCACCGTGGCCGCGTAGCCGATGGCCAGCATCGGAATGCCGACCGCCTGCATCACCACGCCGAGCAGGCCGCCGGGAGAGGGCGGGACGTAGGGCCAGCGATGCAGTGCCCAGGCCGCGATGACATTCGCCGGCAGGCCGACACCCCAGCCCAGGCGGCTCCAGCGCACCAGTGTGGCCCGGTGGGCGGACAATGACACGGCAAGGCCGCTTCGCACAGCCCAGAGTCCCAGCAGGAACATGCCGAGCACTTTCGGGAACCGCACGGTCACAAACAGGTCGGCCCAGCGAGCCGCGAGAAAGACCAGGTTGCCGATGAAGGCGTCCTTTACGCCGCCTCTTCCCATGGCTTCGAAGATCGCCAGGATCCTCGCCGGCACGCCCGCATCGGACTGTACGTGAGGCGCGCCGTGTGCGACGAGCGTCCACACGGCGAGGGCCGCGACATAGAGCGCGGTCGGCACGGCCAGCAGGATCACGGTCCAGCGCAGCAGGTCCCGGTCGGACTTGCGCGCGAACCACGGCAGCGTGAGGCCCAGCAGCGCGTACAGCATCAGGATGTCGCCGGCCCAGACGAGAAATGCGTGAATGGCGCCGATCGCCAGCAGGATGCGCAGCCGCCGCTTGAACCGCGGCACCGCCGCCGCGCCGCCGCGGGTGAGCTGCAAGCCGAAGCCGATGCCGAACAGCAGCGAGAACACGGAGTAGAACTTGCCGTCGACGAACACCTTCTCGAGGAAGAGCGCGACGGTGTCGCGCGCCACGCTCAGCAGGGCGGCGGCGCGATCCGGCGGCAGGACGAACAGGCCGAAGAACACCAGCACGTTCGCGCAGAGAATCCCGGCAACCGCCACGCCGCGGAGGACGTCCAGCGCGGGAATGCGCTCGGTGGTGGGCGACGTCATGATCTGACCAGGGCGGTGCCGACTACGAGCGCATCGCGATCGCCGGGTCGATGCGCGCCGCGCGCAGCGCCGGAATCCAGCAGGCGACGATCCCGATGGCCGCCATCATGACGGCCACGCTGACGAACGTCGCCGGGTCGTGCGGCGCGACCCCGAAGAGCAGCCCGCGGATGATGCCGCCCGCGACCCAGGCGCCGGCCACGCCCAGCACCAGGCCGATCGCCAGCAACGTGCCCCCTTCCTTCAGGATCATGCGCTGCACCCGCCCGCGGTCGGCGCCGAGGCTCATGCGGATGCCGATCTCGTTGGTGCGCGCGCTCACCGAGAACGCCAGCACCCCGGCGATCCCCACCGCGGCGATGATCACCGCCAGGATGCCGAACGACGACACCAGCGCGGCGTTGAGGCGCCGCGGCGCCACGCTCTGATCCTTGATCTGTGCCAGCGTCAGCACGCTCACGATCGGCGCCAGCGGCGCGATGCGATGCACCACGCGGGTCACCGCGGCCACCAGTCCCGGGGCGTTGCTGTCGGCGCGGATCACCAGCGCGCCGCCGATCGACAACATCTGCGTGAAGGGCATGAACACCGTGGCGCGGGGCGCCGCGTCCAGCCCGCCGTCGCGCGTGTTGCCGGTGACGCCGACGATGGTGCGCCAGTCGCCGCTGATGGGGCTGAGCTTGAGCAGCGGGCCCGTCCAGGCGATCCGCTTCCCGATCGGGTCCTCGCCGGGGAAGAAGTGGTCGACGAAGGTCTGGTTGACGATCACCACCGGCCCCGAGCCGGCCTGGTCGGTGCTCGTGAACTCGCGCCCGCGGAGCAGCGGAATCCCCGACGCGCGGAAGTACTCGGGGCTCGCGGTGCGGAGGGCGGCGTGCGGCACGGCCTCCCCCACGGGGGCCGGTCTGGCCTCCGCCTTGACCTCGAAGCTCATCATCGCGGTGGCGAGCGGCATGCTGGAGCCCAAGCCCGCTTCGTTCACGCCGGGGAGGGCGCGGATCTCGCTCCGCATGCGCTCGTACTGTTGCTTGGCCACGGCGTCCATTTCCAGGAGATGCCGGAACCACGCCATGGGGTCGGAGCCGCCGCTCGGCCCGCCGCTCAGCTGCAGCAGCGGCACATCGAGGGCCAGCACTTCCTCGGCCCGGAGACCGCTGTCCACTTCGGACAGCCGGATCATCGTGCGCGTCAGCAGTCCCGCGCCGGCGAGCAGCACGACGGACACCGCGACCTGTGCCACGACGAGCCCGCGCTGCAGCCGCTGCTTCTTCAGGCTGCCGCTGATCCGCCGCACACCGGCCGAGATCCAGGAGGCGAAGGTGCCTTCCTGCGGCAACGACGCGATGAACGAGAGCAGCAGGGCGAGCGTGACCGACAGCGCGAGCGTGAAACCGAGCACCACGCCGTCCAGCCGGATTTCGTTGGCGCGGGGCGAGTACCGCGCGGCGAGCGAGATGAGCAGCCGGACCCCGCCGAGTGCGATGATCACGCCGAGGACGGCACCCGCCAGCGTCAGCAGGAGATTCTCGACCAGCAGCAAACGCCGCAGCCGGGCGACGCCCGCGCCGAGGGCGGCGCGTACCACCAGCTCGTGCTCGCGGCGCACGCCGCGCATCAGCGTCAGGTTGGCGACGTTGGCGGCGGAGATGATCATGACGAACGCGGCCGCGCCCATCAGCAGCCAGAGCGTCAGGCGTGCGCGCTCGCCCAGCGCTTCCTTGAAGGGAATGACCGCGATGCGATAGTGCGACCCGGGGTTGTACGCTTCCTTGTAGTCGCGTTGCATGCGGGTGTAGACCGCGGCGACCTCTGTCCGCGCCTGCGCCACGCTGGCTCCCGGGGCGAGCCGGGCGACCACCTCGGTCATGCGATGCGAGCGGTTCTGCACCATCGTCGCGCTCACGTGATGCGGGCTCACCACCATGTTGAGCAGCGCGTCGATGCGGTCGGGAAAGAAGGGCGCGGGTTGGAGCACGCCGATGACCGTCACCGACTGGCCGTCGAGCTTCACCTGCCGGCCGACTATCCCTGAGTCGCCGCCGAAGCGCTTCATCCAGAAGGCGTGCGTGAGGATCATGACGGGCGGCACCCCGGCGCCGTCGTCGGCGGGGCGCGTGAGCCGGCCGAGCTCCGGTGCGAGTCCCATGACCTCGAAGTAGTTCCCGGTCACGAGTCCGACGTCGAGGCGGTCGGCGCTGTTGTCGCCCTGCAGGGTGAGGTTCCACGGGGAGTACTCGGCGATGCCGCCCAGCGACGGAACGCCGGTGCGGAGATCGTGGACCTCGGGAACCGAGAAGGAGATGTTCGCCTGCCCGGGACCGTCGGACGACTGCCGCAGGTAGAGCAGGCGATCGCCGTCGCGGTTGGGGAGCGGTTTCAGCAGCACGCCGCGGACGACGCTGAAGATCGCGGTGTTGGCGCCGATGCCGAGCGCCAGGGTGATCACGACCACGGCGGTGAACGCGGGGCTGTGGCGCAGCGTGCGCAGCGCGTAGCGGATGTCGGCGACAACGCTCTCGACCCAGGGCAGGCCGCGCTGGTCGTGGACCGCTTCGGCGGCCTGGGTGAGACCGCCCGACGCCAGCAGCGCCTGCCGGCGCGCCGCGGCGGGGTCCATCCCGCGCCGGATGTGCTCGGCCGTTTCCATCTCGAGATGCGCTTGCAGCTCTTCGCGGAGGTCGGCGTCGGCACGGTGTCCGGTGAAGACGCCCGCCAAGCGCCGCAGCGCGGCGCGCACGTATCTCATGGGGTCTCCCGTTTGGGCGCGAGAAAGGCGGCGATCAGATCGGCGGTCTGATGCCATTCGCGGGCTTCGCGGGCCAGCTGCCGGCGCCCCGCGGCCGTGAGCGCATAGAACTTGGCGCGGCGGTTGTTCTCGGATTGGCGCCACTCCGCCGTGATGAACCCCTCTTGTTCGAGCTTCAAGAGGGCGGGGTAGAGCGTGCCGTAGTTGAGCTTGAGGCGGTGTTTGCTGGTCTCCTCGATGCGGCGCGCGACGCCGTACCCGTGGAGGGGCCCCAGGATCTCGAGGGTTCTGAGGATCATCAGGGCGAGGGTGCCCTGCTTCACATCCAGTTTGTCCGCCATGGTCCGCCCTATGGGTTTCCCATATGACGGACCAGAGCGGAAAATGGTTTCAGGCGACAGCCGCCTTCGTCAGCTTCAACTCAGAACGGACAGTTCCCCGGAGCGATGGGGATATCGATCCGCAGCGCGGCGGCCTGCGGCGCCAGGTACACGACGATGTTCTCGGCGGGCGCTGCGGTCTCGTTGCGCGCGATGTGACCCAGCCCCTCGTCCAGGTATCCCTGGCCGGCCGTACGCACGATCGGCGTGCAGTGCCGGTCGCCGGCCTCGTAGAAGGTCATCGTCCCCGACTTGACCAAAATGAACACAGGGCCGGGGTGCTGGTGCCAGCCGCTCTGACCGCCCGGGGCGAACACGATGTCCTGTACGGCCAGGTCCAGATTGGGCTTGGCCTTCACCTCCACGCGCCAGTCGGGGGTGGTCCGCTTCACCTTGAAGGAGGGTGAAGCTTCGTCGTCATCGTCGTCGTGCTTGCGCAACGCGGCAGCGAAATTCGCGCGCGCCAGCAACGTCGACGTGGAGCCTGAGCTGAGCGTGAAGGACGGCGGTAGCGGTCCCCGGTCCCCGTCGCGCACAGAGTGTGGATCGATCGCGTCCCGGCAAGCCGGGAGCGAGAGCACGAGCGCCAACGCGCCTACGCGACTACAGCGGAGCAGTGACATGTGAGTCTCCCGAGGTGGGATGGAAAGCCCTTCGTGCCAAAACACGACATTGCCCTTCCTGCATGCTCGGCTGCTCATGGATGTGGCCTCCACGCCGGCGTCTCGCCGGCGGCCAGAGAGCGGACGACGGCGCCATCCGCGGTCGCCACGAAGATCGCGTACGGACTGCACCAGTCGTCGCACCCCTGGTTCACCACGAACGCGAGCTGGGATCCGTCCGGCGACCAGCTGGGCGCGAACCCGGGCAGGCCCGCGCCGATGCGCGACGCACTGCCGCTCGCCAGGTTCCAGAGCGCGATTTCGTCCCCGCCGTAGCGCGTGGTCGCGAACGCCAGTGTCGAGCCGTCCGGTTTCCAGGCGGCGCCGTAGTCGCGGGCCGGGTTGCTCGTGAGTCGAACGAATCCGGACCCGTCGGCGTTCACGGAGCAGATGTCGTCGTTGCCGGCGTCCACCTGGCAGTCGAAGGCGATCGTGGCGCCGTCCGGTGACCACGCCGGATTCCCCTCGAACCGCACGCCCTGGGTCAATCGCGCGACGCCGGAACCGTTCGCCGCCATCACGTAGAGGTCGGCCACGCCAGCGTGCGTCGCCGCGAACGCGATCTTCGAGCCGTCGGGAGACCAGGCAGGGTGGCGATTCGCCGCCGCGTCCACGGTGAGCCGCGCGAACCCGGTGCTGTCGGCGTTGATCGCGCAGATATCCTGGCCGCACTCATAGGCGAGCCGGGCGCCGCTGGGCGACCACGCCGGGGCGAATCCCGGAGTGATCCCGTGCGGGTAATCCGAACCGTCCGCGCGGATGACCGCGATCGTTCCCCCGGTGGAGAACGCGATCCGCTCAGCCGCGACGCAGCCGACGTCGAACGCCACATCCACGGTGCCCCCGTCTTGCGAGACGGTCACGGCGCGGGTGGTCGAGCCACTGACCGTGCAGTTCCCGGCCACATCGGTGAGGCTCACGGTGTGGGGGCCCGCGATCACGCCCGGGATGTCGACCGTACTGTTCGTGCCAGCCCCGAAATACCCGGAGCACCCGCCCCCGGATGGGTCGAAACAGACCACATAGGACTGGTCGAGGTCGATCCCGGTGGTCGCCGTCGTGACGTGCACGGTCCCGGCCGCGACGCACGTAATCACAAACGACACGTCGGTGCTGTCGCCGACATCGACCGTGCGCGGGTTGGCGCCGCCGACCGTGCAATTGGAGGCCACGCCGTTCAGCCCCACGAAGTGTGTGCCGCGCGCCACCGCCAGCGACACGGCGCCGTTCACACCGACCGCCTCATCAATGGCGCAGCCGGCGTAGGACTCCCAGTCGGTGGCGTAATCAACGCACAGAGCGTAGCCGTCGGCATCGAGGGAGACACCGGTCGTTACGGTGGTGACGTGCAGCACCGACTCCCTGCACGCGATGGCGAACGGCGCCGCGACGGTCTGTGCCCGCGCGGCGTGGACGACGAGCGGATTGTCCCCGGCGACCACGCAGTTCGCCGCTACGCCCATGAGCAAGACCGTGTGCGCGCCGGTGTCTACCGCGACCATCCCGGAGCCGTCCACGCCGAGCGCGAGCGGCCCGTCGTACACACACATGGTCCCGCCGTGACCGTCGGCGATGGGGTCGATGCAGGCGGCGTAGCCGTCGGGATCGAGCGCGCCGCCGCTGGTCGCGGCCGTGATGTGCAGCCACCCCGTGGGCTTGGCGATCGTAAACACCACGCTGCTGGCACCCGTGAGGCCTCCGGCGCTGGCCGTGAGGGCGTATCCGAAGCTCGGCGACGCGATCGAGAGATCGCGGAAGATCGCCACCCCGCCGCTGGCCTTCACGACCGTGGTCCCCGCGAGGGCGCCCGGTGGGGCGTCCGCGAGCGCCACGGTCACGCTCTCCGCAAACCCGGTCGCGCGGTTGCCGAATGAGTCCTGCGCGGCGACCTGGACCGGCGGCGTGATGGTGGCGCCCCCCACCGCATTGCTCGGCTGCACCGAGAACGCGAGCCGCGCGGCGGCAGCGGCGGTGATCGTAAACACCGTGCTTGTCGCGCCGGTGAGCGTGCCGGCCGCCGCCTGCAGCGTGTAGCCGCCCGCCTTGTCGACGTGCAGGTTCGAGAAGGTCGCGACCCCAGCCACCGCCGCCACACTCACCGTTCCGGTGAGCGTGCCACCGCCAGCGTTTGTCCCGATCGCCACGGTCACGACGTTGGTCGCGCTGGGCACCAGGGCGCCGAACGCATCCTCGATCGACACGGCGACGACCGGGTCGATCGCGACCCCGGCGGTGGCGCTGGTGGGCTGCATCGTGAATACCAGCTGCACCGGCGGCGGGGAGGAGGTCGGGGCGATCGGCTCCGCGCACGCCACCACCACGATCCCACCAATCCGCGCCAGCCACTGTTTCCACGCCCGCGACATAGTTGCCTCCTGGCTCCCGAATGGGCGGAAACCGCCGTGCACGCACTGTCTGCCGAGCCGACGGCGCCCTATATTGGGCCGCTGGTGCGGAGGCGTGCCCTCTCACCTGGTATTACGAGGAGTCGTGCCAAGACACGACATCGCCCTCATGGATGCCCCGACGACACCCACCGACGTCCTCACGGAGCTGCGGACCGACACGCAGCAAGCGCTCGACCAGGTTGTCGCGCTCACCTATCAG
>JBGPHP010000028.1:0-21471 GCA_041484445.1 Gemmatimonadota bacterium
GCGGGCACGGACGGGGTTTGGGGGTTGGGTGTGGGGCTTAAGTTCCCGGTTTCCCATCGTCAGCACGGGGGCAGCGGCGCCGCCTTGGCGGCGCGCGCCGCGGCGCGCGCCGAGCTAGCGGTGACCGAGCGGGCCGTCCAGGCGGAGGTCCTGGCAGCGGGGGCACGGTTCCTCCGAGCCCGGGCAGCCGAACGGCGCTTCGCGACGGAGGTGCTTCGGGCCGCCACCGAGAATGTGATACTGACCGAGCGGGCGCTGTCGGAAGGCGAAGTCAGCCTGACGGATGTCCTGGTGCTGCGAGCGACCGCGGTGAATGCGCAGCTCGAGTACCTCGACGTGCTGCGGGACGCCTCGGATGCATGGTTCGAACTCGCTGCGACCCTCGCCGCAGAGCCCAGAGATCTCGCGACGCTGTTGGGAACGGAGGACTGAGATGCGGAACGTCACGATCTGGATACTTGCGGCCGGAGCTGTGCTCGCTGGCTGTGGAAAGAACGATCCCGTCACCGACAAGCGGGGTGATCCGCCCGTGGCAGACGTCGTGGACCTCGACTCGGCCCAACAGGCCGCGGCCGGCGTGTCGTTCGGAACCGTGGGGCCGCTCCCCCCCGACACGATCTACCTCACCGGCACGATCACGTTCGATGCCGCCCGCGTGAGCCACGTCGGTCCGCGCACCCAGGGACGCATCCGCCGGGTCTCGGTGGATATCGGGGCGCACGTGTCGGTCGGGGATACCCTCGTGGTCCTCGACAGTCCCGAACTCGGGGCCGCGCAGGCACGCTGGGCCCAGGCCCGCGTCACCCGGGACGTCGCCGCGCGCAACTTCGAGCGGACAGAACGGCTGCACCGGGACGGGATCGTATCCCAACGACGGCGGCTCGAAGTCGAGGCCGACCTGCGGGAGCGCGAGGCGGAGCTCACGGCCGCGTTGCAGGCACTCTCCGCGTTAGGTGCGGAACCGGATCCCGCCGGCTCCGGGTTGTTCGTGATCCGCGCGCCGCTCGACGGGGAAGTCGTCGAGAAGCACGCTACCGTCGGCGAGGTGGTGGGACCGGAAACGGGCCTCTTCGTCGTCGGGGAGCTGAGTCGAGTCTGGCTCCTGCTCGACCTGTATGAAACCGACCTGCCGCGCGTGCGCGCCGGACTGCCGGGCCGTGTGGTCGCGGACGCCTATCCCGATCGTCCCTTTGCAGCACGGGTCGGGTTGATCAGCTCGGTCGTCGATACAGTGTCCCGCGCCGTCAAGGTCCGCGTCGAGATCCCGAACCGGGAGCACGTCCTCAAGCCCGGGATGTTCGCGCGCGCCGGGCTCGTCCTCGACTCGAAGCCGGGGACGATCGGCATCCCCCACGCGGCTGTGCAATCCGTCACGGGGCGGGACGTGGTCTTTGTCCCCGCGGGGGCTGTCCGCTTCCGGACGCAGCTGGTCCGGCTCGGGCCGCCGCGTGCCGGCGGCTGGGTCGAGGTCCTCGGCGGACTCACGGCCGGTGACACCATCGTGGTTGCGGGCGGCTTCGCCCTGAAGGCCCATTTGCTGCGCGCCGCTTTCGGCGAGGAGGACTGATGATCCAGCGCATCGTCGACTGGGCGCTGGGCCAGCGACTCCTGGTGCTCGTGGGAGCCGTGGGCGTGCTCGGGGGGGGAATGCTCGCTCTCCGGGGTCTTCCCGTCGACGCGTTTCCAGACGTGTCGCCGGTGCTGGTGCAGGTGATGACCGAATCCCCTGGCCTCGCCCCGCAAGAAGTCGAGGCCTTGGTCACCTACCCCATCGAGGTCGCGATGAACGGCCTGCCGGGGGTCACGCGCATCCAGTCGATCTCGGCCTTCGGTCTCTCGCAGGTCAACGTCTACTTCGGCGACGATGTGGACATCTACTTCGCGCGCCAGCTCGTCTTCGAGCGGGTCCAGAGCGCCCGTGAAGCCATCCCGCCGGGCCTGGGCGAGCCGGCGCTGGGAGCCATCACGACCGGACTCGGACAGGTCTATCAATACCTCGTTACCGGACCGGGGATCTCCGCCGATTCCCTGCGGACGCTGCAGGACTGGATCGTGAAGTTCCGGTTGCGCACCGTGCCGGGCGTCACCGATGTGCTCTCCTTCGGCGGCCAGGTGAAGCAATTCCAGGTTCGGCTCGACCCCGGCAAGCTCATCCAATATGGGATCGCGCTGCCGCGGGTGGTCGAGGCGCTGGAGCGCAACAACAGCAATGCGGGCGGAAGCTATATCGTGGTCGGCGCCGAGGAGTACCTCGTGCGCGGCCTCGGGCTGGTGCGCACGCTCGCAGACGTCGGGAACGTGATCGTCGCGGCGCGCGAGAACACGCCGGTCTACGTGCGTAACCTCGGCACCGTCGCCTTCGGAGCCGAGACCCGGCGTGGCGCGGTCACAGTCAACGGCGAGGGCGAACGGGTCGCCGGCATTGTCCTCAAGCGCATCTTCGAGAATACGTCCGCCGTCATCGAGCGGCTCCGCGAGGAGGTGGCAGTGATCAACCGGTCGCTCCCCCCGGATGTACGAGTCGTGCCGTTCTACGATCAGGCCGACCTGGTCGAGCGCGCCGTAACGACCGTACGAGACGCCCTCCTCGAGGGCGGAGTGTTGATTGTGGTGGTGCTCCTCGTGTTTCTCGGCAACGTACGAAGCGCCGCCATCGTGACGACCATGCTGCCGGTCTCCGCGCTGCTGGCGTTCATTCTGATGCGCGCGACGGGGCTCTCCGCCAACCTCATGTCGCTGGGCGGGCTCGCCATCGGGATCGGGATGTTGGTGGACGGGGGTGTCGTGATGGTCGAAAACGTCTACCGACATCTTGCCGAGCACCGGTCGGCCGAGACGTCGCGGCTCACCGTGATCCGACGGGCCGCCCACGAGGTCGCGCGGCCCATCGTCTTCGCCATCGCGATCATCATCCTCGTGTTCCTGCCGCTTTTTACCCTGGAGGGTGTCGAGGGAAAGCTCTTCAAGCCGATGGCGCTCACCATCACCTTTGCGATGCTTGGCTCCCTGGTGTTTTCGCTCACCCTCATCCCGGTGTTGTGCTCGCTCGGTCTCAAGACGGCCCGGGAGGAGGACACGAAGGTCGTGCGCTGGATCAAGCGGCGCTACGAGCCGCTGCTGCGATGGGCGCTGCGCAACGGCCGCCGCGTTGTGATGGGAGCGCTGGCCGGTTTGGTCGTGAGCCTGGCACTCGTCCCGTTCCTCGGCACCGAGTTTGTCCCCGCACTCGAGGAGGGCTCCATTCTCTACCGCGGGACTCTGGCGCCGAGCGCTGGCCTCGATGAGGCGATTCGGGTGGCCGGGCAGCTCGAGCGAATCGTCAGGCGGTTCCCCGAAGTGGTGGACGTCGTTTCCAAAATCGGGCGCGCGGAGCTGGGCGGGGATCCGGAACCGGTCAACAACATCGAGACCACCGTGACGCTCCAACCGGCCCACCGGTGGCGGTCGGGACGGACGAAACTCCAGCTCGTCGATGCCATGCGAGCGGCGATGAGCGAGATTCCCGGGGTCGCTCTCAATTTTTCCCAGCCGATCGCCACTCGAGTGGACGAGTTGCTCTCCGGTGTGCGGGCCCAGCTCGCCATCAAGATCTTCGGCGAGGATCTCGACACGCTGGCTCGGCTGGGGGGGCTGGTGGAGCAGTCGATTCGCGGAGTCCAGGGTGCCCAGGATGTGCAAACCGAGCAGGTCCTGGGACAACCGCAGCTCTTGATCCGGATCGACCGCACGGCCGTGGCGCGCCTGGGGTTGAACGTCGAGGACGTGCAAGACGTGATCCGCACGGCGATCGGCGGCGCCGAGGCGGGCCAGGTGTTCGAGGGCCAGCGCCGCTTCGACATCTTCGTGCGCTACGCCGAGCCCTACCGCGCCAGCCCGCAGGACATCGCCCGGGCGCTCGTCGCCACACCCGAGGGCGCTCGGGTGCCGCTCGGCCAGATCGCCCGGATCGAGGAGGTCGTCGGGCCAAAGCAGATCAGCCGCGAGGCGAACCAACGACGCATCGTGGTGCAAGCGAATGTCGAGGGCCGCGACCTCGGTGGCTTCGTGGCCGAGGCTCGAGCGGCGGTCGCCCGCACGGTGCCCCTCCCGTCTGGCTACTTCGTCACCTGGGGCGGCCAGTTCGAGAACCAGCGGCGCGCCATGGCCCGGCTCGCGATCATCGTCCCGGTCACCATCGGGCTGATCTTCCTGCTCTTGTTCGGCTCGTTCAACTCCGTGCGCCAGGCGACCCTGATCATTCTCAACGTGCCCTTCGCGCTGATCGGGGGCATCGTCGCTCTGTTCGTGACCGGGCAGTACCTCAGCGTGCCGGCCTCCGTGGGGTTCATCGCGCTCTTCGGGGTGGCGGTCCTGAACGGCGTGGTGCTCGTCACGTACATCAACCAGGTGCGCGCGGAAGGCGTGGAATTGCAGGAGGCCGTCATTCGGGGGGCGCTGCTCCGCCTGCGGCCGGTCCTGATGACGGCGCTCGTCGCCAGTCTCGGCCTCGTCCCCCTCCTCCTCGCCCGGGGTGCCGGTTCGGAGATTCAGCGTCCGCTCGCGACGGTTGTGGTGGGCGGGTTGGTGACATCCACCCTTCTTACCCTGCTCGTGCTGCCGGTCCTGTACGGTCGGTTCGAGCGCCAGCGGGTCGAATTCTAAGGAGCCCCATGAAGCTCATCGTGGCTATCGTTCGTCCCTTCAAGGTCGCCGAGATCGTGGATGCAGTCGAGGCGGACCCCGCGTTCCCGGGAATGACGGTCCTTGACTGTTACGGCTTCGGTCGGGAAAAAACGGCCCCCCACCGGCGCATCCCCGAGGAAGACGTGACGGATTTCGTGGATCGACGTACCGTTCTCGTGGCCGCGCCCGACGACGAGGCCGTCGCCGTGGCGCAGCACATCGCACGGGTGGCCCGCACCGGACAGCCGGGCGATGGGAAGGTCTTCGTGCTGTCGCTCGAAGCCGCGCTGCGGATCGCGACGGGACAGGCCGGAGAGGACGCCTTGCGCTGAGGAACCCGGACATGGCACACTCGCACGACCACGCCCCCGACTACAACCGCGCCTTCGCGCTGGGCATCGCCCTGAACCTCGGCTTTGTCGCCGCCGAAGTCGGGTTCGGCGTGGTCGCGCATTCCCTCGCGTTGATCGCCGATGCCGGGCACAACTTGAGCGACGTGCTGGGTCTGGCGCTCGCGTGGGGCGCGAGTCGGCTGGCGGCCCGCCGGCCGAGCGGGCGCCGAACCTACGGCTTCCGCCGGTCCACCATCCTCACGGCCCTGGTCAATGCCGTCGTGCTCCTCGTTGCGATCGGTGGGATCGTGTGGGAGGCGGTGAACCGGTTTGGCCAGCCGGAGCACGTCGCGGGCGGGATCGTCATCGCGGTGGCCGGCGTCGGCGTGCTGGTCAACGGCGCGACGGCGCTGCTGTTCTTCTCCGGCCGCCAGAGCGATCTCAACGTCCGCGGCGCGTTCCTCCACATGGCGGCGGATGCCGGCGTGTCCCTGGGTGTCGTCGTGGCGGGTGTCGCGATCCTGCGCACGGGTTGGCTCTGGCTGGACCCGGTCGTGAGCCTCGTGATCGCGGCAGTGATCCTCATCGGCACGTGGGGGCTGCTCCGCGAGTCTCTGGACCTGGCGCTGGACGCGGTGCCGGAGGGTATCGACCCGGCGGCGGTGGAGGCCTACCTGGCTGCGCTGCCGGGGGTGGTCGCGGTGCACGACCTGCACATCTGGGGGCTGAGTACGACACACGCCGCCCTCACCGCCCACCTCGTGCGGCCCGGCGCGCAGATCGACGACGGGTTCGTGGGCCAGGTGTGTCGCGAGATGCACGACCGCTTCGGCATCGAACACGCGACGCTGCAGGTCGAGAGTGGCGACCCCGCTCAGGCGTGCGACTTGGCGCCGGATGACGTCGTCTAACACCGGGGCGGCGGGATCCTCCCACCCGACCGAGCGGGGAGCGCTCTGGCGCACGCCGTTCGCGCGCCGGACCTACGCGGCCGGCGCGCTGTGGGCGGCCGGGCTCGTGGTCGCCTGGCTCACGGGCTCGCCGGACCGGGCCGGGTGGCTCGCGATCCGGCTCGATCTCGCAGGCCTCCTCTACACCGCCGCGGCCGTCGGGGGCGGCTGGAATTTCGCGGGCGCGGGCGTGCGGGCCGTCCGCACCCTCAAACTCGACATGAATTTCCTCATGTCGGCCGCGATCGTGGGCGCGATCCTCATCGGCGAGCCATTCGAGGCCGCCACGCTGGCTTTCCTGTTCTCTCTCGCCGAGCTCCTCGAACGCTACGCCGTAGACCGTGGCCGCCAGTCTATCGCCCGGCTCGTCGAGCTCGCTCCGGAGCAAGCAGACCGACTGCGCTCCGATGGGTCGATCGAGAAGGTGTCCGTTGTGGAGCTGCGGCCAGGCGACCGGGTCCGCATCCGCCCCGGCGATAAGATCCCAGCCGATGGCCGCGTCGTGGCCGGGAGCTCTGCCGTCAACGAGGCGACGATCACGGGCGAATCGCTGCCGCGCCAGAAGGAGATCGGTGACCCGGTGTTTGCCGCCACTCTGAACACCGAGGGCGCCCTGGACGTCGCGGTCACGGCCGACGCCGCGCACAGCGCCTTGGCACGCATCATCCAGCTGGTGCGCGGAGCCGAGGCGCGCCGTGCGCCGATAGAGCGCTTCGTGCAGCGGTTCGCCCGGGTGTACACCCCGACCGTCACGGGTGGGGCAATCCTCGTGATGCTGGTCCCTCCGCTGGTGCTCGGGGCGAGCGGGCTGGAGTGGTTTGTCCGCGGCCTGACCCTGCTCGTGATCGCGTGTCCCTGTGCCCTGGTGATCGCCACACCCGTCACCGTGGTCAGCGCGTTGACCAGTGCGGCGCGACACGGCGTACTCATCAAGGGCGGGGAGCACCTGGAGGCACTGGGAGGGATCCGGGCGCTCGCCCTGGACAAGACCGGCACGTTGACGACCGGTTCGCTGCGCGTGACGGGTTTCCACGTGGCCGACGGGACCCCCCCGGACGTACTGCTCGAGCGAGTGGCGACGGTTGAAGCGCGCTCGGAGCACCCCATCGCCCAGGCGATCGTCGGATTCGTCGAGACGCGCGGTATCGGTGCCGGCGCTCAGGTGGACGCATTCACTGCCGTACCTGGCCGAGGCGTTCGGGCCAGGCTGAATGGCCTGGAGATCATGATCGGGACGGAGGCGTTCGTGGGGCCTGACCCCGCCACGCGCTGGAAGGGGGCGGAGCCTGGGGCGATGCTCATCTACGTGCGGACGGACGACGAGTTGGAAGGCGTCCTCACCATCCAGGACGAGGTGAGGCCCGAGGCCCAGGCAGTCGTCGCCCGGTTGCACGGCCTTGGAGTACGGCCGATCGTGATGCTGACGGGCGACGGTCCCGAGACGGCGCAGATTGTCGGTCGCCGGATCGGCGTGGACGAGGTACGCGCGCGGCTGCTCCCCGAAGACAAGGTTCGTGCCGTGCAGGCGCTCCGGGAGCGACACGGGAGCGTGGCGATGCTCGGCGATGGGGTGAACGACGCGCCGGCACTCGCCGAAGCAACGGTCGGGCTGGCCATGGGCGCGGCCGGCTCACCGGCGACCATAGAGACGGCTGACGTCGCGCTCATGGCGGATGACCTGACGAAGCTGCCGTATGCGGTCCGCCTCGCACGGCGGGCGCGGCGCACCATCCGTTTCAACATCGCACTCGCGCTCGGCCTGAAGCTGGTGCTCGCTGTGGGCGCGGTCCTCGGGCTTGTGAGCCTGGCCGTGGCCGTACTCGTCGGCGACATGGGCGGCTCGCTAGTCGTGACGCTTAACGCCCTGCGGCTCGCTCACACGCGGGAGGAGACATGAACCAGAGGCTGCTGATCGCCTGCGGATGCTTGGCGCTGATGTCGTGCGCGACATCGGATCGTTCGGGCGAGGGCGCGAGCGACAAACCCGAGATGCCATCGCTGACCGTACGGATCGAGGGGGCAAGCGAGATCACCACCGAATGGGCGAGCGTGGCGGTCGTCCCAGCGCCAGCGGTCGAGCTGCTCGCACTCATCCGACCCGACCGAAACCACAGTGCAGTTGTGCCCGCGCCTGTCTCCGGCGTGCTCCTTCGCATTCGTCCCCAGCAGCACGCGCACCGAGGCGATACGCTGGCGGTGCTGGGCGTCGGGTCCGGAGTCGCTGGCAAGGAAATGGCCGTACGGGGGGTAGAGGATGGCAGCTGGCTGCCGCTGCGCCGGCGCACGCAGTTCGTCCTGCAGGAAGACACCCTCGGAGTGATCGAGGAGCATGGCTCCTGGCTGGCGTTGGGCACGCTCAGCGACGTCGACGCCGCGGTGTTTCATCAGGGCGACGCGGTTGTGCTGCGTTTCGGAGACGACCGTCACGCCGGCTCCCGCGGGGCCAGAGTGGAATGGGTTCGCCGAGCCGCCACCTCTCCATATTCCGCAGACGTCGCCGTCGAGTTTCGCGCACCCGAAGGAGCGTTCGATAGTCAGCCTGGCCCGATCCGTATGATCGCTACGCCCGGCCCGCACGACTCCGTCGCGGCGGTCCCGGCGTCGGCGGTCGTGCACCTTCCGCCGGGGGCGGCCGTGTTCGTTCCCGTCGGGCTGGGCCGTTACGATGTACGCTGGCTGTCGACGGGGCCGTCTGTGGGCGACTGGATCGTGGTGCGCGAGGGAGTCGCGAAAGGCACCTCGATCGTCACGCACGGACTGGCGACACTTGTGGCGGCAGCGCGAGACTCGATCGAGCGGCGCAGCCACCGACCCTGACGGGCCCGGTACTCACCCTTGGGTCTCGACTCGTCCGGGTGCATCCTCACGGCCCATGCCGGTGCCGGTGGTGAATATCCGGGGAATGGCGATGCGTGTGCACGAGCTCCTCGTGACGGTGCGGATGAGTGTGCGGCTCCCCCGCTTGGTCCAGAGGGTCGTGCGCGTGTAGGTGGTGTTCATCGTGCATGTGCAGGTGCTCGTGCACGATCGCTTCGTGGCGGTGTTCGTGCTCGTGCCGCTCGCTGAGATGGGACCAGACCCCGAGCGCCATGAGTCCTGCCGCCACACCAAGACCCGCGGCAGGCTGCTCGCGGAGGAACAACACCGACGCCGCGGCTCCGACAAAGGGGGCGGTCGAGAAGTACGCGCTCGTCCGAGCGGTGCCGAGGTGGCGGAGCGCACGCACAAACAGAACGAGGCTCACGCCATAGCTCAGAAACCCGACCGCGAGCACCGCACCGGTGCGCTGGGGCGTGGGCCACCCGGCCCCCGCAGAGAGAGCGATCGTGGTGTTCACCGCCCCCGCCGCCAGACCTTTGAGCATCGCGATCTGGACCGGGTCTCCGGCCGAGACTTTCTGCGTCAGGTTGTTGTCCACGGCCCACGAAAGGCACGCGCCGGCGACGAGGAGCGAACCACCCGGCCCACCCCACCCCATCCGGCCCTGCCACGAAAGCGCGACCCCGCCGGCGACGATGGCGATCATCCCGAAGGCGATGCGCCGATCGAAGTTCTCGCGGAAGGCGAACCAAGCGAGGAGCGCGGTGAACACCGCCTCCAGATTGAGGAGCAGCGATGCACTCGCCGACGGTACCCGCGCCAGCCCGAGCATCAGGAGCAGCGGACCGAGTATGCCGCCAAACCCGATGGCCCCGGCGAGCCAGGGCGCGTCACCCCATCCCAGGGGCGCTTCGCGCGACGCGCGGCGTTGCGCCAGTCGCACGACGGCGAGGCCGAGACCGGAGCCAAGATAGAGGAGCCCGGCCACCAGCTGGGGGGCGGTGCCGCGCAGCAGCACCTTGCACAGCGGCGTGCTGATACCGAACAGGAACGCGGCGGTGAGGGCCGTGACGGGACCCCGGCGAGTACGGTTCATGCTAATCGGCACCGGGATAGTACATGATCACGGCGACTCCGCAGATCGACAAGGTCGCGCCCGCCGGCGGGTGCGCCGGCGGGCGGTTCGTGCAGCAACCCTTCGGGGTCCGTGCGGCAATAGGTCGCTGCCGAGACCCGCTCAGGCCGTCGTAAAGGTAAACGTCATCCCGTACATCCCGTTCGACCCTTTCCACCCCGGCCCCATCATGGTGGAGCCGCCCATCATGCCGCCGCCCATCATCCCCGGCGTCGCCCACTGCCCGCCGAACTGGTTCACACACGATTGGAAGTCCACCGGGGCGTCGCTGCCGTCGACCATGCCGCCCCCCAGATGCATCGTGTAGTCGGTACCCGCCTTGAGTGGCATGGTGGGCGTAAAGGTGAGCTGCGTGCGGTCGCCCGACCACATCCACGTTCCGGCCACGACCGGGCCGGTCACGCTTCCCTCGTGCAGTGCGGCGTAGATCTCCATTCCCATCTGCATGGGGTTGGAGAACGTCACCATGACGGAAGAGCCGATCGGCACCGCCACGCTCCCCCCGGCGGGCACCACGCTCGCCACAACGGTCCGGGACGCGGGGGAGGTCGGATTCGTACTGCAGGCGACGACTCCGAACGCCAGGGCGCCGAGTCGAGCGATGGATATTGGATTGCGCACATGTCCTCCAGGGGCGTCCGGTGTTTCGACGAGTATCAACCGGGCGCATACTATGTCGACGGGAGGTGTACGACCATGAAGACTGGATGAACCGGGCTTCAGGTAGGGCTGACTCGGGCTGTGGCCGCCACCGGCTGCTCGCGCCCCTCCCGCGCGGCCAGGATCCCCGCGAACCCCACGATGACCGCCGCCATGACGAAGGGCACACCGTGCCCCAGCGTGTCGAACACGAGCGTCGCGCCGACCGGTCCGATGATGCTCATGATGCCGCGAAACGTCTGCTGGGCGCCCATCACGAGACCCAGCTCCTGCCGCTCGACCCGCTGGCTGACGAGGGAGGTGGACGCCGGGAAGAGCAGCGCGGTCCCGGCCGGCACCAGGATGAGACAGATGATGAATAGGGGGAGGGCCGCCGCAGGTGGGAGGACGGCCGCCGGCAGCGGCATCAAGGCGAGCCCGCTCGCCAGCAACACCGTGCCGAGCTGCATGGTGCGGATTTCGCCGACCCGGTTGTTGACCCAGCCGACGAGCCAAATCCGCATCAGCACGCCGACCACGCCGAAGATCGGGAAGAAATAGCCGATTGTCTTCGCGGTGACGCTGAACGTGTCCTTCAGGTATAAGGCCAGCACCCCGATGACGACATTCAGGGCGAGCATCCCCACGACATAGATCCAGATGACGCGATGGGCCGGCTGCGTGGGGTGGTGGATGATCTCCAGCAGGGCCTGCTTGACCGAGCGCACTCCCGGCGGCTCGACGTGTTTTCCGCTCGGGGTGCGCGGATGCGGCACGCGCGACTCCGGCAGCCATTTCCAGGCGAACGCGACGTTCACGAGCACCATCGCGGCCGCGACGACGCCCGGCACGGCGGTGCCGAAGTTGTAGGTCAGGGACCCGATGAACGGGCCGATCACGACTCCGGCGCTCGTCGCGGCGGAGAGCCAGCCGAGCGCCTTGGCCCGCTCCCCCGGCTCCATCGTATCGGCGACGTAGGCCTGGGCGACACCGGTCGTTCCTCCGCCCAGCCCCTGCACGATGCGCGACGCGAACAGCAGCCACAGGCTGTTGGCGAACCCGAAAATCAGGTAGGCGAAGGCCGATGCCCCAAGCCCGATCATCACGGCGGGGCGGCGCCCGTAGCGGTCGGAGAATTTCCCCCACACCGGCGACGAGACGAGCTGGGCCACGGCGAAGGCGGCGATCAGGGGTCCGACCAGCCACTCGGGCGCGTGCAACCGCAGTGCGTAGAACGGCATCAGCGGCGCGACCAGCATCAGGCCGAGCATGTCGACAAAGCAGACGGCCATCAGCACCGCGAGTCGCTTCACCGCCGCGCTCCGATCCCCAGAACGACAGCGCTCACCACCATCAGCACCACCCCGAACGCCGCCGCCACGCCCATCTCGTTCACCCGCAGCGCGGCGTTGATCTCCATAGAGATCGGCCGGTTGCGGTACGTGTAGAGCAGGATCGACGTGACGAAGTCTCCCAACGCTCCCACGAACGCGAGGCTCGCGCCCGCGGCAAGCGCCGGCCGGAGCAGCGGCAGCGTCACCCGGCGCAGCGTGCGCCAGGGCCCCGCGCCGAGGCTCGCCGCCGCCTCCTCGAGCGCCGGATCGAGCTGGCGGTACCCGGCCAGGATGGCGCGCCCCGTCACCGGGAGGTTCCGCACGAAGTAGGCGAGCGGCAGGATCATGACCGTCCCGACCAGCACCCAGCGCAGCTGCAGCGGCGCCGACACGCTGAACGCCGTCGCCAGCGCTACGGCGAACACCGTCCCGGGCAGGGCCCACGGCAGGGCGAGCAGCCCTTCGATCACCCGGCGCAGCGCGGCGCGGCGCCGTACCACGAGCCATCCCGCCGCGAGCGACAGCGCGACGGCTGCCGCGGTGCTCGCCGCCGCCATCCAGAGCGAGTTCACCAACGGCTCGAGCCGCTCGGGCTCAGCGAACAGGCGTCCATAGTTCACCAAGCCTAAAACCGGAGGCAGCGTTTCGGTCGTCCAGGTTGCGTACGGAACGAGGGAGACGAGGATCAGGGTGGCGTGCGGCAGCAGCAGCAGCACCGCGAACCCCCACCCGGCGAGCGTCGTGCCGAGCCGGACCAGCGGGCTGCGCAGCGTGCGCCGCTGGGGAGCGGTGCCCTTCCCGAGCCCCGCGAGGATGGCGTCACCTTCGCTGCGCCGCAGCAGCGCGAGGCCGGCGAGCGCGACGAGCGCGAGCGCCACCGTTTCCACCATCGCCACACCCATCTCGCCGTTCTGTTTCGAGGCGAAGATCTGGGTGGTCATCACCCGGAAGCCCCCGCCGAACACGTAGGGCGCGCTGAACGAGCCGAGCGACGTCATGAAGGTGAGCAGCGCGGCGCCGGCGACCGACGGCCGGACGAGCGGCAGGATCACCCGGGTCAGCGTCCGCCAGCGACCCGCGCCGAGCGCCTGCGCCGCCTCGATCGTAGCGGCATCGAGCCGGGCCAGACCCGCCCGCGTGAAGAGGTAGAAGTACACATACATCGAATACGCATGGACCAGGAGGATGGCGCCCGGCCCCTGCAGGTGCCACGGCGCCTGCTGGAAGCGGAACAGATACTGGAGGAAGCGCGCGGCGAACCCCGACTCGCCGTACAGGAACAAGAACGCGATCACGCCGACGAACGGCGGCAACACGGCGGGGAGCGCGATCAGCGAGCCCAGGAGCTTGCGCCCCGGGAACTCGAACCACTCGAACAGAAACGCCAGCGGCACGCCGATGACGGCGGCCAGAACGACGCTCGCCAGCGAAATCCATACACTCGCCCACAACGCGTGCCATTCGCCGCCCCGCGCGGCGAACGCCCGCAGCGCGTCGCCGTGCATCCCGTCGAGTACCAACAGCACGATGGGATAGAGCACCAGCCAGGCGAGCAGCAGCGTGAGCGCCACGCCCCATCCGGCGGCACCCCGCCGTCCGCCGTCGCGCGTCATCCGCCCTGGTCCGCGAAGCACAGCGTCCGCGTCGCACCCACGCGCACACGCTCGCCCACCCGGGCCGCGTCGGGCGCCGCCTGCACCTCCACCCGCTCCCCCGTCTCGAGCGTCACCTGAAAGAACGCCGCCGCTCCGGTGTAGCGGCGCTCGGCCACGACGCCGGAGAGCGCGCTGCCTCCTGCACCGAAGCGCAGCTGCTCGGGACGCACCAGCACCACCTGGCCGTGCGCCGCGCCGAGGGCACGTGCCGCCGCCCCGCGCAACACGTTCGCCCGGCCCACGAAGGTGCCGACGAACAGATTGGCGGGGCGCTCGTACAGCTCCTCCGGCGTGCCGACCTGGTTCAGCCGCCCCGCGCTGAGCACCGCGACCCGGTCACCCAGGTCGAACGCCTCCTCCTGCTCGTGCGTGACGAAGACGGCGGTGATCCCGATCCGCTTGATGAGGGTCCGGAGCTCGCGCCGCGTCCGCTCGCGCAGGGAGGGATCGAGGTTGGAGAGGGGCTCGTCGAGCGCCAGCACGCGCGGCGCGGGCGCCAGTGCACGGGCGAGGGCCACGCGCTGCTGCTGCCCGCCCGAGAGCTCCTGCACTTTGCGCCGCTCGAACCCCGCGAGATCCACGAGCGCGAGGGCCTGGGCCACGACTTCCCCCGTCCCTCGTCCCTCGTCCCTCGTCCCGTGGAGTCCGAACGCCACGTTCTCCCCGACATCGAGATGCGGGAACAACGCATAGTGCTGGAACACCATCCCGACCCGGCGCCGCGCGGGGGGTACCGCGGTCACATCCTCGCCTTCGACCCGCACGCGTCCGCCGTCGGGGCGCTCGAATCCCGCCAGCATGCGCAACAGGGTGGTCTTGCCGCTGCCCGAGGGTCCCAGCAACGCGAGGATTTCCCCGCGCTCGATCGTCAGGGAAACGGGCCCGATGGTGACGGTGTCGCTGAACCGGACGTGCAGCTCGTCGAGGGCGAGGAAAGATCCGCCCCCGTCACCTCCCACCCTGCCCCCTTCCCTCATCACCCTTCCCACGAACATGCTCGTCCCAGTAGCGCATCCACTCGGCGCCGTGGTGGGCCAGGAGATCCCAGTCCATGTCGGCGACCACCATGTGGCTGCGCACGTCCCGCACCCAGGCCGGCAGTGAATCGGCCGGCAGGTCGTTGCGCGCCGGCAGCCGGTAGGCGTCGCGCGCCGCGAGCAGTTGGGCGGCGACGCTCCCCACCCACTCTTCAAAGGCGCGGGCCGCGGCCTGGTGCGGCGCGTTGCGAATGACCCCGATCGCGTCCTCGATCGCCGGCGTGCCGCTCGTCGGAAAGACGAAGCCCAGCGGCAGGCCGTCGCGCTTGTTGAGCTGGATGTCGGGCAGATCCCAGATCGTCACCAACCCTTCCTGGCGCACGATCTTCTGATCGAGCAGCGGCCCGTTGAGCACGTATTCCTTCGTCTGGGCATCGAGCCGCCGCAGCCAGGTGAAGCCCGCGGCGGTGTCGCCGGTCTGCTTCAGGCCCCGCTCGATGATCATCCCCCACACCGCACGCATCGTCCCCGAGGCGATCGGGTCGCGGATCAGGATCTTGCCCTTCCATTTGGGGTCGAGGAGATCGTCCCAATCCTGCGGGGCCTGGGCCGGCGTGAGCGCCTGCTCGGCATAGACGATCACGGCGGGGGTCTCGTAGGCAGAGAAATAGAGGTCGCCGGGTCCGATGCCGGCCGGGCGAAGCTGGCCCGCCCACGATGGGCGGAACGGCTCGAGCAAGGAATCGGCGGCGCCGAGGGCGAAGATCGTGGCCGGACCGCCGAACCAGAGGTCGCCCTGCGGATTGGCGCGCTCGCTGCGCACCCGGTCGTACACCTCCTGCGAGCCCATGTCGAGCCAGCGGATGTCGATCTCCGGATGGAGCTGCTCGTAGCGCGCCTTCAACAAGGTCAGCAGATCTCGACCATGCGGCGTGTAGATGACGAGCGGTGTTCTGCCTCCCCCCGAGCATGCGGCGAAGAGAAAGAGCGCAACTCCCCACACCCCACTCCCCGCTTTACGGGACATTTCGCGCCTTGAGCCCCAGCAGGTTCGCGAACAGCCGATACGCCCCCACCACGCCGGCCGGCAGCTGCCGGAAAAAGCTCAGCCCCGTGTACACGTAGGTGCCGCGACCGAGCGGGGCGACGAGCAGTCCCCCTTCGAGGGGCGGGCCGCCCGAATCGTGCGCCTCGAGCACCTGGACGTAGGTCGAATCCCAATCGTGCGCGAAGTAGAGCCCCCGCTCCTGCACCCAGCCGCTCCAGTCGTCGGCCGTGATGTCGTTGGGAGAGTGGAACACCGGGCTCCCCGGCAGCAGTGGCGTCATCGGCGCGGTTTCGTCCGTCACACGATCGTGCGGCTGCGCGATGCTCAGACGATACGGTGCGTAGCCACCCTGAATGAACGGATACTGCTGGTACTGGACCAGCAGCAGATCGCCGCCGCGCGCATAGTCGAGCAGCCGCCCGTTCGAGGCGACGAGCGCGGGATCCGTTTCGTAGGCGCGGCTGCCGATGACGATGGCGTCGTAGCGGGACAAATCGCCGTGCTCCAGAGAATCAGCATCGAGCAGCACCACCGGTACCCCGACTTCTGCCAGCGCCTCGGGGACACGGTCGGCTGCGCCCCGCACGTAGCCCACGCGGGCGAGGCCGGGGAGCAGGATCTTGGCGACCCGGATCTCGACCGTGGAGGGATGCACCGACGGCCGCGGGCGGATGTGCGGGTAGTCGATAATCGTGAGGGCGTCGCGACTGGTGATCCCGTCCGGGCCGGTCGCCGTGGCCCGCAGCGTGAAGGCCCCGGTCGCCGGAGTGGGCGGGAGCCGGACGGTGAAGGTGACGCTCCGCGACTCGTCCTCGCGGCTGAAGGCGACCGTCTCCGACGGGACCGGCGCCCACCCGGCCGGCACCGCGAGACGCACGACGGCGGTGGCACTGCCGCGGATCCGATTCGTGATCGTGACGGTCACGGCGCGCTCGGCGCCGGTGGCGCCGTCCACCGGCCACACGAGCATCGTCGGCATCACCGCGACGTCGAAGTCCCCCGTGACGAAGATCGGCCGGCGGATCTCGCCGTTCGCCTGGTCGCGATAGCGGTAGACGATTTCCCGGGTCAGCGTGATCGGCGCGCCACCGACCGTGGCGTGGACCCGCGCCAGGAGCGGTGGCGGCTCGAACGGCAGGCCTCGCACATCGGCGGGAACACCGGTCCAATCGTACAGCGCGCCGATTTGCGGACGGCGCAGAAAATAGGGCTGCGAGCGCGGCGCGTCGGGCGCGACCGTCACGGCGAAGCGCCGCACCAGCACCGTGTTCGGAGCGACTGTGCCGGTCGCAGCATCGATACGATCGACACGCCATCCGTCCGGTGCCAGGATGTCCACCCCGTCGACCGGGACCGGGGCGGCTCCCGCGTTCCAGAGCGCCACTTCGACCTGCAGACGCTCGCCGGGAATCACGATCGCGTCGTCGGCCGTGCCGTCCACCACGAGGCCGGCGGCGTTGGCGATCGCGCCGTCGAGGATGGCCCGCTGCTCCCGATCCTCGGGGCCGAGGGCCGCGCTGGCGCGGGCGAGCACCGGCACCAGCGCATCGGGCGCGTAGGGGTTGAGCCGGGCGCGCGCCGAGTCGATCAGGGCCCGAAAGGGCTCCCGGCCGTGCCACACGGTATCCACGCCGTCGAAGATCCCGCCCGGGCCGCCCACTTTCGTATCGACGAGCGACAGCCGAGTCTGGGCGGGACCGGGACGCTGCAGCTGGCCCATGTCCTGGGAGCGGTGACGGCTGCGGCCGGCCATGGCGATCTGGTAGTACGACTGTCCCAGGACGGGATCGACCGCCCCCGTGGGAATCGTCAGCGTGGTGGAGGCCGTGTCGAAGAACGAGGAGCGGTAGAACTTGACGGGACCCCACGTCGAGTCCCGCAGCCGGTCGTAGGCGACCCGGGCGAGGATCCCGGCGACCTGATGTTGCCCATGCCCGTCGCGGGGCGTTCCGGAGAAGACCGAGACGATGACCTGCGGCCGGAAGCGCCGGATCACGTCCAGCACATCGTGCAGCACCGAATCGCGCGGCCAGAAGCGGAACGACTCGTCGGCGGACTTGGAGAATCCGAAGTCATAGGCGCGGGTGAAGAACTGTCGTGCCCCGTCGACCGAGCGGGCCGCCAGCAGCTCCTCGGAGCGGATGATGCCGAGCTCGGGCCCGAGCTCGGGACCGATGAGGTTCTGGCCCCCTTCGCCGCGGTTCAGCGCCAGGTAGGCCGCCTGGGCGCCGAGCCCGCGGGACAACCAGGTCAGGAGCTGGGTGTCTTCGTCGTCGGGGTGGGCGCCGATCACCAGCACTCGCTTGACGCCCCCGAGCTGCTCCAGGGCATTGGCCAACGCCGCGACGCCGCCGGTCCCGACCGGGCCGAGCTGCTGGGCCCGTCCGGCGCCGGCGGCGCACAGAAGGACTGCCGTGAAAGCGGTGAGCGCGCGTCGCACTATTGCGTAAGGTACACGGTGCCACCCTTCATAACGAACCTGATGCGCTGCAGTTCCGTGATATCCTTGAGCGGATCCCCCGCCACCGCCACGATGTCCGCAAACAGTCCGGGGGCGACAGCGCCGATGTTGTCGCTCTGCCCCAGCAGCTCGGCTGCGAGCGAGGTACCGGACTTGATGGCCTGCATCGGCGTCATGCCGTACTGCACGTAGTACTCGAACTCCTTGGCCTGGTTGATGTCGGTCCAGGGGAAGCCGCCCACATCGGTCCCGACCACGATCTTCACGCCCTTGCGCAGCGCCCGCAGGAACGCGGCGCGCTCGTGATCGACCATGGGCTTCCAGATGCCGCCGCGCGGGTCGGCGACGTAGTGGGCCACGGTCACCGTCGGCACCCAGTAGGCGTTCTGGCGCACCATGACGTCCATGAGCGAGTCCGTCATACCGTCGCCGTGCTCGATGGAGTTGACGCCGGCCCGCAGGGCGGCGGCGATGCCGTCCACCCCGATCGCGTGCGCCGCCACGCGCCGGCCCAGGCGATGCGCTTCATCCACGATCGCCTTGGCTTCGTCGTCGGTGAAGTTGACCCAGCTGCGCAGCGTGGAGTCGGGGGTGAAGTAGTAGCGGCGATCGGAGTAGTACTTGATCCAGTCCGCCCCGTGCGACACCTGCTCGCGCACCGCCAGGCGGGCGCCGTCCACGCCGTCCACCAACTGCACGCCGTGCGGCATCTCGAGCTCCCAGTTCTGCGACAGGATGGGATACATCCCCGTCGGCGCCATGGCGCGGGTCGAGGCGAAGATGCGCGGGCCCGGGACTTCCCCCCGGTTCACGGCGAGCTTCACGTCGACGTCGGCGTACATCGCCCCTTCGGTCTCCACGTCACGCAACGCCGTGAAGCCGTGCTCGAGCGACAGCCGCGCGTTCCGGGCGGCGAGAATCGCGCGATAGGCGATCGATTGATACAACAGCTGGACGTCATACGCCTCGCTGGTCGAGTCCCCCTGCAGCAGCAGGTGCGTGTGGGCGTCGATCAGCCCGGGGAGGACGGTCATCTGGGAGAGATCGATCACCCGCGCGTCACCGGCCTGGGCCTGAATCTGGGCGAGCGGTCCCACCGCTTTGATGCGTTGCCCCTCGATCAGGATCCCCACGTTGGTCTGGGCCTGATCGGACCGGCCGTCGATCAGGCGACCTGCCTTCACGAGCACGCGGGCTGGGGGCGCAGGGGGATTCTGGGCGTGTAGGACGGCGACCGATACAAGGAGAAGAGAGGTCAGGATCGCCACACGGCGCATACGGACTTCCATTGTGGAGGAGTCGCCAATTTCCCTCTCGCCCCGTCGGTGTCAACCCGTACATTCAACGGCCATCCACCTTCCCGAGGCCGTATGTCCGTCCGCGTGGTCTGCCAGTGCGGCACTTCCTATGAGCTGAAGGACGACTTCGCCGGGCGCCTGGTGAAGTGCCCGCAATGCGGTCGGGAGAACCGCGCTCCCGCACTGGCGCCGGCCGCGACGCCGCCGCCGCCAGGGGGCGATCCGGCGTTCGATCGGGACGTGTTCTTGCTGCGCCAGCAGCTGCTCAAGATCTCGGAGAAGTACGACGTGTGCGACGAACAGGGGAACAAGGTGGTGTTCGTCGAACGCCCGGCGCATCTGCTCCAGAACCTCGGGGCGATTTTGGGCGGCATCCTCGCGGGGACCGTCGTGGGCATCGGATTCGCCGAGCTGGCTCATCTGGCGATCGGCCTGGTGCTCGAGTCGGTGTTCGAAATTCTCGCCGTTGTGGGAAGCCTCGCAGCCCTGATAATCGTCGGCGTCGGCCTCTCGGCCAAGCGACACGTCACGTTCTACCGGGACCAAAGCAAACGGGAGCGGCTGCTCGAGATTCTCCAGGACAAGAAGTGGCAGCCGATCACGGCCACCTACACGGTTCGCGACCCGGCCGGACGCCCGATCGCGCTCTTGTGGAAGAACTACCTCTACAATCTGTTCCGGAAGCGCTGGTACGTGAAAGCACCCGATGGCGCGGTGCTGTACCTGGCCAAAGAGGATTCGGTCATTCTCTCCCTGTTGCGACGCGTGATCGGCCCATTGTTTGGCCTGCTGCGCACCAACTTCATATTCGTGCGCCCCGAGGGAGACGAGGTCATCGGGGAGTTCAACCGGAAGTTCACCATCTTCGACCGCTACGCCCTCGACCTGAAAGCCGACCCGCAGCGCACGCTCGACCGCCGAGTGGTCCTCGCCCTCGGGGTCATGTTGGACACGGGCGAGCGACGGTGAGCGCCGGCACACGAGAGACGCCCGACGACGGGCATCCGAGAGCCGAAGAGCCGATCCTCATCACGCCGTCGATGCTCGCGGCCCCGGCGCAGCGGGCGCCCGTCGATTTCGAGCGCGGGATGTCCCTTAGACCTCCCCTCACCCTCCTCCTCATCGTCGTCAACAGCGCCGTGTTCGCCTGGGAGCTGGCCACCGGGGCCCTGACCGACACCAACAGCATCGTCGGCGCGGGGGCCCTGGTACGAAACCGGGTGGAGGCAGGTGAGCTGTGGCGCCTCGGGACCTCGATGTTCCTGCATGGAGGAGTGGACCACCTCATCGGCAACATGATCGTACTCTTCATCGTGGGAATGGCCTGCGAGCACGCGCTCGGCACCGCGCGCACCGCGTTCGTCTACCTCACCGCGGGATGCGCGGGCGCGATCCTCTCGCTGGTCATGCGCACCGGGCCCTCGGTCGGCGCCTCCGGCGCGATTTTTGGCCTGCTCGCGGCGGTCGTCGTCGTCCTGTACCGCTACCGGGACCGGTTCCACCTGCGCGACAAGCGGATCGCTATCGTGCTCGTGGCCTGGGCGGGCTATCAGGTCCTGAGCGGCCTGGCGACGCCGCTCATCGACAATTTCGCCCACCTGGGGGGAATTGCCGGCGGCGCGCTGGCGGCCTTCATAGTCACACCCCGGCTGCTCCGGCAGGAGGCATCTCTATAGATTGCAGCCATGACCACCACCGCCGCCGAACCCAAGCCAAAAGTCAGCGCCGACGAGGCGCGCGCCGTCGCCGAGGCGGCGCGCGAAGAGCAGTGGGTGGCGCCGAGCTTCGTCCGGGACTTGTTCCTGGGCGTCCTGCGGATGGACCTGATCCATCCCTATCCGCTCCAGAACCCGGCCGAAGCCGAGCGGGCCCGGCCGTTCCTCGAGCAGCTCACCCGGCTCTTATCGCAGGTGGATTCCGACCGCATCGACCGCGAAGGGGAGATCCCGCCGGCGATCGTTCAGGGTCTCAAGGACATCGGCGCCTTCGGCATCAAGATTCCCCGCGACTACGGCGGCCTGGGCCTGTCGCAGCTCTCCTACATGAAAGCGATCGAGCTCGTTTCGTCGGTCGACGGCTCGATCACCGCCCTGCTGTCCGCCCACCAGTCGATCGGCGTGCCGCAGCCGCTCAAGATGTTCGGCACCGACGAGCAGAAGA